>NZ_JBEXME010000011.1:0-134491 GCF_040610355.1 Nocardia sp. NPDC004168 | reverse complement strand
CTTACAACATCGAGCACGGCCTCTACCACTGAGCTACAGACGCGCAGCGGCTGAACGGAGCCCCCTGTCAGGATTGAACTGACGACCGCTCGCTTACAACATCGAGCACGGCCTCTACCACTGAGCTACAGACGCGCAGCGGCTGAACGGAGCCCCCTGTCAGGATTGAACTGACGACCGCTCGCTTACAAGGCGAGTGCTCTACCACTGAGCTAAGGAGGCGGGAAAGCGGTTGTCATCATAGCCCGATACGCCGTCCGCATCACAACGGAATCCGCGTTCGGCACCGAACGCGACCGTACCGGCCCGACAACCGCTTTCGAGCGAAGCGAGATCGAGCATGTGCCGTTCGCGGCCCAGCTCATAGCCGAGTGGCCGCCGCGTCCGCGACGAAGTCGCGAGCGGCGGTCACTCGGACGGGAGCCGTCAAGGAGCCGCGAACACGCCGCGCCGGAGGCGCGGCAGGTCAGACAGAGCCCTGACGAGCCGCGTCGTCCGCGGCCATGGCGTCGCGCAGGCTCTTCGGACGCATGTCGGTCCAGTTCTTCTCCACGTACTCGACGCAGGCGGCGCGGCTGTCCTCACCGAACACGACTCGCCATCCGGCTGGAACCTCTGCGAAGGCCGGCCACAGGGAATGCTGTTCCTCGTCGTTGACCAGGACGAAGAAGCGGCCGTCTTCATCATCGAAGGGGTTGGTGCTCAATTTCACCTCACTGGATACTGGCGCTATGTACGGGATCGCTCCTGGTTCGCACGGTGCCGGGTTGCTTCCAACCTCTGGCGCCGACAGACCCGAGCGTTGTTTCGACACTAGCAAGCAAGACGTTACGCCTGGGCGGTTACCTATGCCCGCACCTCGGCCGACTCGCAATCAGGACGCAAAGAAGTCCAGGAGAATCTTGTTCACCGCCTCCGGCCGCTCCAAATATCCGAAATGCCCGGCGTCCGGTACCTCCTGGTACCGCGCACCCGGAATGACCTCGGCGATCTCCCTGGACAGATACGGCGGAATCATCCGGTCGTCGGCGAATCCGACCGAAAGACATGGCACCCGGATCGCCCGGTAGGCCTGCACCCGGTCGAAATCGTGATCCATCCTGCGCTGGGCGCGAATGCCTGGCGAGACCGGCCCGCCGGTGAACTCGAACAGGTCGAGCCAGTCGCGCGCGGCGTTCGGCTCGGCCATGGTCGCAGGCGAGAGATTCATGACCGCGGTGATCGCCGCCTCGTATTTCGGCGGCAGTGTCACCCCGCCCGCGTCGAGTTCGTGTTCACCGAGCGAGAGCGTCTTCTGGAACTGGTCCAGCCGCCCGTGCCCGGCCATGAACACGGCCTTGCGGACCAGGTCGGGGCGGGCCAGGGCCAGCTCCTGCGCCACACGCGCCCCCATCGAGGTGCCCACCACCAGCGCCGGGCCCTCGTCCAGGAATTCGATCAGGGCGGCGGTGTCGGCGGCCAGCTCGTCGATGGTCATGCCGGAGGCGGCCTCGAAGGACGGCGCGATCCCGCGGTTGTCGAACGTGCACACCCGGTAACCGGCCGCGACCAGGGCCGGAACCTGGTGCAGCTCCCACACCCGGCCGGGACTGCCGGTGCCCATGATCATGACCACCAGCGGCGCGGAGCCCTTGGCGCGGTCACCCTTCACCTGATAGTTGAGGGAAATCCCGTTCACCGTGGCCAGCGGCATGTCGACCCTTTCGTGGAGTTGGTGCTGCGCTCCCCACGGTATAGGGACCAGCGAGGAAGGCACGTCGACCGGGGTGTCCTGGCGGCGCGCGCCGCCATTGCGCCAACGCCCCGGCGGGCGCGCCTCCCAGCGTCGCATACCATTGACTTTTCGCAGGGTAAGAGCGCACGAGCCGGGAGGACTTGACGATGGCCGCGAAGGGCAGCGCCAACGACATTGCGGACGACGATCTGGAACCACTCGCCGACGAAACGGCGCGTCAGGCGCAGCGAGTGGTCGCGGCCTACGCCGAGGACGCGGACGAATGCCGGATGTTGTTGTCTATGTTGGGTATTGGACCGAACGCTCGAGGCGAATAATCTCGTTCTCGACGCCAACGGCGACGTCGACTACACAACTCCAGCGGGATACAGCAACGCGCAAAGGATGCGTGAGTGGACCAGATGAATCCGTCCGACGACTCCGAGCACGCCAGAGACACCTCGACTGCTGACGCCGCGGCGGAAACCACCGGCTCCGGTACTGGCTCCGGTTTCGTCGTCGTCGCCAACCGGCTCCCGGTCGACCTCGAACGACTGCCCGACGGCAGCACCAGGTGGAAACGCAGCCCGGGCGGTCTGGTGACCGCGCTGGAATCGGTCTTGCGCAACAACAAGGGGGCGTGGGTCGGCTGGGCGGGCGTTCCCAACGTCGACGTGGATCCGATCATCGAGGACGGCCTCGAACTGCATCCGGTCCCGTTGTCGGCCGACGAGGTGGCCGACTACTACGAGGGCTTCTCCAACGGCACGCTGTGGCCGCTGTACCACGACGTCATCGTGCGGCCGGTCTACGACCGCAGGTGGTGGAGCGCCTACGTCACCGTGAACCGGCGCTTCGCCGAGGCCACCGCCAAGGTCGCCGCCGAGGGCGCGACGGTGTGGGTACAGGACTACCAGCTCCAGCTGGTGCCCAAGATGCTGCGCATGCTGCGTCCCGACCTCACCATCGGGTTCTTCCTGCACATCCCGTTCCCGCCGGTCGAGCTGTTCATGCAGATGCCGTGGCGCACGGAGATCGTGGAGGGCCTGCTCGGCGCCGATCTCATCGGCTTCCACCTGCCCGGCGGCGCGCAGAACTTCCTTTATCTGGCGCGCAGGCTGGCCGGTCAGCCGACCTCGCGCGGGTCGGTCGGCGTGCGCTCCAAGCTCGGCGTCGTCCAGGTCGGTTTCCGCACGGTGCGAGTCGGCGCGTTCCCGATCTCCATCGCCTCCGCCGAGCTGGACGAGCACTCCAGGCGCAGATCGGTGCGCGAGCGCGCCGCCAAGATCCGGGCCGAGCTGGGCAACCCGAAGAACATCCTGCTCGGCGTCGACCGGCTGGACTACACCAAGGGCATCGATATCCGTCTCAACGCGCTCGAGGAGCTGCTCGTCGAGGGCCGGATCGATCCCGCCGACACGGTCATGATCCAGCTGGCCACGCCCAGTCGCGAGCGGGTGGAGAGCTACATCCAGATGCGCGGCGACATCGAACGCCAGGTCGGCCGGATCAACGGCGAGTTCGCCCGGGTCGGCTACCCGGTGGTGCACTACCTGCACCGTCCGATCCCGCGCGACGAGCTGGTCGCGTTCTTCGTCGCCGCCGACGTGATGCTGGTGACGCCGCTGCGCGACGGCATGAACCTCGTCGCCAAGGAGTACGTCGCGTGCCACAGCGGGCTCAACGGCGCCTTGGTGCTGAGCGAGTTCACCGGCGCCGCGTCGGAACTGCGGCAGGCGTACCTGTGCAATCCGCACGACCTGGACGACGTGAAGGACGCCATCGTCGCGGCGTTGGAGGACGAGCGCGACGTCAAACGCAGGCGGATGCGTTCGCTGCGCAGGCAGGTGCTGGCGCACGATGTTGATCGCTGGGCGCGGGCCTTCCTCGACGCGCTGGCGCAGGACCAGGTCGCGGGCAGCGCGCTGCTGACCGACGACGATGTCTATCCCGAGGACCGCTGAGTCCGACGTTCACAGGAATCACCCAGCTTCGGTCCAGGAAGTTCGCAGGCGAACAGCGGACGATGAAGCCATGAGTGGCGCCCCCGTGCAGCAGACACCCGAGGCCAGGGTGCTGGTGGTCGACGACGAGCCGATGATCGTCGAACTGCTCGCGGTGAGTCTGCGCTATCAGGGCTTCGAAGTCGACACCGCGGCCGACGGCGCGCAGGCGCTGGACAAGGCGCGCAGCTTCCGTCCGCAGGCGCTGATCGTGGACGTGATGATGCCCGGCATGGACGGCTTCGGCCTGCTGCGCAGGTTGCGGGCCGACGGCATCGACGCGCCCGTGCTGTTCCTGACCGCGCGCGACGACGTGCAGGACAAGATCACCGGCCTCACCCTCGGTGCCGACGACTACGTCACCAAGCCGTTCAGCCTGGAGGAAGTGGTGGCCCGGCTGCGGGTGATCCTGCGCCGCGCCGGGCACGCCGCGCCGCAGCGGGAAAGCTCGCGCCTCCGTTTCGAGGACATCGAACTCGACGACGACACCCACGAGGTGTGGAAGGCGGGCGAGCCGGTCGCGCTGTCGCCCACCGAGTTCACACTGCTGCGCTACTTCATGGTCAACGCGGGCACCGTGCTGAGCAAACCGCGCATCCTCGACCACGTCTGGCGCTACGACTTCGGCGGCGAGGTCGGCGTCGTGGAAACCTACGTCTCCTACCTGCGCAAGAAGGTCGACACCGGCGATACCCGGCTGATCCACACGCTGCGCGGCGTCGGCTACGTGATGCGCGCGCCCCACCGCAAGAGCGGTTCATGAGCCGGGGCCGGATCGTCGGCGCGCGCGCGAAGGTTTCCGGCTGGCTGTCCGCCGTTCCGCTGCGCGTGACGCTGATGGTTCTGCTGGTGCTCACGGCGGGGCTCGGCTTGCTCGTCTCCGGCATGGTGGTCACTTCGGCCCTGGAACAGCAGCTGACCGCCCGTACCGACCAGCAGTTGCGCGGAGGCGCGATGGAATGGTCCCGGCGTGGGCCGCCGCCACCGGTGCTGCCGCCCGACCCACGCCACGCCCCCAGCCAGTTCTGGGTGCGTTCGATACGCACCGACGGGCGCGCGTTCCTCATCCCGGCGTTCGCCGTCGACGCGGAGCCGGTGCTGCCTGCCACGCCGCCGACGGGCCCGTACACCGTCGACTCCGCGAACGGAGGAGCGATCCGGTGGCGGGTGCTGACGCTGCGCACACCGGAGGGCACGACGACAGTGGCGCTGCCGCTCACGCAGAACACCGACACGGTGCACCGGCTCGTGGTGCTGGAGCTGATCGTCGGGGCGGTCGTCCTGGCCGTGCTGGCGGTGCTCGCGTACTTCATGGTGCGGCGCAGCTTGCGGCCGCTACGCCGAGTGGAGAGCACCGCCGCGGCCATCGCCCAAGGCGACCTGCACCGCCGGGTGCCGGTGCGCGACACCAACACCGAGGTCGACCGGCTGTCCAGATCGCTGAACGGGATGCTGACGCAGATCCAGCGCGCGTTCACCGCGACCGCCGCGTCCGAGGAGGCGGCCCGCCGGTCCGAGGACCGCATGCGCCGTTTCATCGCCGACGCCAGTCACGAGTTGCGCACCCCGTTGACGACGATCCGCGGGTTCGCGGAGCTGTATCGGCAGGGCGCGACCGACGATCCCGCCGCGTTCATGGACCGCATCGAGCGCGAATCCCAGCGGATGGGCGTGCTCGTGGAAGACCTGCTGATGCTCGCGCGGCTGGACGCGCAGCGCCCGCTGGAACTCGGCCCGGTGGACCTGCTCGCCGTCGCCAGCGACGGAGTGCACAACGCGCGCGCCGTGGTCTCCGCCGGGCACGCCGACGGGCCCGTCCGCACCATCGAGCTGCGGATCGAACCGGGCGAGGGGACGCTCGAGGTGATCGGGGACGAGGCGAGGCTGCGCCAGGTACTGAGCAATCTGCTGAACAACGCCCTCACCCACACCGCGCCCGACGCGAAGGTGACGGTATTGCTCACCCCCGGCCCCGACGATGTGCTGCTCGAAGTGGCGGATACCGGTCCAGGACTGACAGCGGAGGACGCCGAGCGCGTCTTCGAGCGCTTCTACCGTGCCGACACCTCCCGCGCCCGCAGCAGCGGCGGCACGGGTCTCGGCTTGTCCATCGTGCAAGCCCTGGTGACGGCGCACGGCGGCGAGGTGGGCGTGCGCAGTACGCCCGAGGCCGGGACGACGTTCACGGTGCGGCTGCCGCGCACAGTGTCATCGGAATCGGCCTAGCGAATCCAGCGGACCGGCGTCAGACCGGCGTCACCGCCGACACCAACCAGTGCGAATCGGACTTCGTCAAGGAGACGCGTACCCGGCTGCCCGTGGTGGTGCCCTGCGGGGTGTCCTTGCTCGTCATCACCTGGTTGAGGAACAGCAGGACCTGCGCGTGCGAGCGGTCGGCGGAGATGACGCCGGCCGCCTGGGTGGTCGCAGTGACGGTGAGCTGCTTCTCCTTGGCGCCGGGAGCGATCTGCTTCTCGATCAGCGTCAGGTAGTCGGCGCGGAAGTCACCGCTGAGGTTGTCGGCGGATTTGCGCAGCTCGGTGTCCACGGTCTGCGGGTTGTAGGTGAACATGGCCTCGAGAGTGCGGCCCGCCGTCGCGACCGCGTCCTTGCGCGATTGCTCGGCCTGCCGGTCATCCCAGTAGCGGTAGCCGTTCACGCCGCCGACGACCGCGGCCGCCGCGACGACCACACCGAGGACCGCTAGCAGGATCTTGGCGCGAATGCCGTTCATACTCATGCTGTGTCCTCTCCGGCATGAACGGGGCCCTGCGTGGTCACGCTCCGCTGCCGCCTCCGGGCCTGACCGTTCATGCTGTGTCCGACTCCGGCATGAACGGGGCCCTCCGTGGTCACGCTCCGCTGCCGCCTCCGGGCCTGACCGTTCATGCCACGAACTCCACGTTGGACACCGACAGCCCCGAATCGCCGCGCGACACGGTGACCCGGAACCGGTAGTACCTGGTCTGCGGCTCGGCCTGGCCCGCGTTGGTCAGCGTCTGCTTGGCGGCGACCAGCACCCGTCCGGAGCGATCGTCGTCGCTTTCCAGCGCGGCCTCGACGATCTCGCCGCTGGAGACCACTTTGGCCTGCTGCACGATGCTGGTGAACGGGTCGACCCGGCCGTCGAACTCGGTCTTGAACTCCCCCGAGGCCAGCGAGAGGATCCGGTCGATGTCCTGCTTGGCCGTATCCGCGCGGATGGTGGTCAGGTTGACGATCGCCTGCCTGGCGGTTTCCACGTATTCGGCTCGGCGCTGGTCACGTTCGTGGGTCGCGTGCGTCGCGACAACCGACACGACCGCACCGGCCACGAGCGCCACGACCAGCAAGGCCGCGGCGGCCGCGGCGAGGACACGCGGGACTCCGCGCCGTTTGTTCCCTTCGGGCTCGGCCGGTGTTGCCTCGGAGTCGGGTTCGGCGTCGGTTTTCGTCACGGATACCTTCGCCGCATCGACGCTCGAGTCGTCCGTGACCGGCGCCGAAGCGGACGAGACTTCCGGCTCGGCCGCGACCGAACTCGTACCGCCGTCCGCGACGCCGGTTTCGGTCGCGGCGGCAGGGTCCTTCGCGACCACGGTCCGCACGCCACCGGTCGCGTTCTCCTCGACCGGCGGCCCGGCCGAGCGCACCGCACGCCGTCGCGCGCGGTGACCTTCTCCGTTGCTCTCACTCATCGTTGCTGCTCCTCGAGCATCGCCTGCCAGCTCGACGGTACCGCGCCCGAACCGCCCGGTCCGATATCGCCCTGTCGGTAGGTACGCCCGTCGGTGCCGATGTACACGCCGGTGGCCGGGTCGTACGACCGTGCGGCGGCTGGTGTGCCGCCACCGTAACTCGCGGGTGCGACGACCGGGGGCTCGCTCGCGGGCGCGGCGGCGGGCGCCACCGGACGCGGCGGCCCGAACGGCGGGTTGTCACCGATCGGAACGTACCCCGTGCGGCACAGTTCCGGCGTCGGGGCGCGCACACCGGGCACCTCGGCGCACGGCGTGTTGCGGATGCCGCGCACCGCTTCGGGTGCGTCCTGTGGAACCTTGCAGTACAGGCCCGGCGGCGTGTCCGGGGTGTCGAGCTCGCTCGGCGAGCGCCGCTGGTCGGGCGGGAGGAAGCCGGTCGTGCACGCGGGCGGGTCGTTGACCAGCGCCATGAAGTCGACCAGCGCGCCGTATTCCAGCGGACCGCGGACGGCGGTCAGCAGCGCGGCGACCAGCGGCGGATACACCACCAGGATCTGCTCCAGCCCCGCGTGATACGTGACGGCGACCTGACCGACGCTGACCAGATTCGACAGCAGCAGCGGCAGCGTCGGGCGCAGGTCCTCGAACAGGTTGGTCACCCGCTGCATCGACGACGGGCCCTCGCGCAGGATTCCACGCAGCGCGGGGTCGTGACCGCGTAACTGGTCGGTGACCGTCGCGAGATCGGCGGTCCAGGAACGGATCGCGGCGTCCGAGCGGGTCTGGGTGTCCAGCAGCGGCCCGATCCGGTCGAGCAGCTGTTTCGTCGGTTCCGCGTTGGCCTGCGCTTCCTGCACCAGCAACGACGCGGAATCGATGAACCGTTGCAGATCCGGTCCCGCGCCGTTGAACGCGAGGAACGCCTCGTCGATGACCTGTTTCAGCCGGGTGTCCGCGACGCTCGACAGCAGCCGGTCGGCCTGGTCGAGCAGCGCGCCGACCTCTTGCGGCAGCTTGGTGCGCTCCACCGGGATCACGCTGCCGTCGCGCAGGTTTCCGCCCGTGCGGTTCTGCGCGGGCACCAGGTCCACGTACTGCTCGCCGACCGCGGAGACGCTGCGCACCCACGCGTCGACATCCGAGGGAATCTTGTAGTCGCTGGCGATGGACAGCTTCGCGTCCACGCCGACCGGCGTCAGCCGGACCTCCTTCACCACACCGACGTTCGTGCCGCGATAGGCGACGTTGGCCGTCGGGTAGAGACCACCGGTCGCGGCCAGCCGCACGGTGACCTCGTAGCGCCCGATGCCGAACATCGCCGGCAGTTTGACGTAGGTGCCGCCCATGACCACCAGGCCGATCACCGTCAGCACGGAGAAGATGATCAGCTGGGTACGGACGAACCGGGTGAGTGTCACTGTCCCGGACCCCCTTGCGGCGCGGTGTTGCCCGGCATGGGCACGGTCAACCCGGGAATGGCGGGAATGCCGGGGATCGGCGGGAGTCCCGGGATGGTCGGGGCGGGCTGGCTCGCCGCGGGCGGCGGCGCCTGCAACGGACCCGTGGCCGGGTCGCCGTTCTGCGCTGCCGTGCCGGGCGCGAAGCTGCCGAGCGCGCCTTCCACGCCGCCGAACCGTCCGCCCAGCGGCGTTCCGGTGAGGAAGTTCGAATCCAGCCGCTTGCCGGTGATGTCCACGGTCATGAACAGGTTGAGGTAGTCACCCTTGATCGCGTGGTCCAGGTTCTTCATCGGGAACGGGAAGGTGGCCAGGATCTTCAGCGCCTCGGTCAGATCGCTGCCGGTGTCCGACAGCGACTTCAGCACCGGCACGAGGCTGTGCAGGTTGGCCTTCAAGTCGTCGCCGCTCGCCGCGACGATGCGCCGCACGACGTCGCTCAGCTCGCCCAGCGCGGTGATCGCCCTGGTGATGTTCGCGCGGCGATCGGCCAGCACGGTCAACGCCGGATGGATCTGCTCGATCGCCTCCGCCACCACGTCGCGCTGCTCGGCGAGCTGACCGCCGAGCCGGTCCAGTCCGCTCATCGCGGCGATGATGTCGCCGGTCTGGCGGTCCAGGTTCGTGGTCAGCTCGTTCAGCTGCGGCAGCAGGTCCCTGATGGCGTCCTCCCGCCCGGTGAGCGCGGAATTCAGCTCGTGGGTGATGGTTTCCAATTGCGCGACGCCACCGCCGTTGAGCACCACCGACAGCGACGACAGCACCTGCTCGGTGGTCGGATAGGTTCCGGCACGCGCGAGCGGGATGACGTCGCCAGCCTTCAACTGGCCTTCGGGGGGCTGATCGGTCGGCTCGGAGAGCTCGAGATGGTTGGAGCCGAGCAGACTGGTCTGCCCGATCTTGGCGACGGCGTTCGCGGGCAGGTGCACGTCCGGGTTCAGCGAGACGGTGACCAGCGCGTGCCAGTCCTCCACCTCGATCTTCGAGACGGTGCCGACCGCGACGTCGTGCACCCGCACCGGCGAATTCCTGGTCAGCGTGGTGACGTTCGGCATCTGGACGCGCACCTCGTAGGAGCCGGGTGCGGTCCCCTCGGTGCCGGGCATGGGCAGCGAATTCAGTCCGTCCCACTGACAGCCCGTGACGCCGAGCGCCACCGCCAGCCCCGCCGCGACGGCGGCGGTGCGGCGCATCCGCCGCCTCGGCATCATCGCCCTCCTCCTGTCAGGCCCGGGATGGCCAGCCCGGCGAGGCCGTCCGGGATGCTCACCGGAGCGGGCTGCGGCTGCGCCGGATTCTGGCTCGCCACCCGCCCGGCCAGGCTGGGATCGGAGTACACCAGCTGGTCGGGAAACGCGGTCACGCCGCTGGCCGGGTTCGTCATGATCGGCACGTAGTTCATGCTCAGGCTGTTGATCACGGGCGCGAGGTATTGCGCGCACAGGTCGGCGCTGCGATCGGAGTCGTTGGTCTCCAGCGCGCGGACCGAGCCGCACAGGAAGCCGAGCGGGTCGGCCGGGTTGTTCAGCGCGATCGCGCCGGTCAGGGTGCCTTGGGCCGGTTTGTAGATCTGGTAGAAGTTCACCAGCGCGGTCGGGCCGGAGTGCAGGACGCGTTCCAATTCCGGTCGCTTGTCGACCAGCACTTGGGTGGCGTCGGCCAGCCGCTGCACGCCCTCGGCGAGTTCCGCTCCGCTGCCCGCGATGAACCGGCGCACGTCGACGATCGCCGCGTCCAGGTTGTCCAGGCCCGCGCCGAGATCCGAGGAGACCCCGGCCAGCACCGAGGACACCGACGCGAGCCTGCCTTCGAACTGCACGATCTGCTCGTTGCTCGCCGACAGCACGTCGACGAACTTCTGCAGGTTGCGCACGGTGCCGAACAGGTCGGTGCGGCCGTCCGACAGCGTGTTCAAGGTGGCCGACAGCTCCCGCAGGGTGTCGCGGAACCGCTGTCCGTTGCCGTCGAGGTTGTTCGCGGCGGTGTCGACGAAGCGGCCGAACGACCCCTGTTTGTCGTCGCCGACCGGGCCGAGCGCGGTGGCCAGCTTGGACAGCTCGGCCTTGATGTCGTCCCATTCGACCGGCACCGCGGTGTGCTCGATCGGGATCACGCTGTTGTCCTTCAATTTCGGACCGCCGGTGTAGGCGGGCGCGATTTGGATGAAACGCGCCGAGACCAGCGAAGGCGAGATGATCACCGCTTTCGGGTCGGCGGGGACGTCGACTCCGCGATTCAGGGTCATGGACACCTTCACCCGATCCGCGCCGGGCTCTATCGCGTCGATGCGGCCGACCTTGACGCCGAGCACCCGCACGTCGTCGCCCGCGTACAGGCCGGATGTGGAGGTGAAATAGGCGGTGACCTTGGTGGTCCCGATCCGGGTTATGCCGTTCCACGCGACGGCGACCACGAGCGCCGCGACGACCACTCCGGCCAGCACCAACGCCCAGCGAGGTAGTTTCCGTACGATATTCACCGCGGCGGCTCCTGTATCGCGGGTTCGATCGATGGGGACGGCGTGAGGTAGCTCTGCAGATCACTCGGCAGGTGCTGCGGCCACACCAGCGCGTCCACCAGCGGTTGCAGCGTCTTGCTCGCCGCGTTGATCACGTAGGCCTGGAAGTAGGGACCGCTGCCGACCTGCTCACCCAGGGCCGCGGCGAACGGTCCGAGCCCGTCCAGCGCGTCCGCGAGATTCTGCTTGTTGCGCTGCAACAGCGCCAGCACCGAATTCAGTTTGTCCAGGGCGGGTTTCAGCTGCGCCTCGTTGTCGGCGACCAGGCCGGAGAGCTGCTGGGCGAGTCCGTTGACGTAGACGATCAGCTGCCCGAGGGCGGTGCGCCGCCGGTCCAGCTCGCCGAGCAGTTCGTTGCCGTCCAGCAGCAGCGCGCTGATCTGGTTGCCCCGGTCGGCGAGGATCTTCGTCACGTTCTGCGCCCGCTTCAGCAAGTCCGTCAGCGCTTGATCGCGCGCGTTGATGCTGCGGGAGAGCGCGGTGACGCCGTCCAGCGCCGAGCGCAACGGCGCGGGCGTGTCGGCGAAGGTCGCCGAGAGCGCGTCGAGGGTCTGGTCGACCCGGTCCAGGTCCAGGTCGTGCACCGTGCCCGCCAGGTCGCTCAGCGCCTCGTTGAGCGAATACGGCGATGTGGTGCGCTCGAGCGGGATGGTGTCGTCGACGCGCAGCGCGCCGGTGCCCGACGGCGTCAGCTCCAGCGACTTGCGGCCGAGCACCGTGTTGGTCTTGATCGCCGCCGAAGTCTTCTCACCGAGCACGATCGACTCCGCGAGAGTGAACCGGACGAGCACTTTCGCGCCGTCCAGGCTGACGTCCTCCACGCGACCGGATCGAACGCCCGCCACTTGGACCGGGTCGCCGGGCAGCAGGCCGCCCGCGTCGGCGAAGTAGGCGGTGAACGTCGCGCCGGAACGGATGAACGGCAGCCGGTCGAATTGCAGGGCCGACAGCGCCACCGCCACGGCGAGCACGAGGCCGACGATGCCGATGGTGATGGCGGGTGATCGCTGCTCTTTCATCGGTTGTCCGCACACCTTCCGGTCGTCTGCGCCCCGGGCATGTTGATCTTCATCGTCTGGCCGTTCGGGCCGTCCACCAGGAAGTTCGTCGAGCAGACGTAGAGCTGGAGGAAGGAGCCGTATGAGCCGATGCGGATCAGCTGGCGATAGGTCGACGGCAGCCGGTCCAGCACCCACTGGACCGTGTCCGACCCGGCGTCGAGATTCGTGGCCAGACGCCCGGTCTGCTCGATGGTGCCCCGCAGATCGGGGCGGGCTTGGGAGAGCAGATCGGTCAGGTCGCCGGTAGCGCCTGCGATGCGCGGGATCGCGTCGCCGATCTGGTCCTTGTCGGCGGCCAATCCGCTGATCAAGCGTTGTAATTCGGCGATCGTGGTGGCGAACTGGTCGCCGCGCTCATCGATGGTCTGCAGGACCGCGTTGAGGTTGTTGATCACGCTGCCGATCAGGGCGTCCCGGTCGGCGAGCGTCTTGGCGAACGAGCCGCCGCTGTTGAGCAGCGACACCAGCGTGCCGCCTTGGCCCTGGAAGATCTGCAGCAGCGCGTTGGTCAGGTCGTTCACCTGGCCGGGGTCGAGTCCGCGCAGCAGCGGCCGGAAACCGCCGAGCAACATGTCCAGATCGAGGGCGGGCGCGGTCTGTTCCTTGGCGATGGTGCCGCCCGGCTGCAAGACGCGGTTGGAGCCGGGGCCCTCCGACAGCTCGAGATAGCGGTCGCCGACCAGGTTCTCGTATTTGATCGCCGCACGAGTGCTGGTGAGCAGCCGGTACTTGCGGTCGACATCGAACTCGACGTGCGCGAGATAGTCCTTGCCGACCTTCACCGACTTGACGGAGCCGACCGGCACGCCCGCGATGCGCACCTTCGCCCCGGGCAGCATGCCGGAGGAACTGGTGAACACGGCGTGGTAGCCGTTCTCCCGCGCGAAGCGCATCTGACTGAACACGACCGCCAGGCCTGCGAAGATCAGCGTCATCACCAGGGTGAAGATGGCCAGTTTGACGGTGGTCGCGGTGTTCTTCACGGGCGCGGCACCCCCGGTAGTCCGGCGAACAGGATCTGGAAGATCTTCGGCGGGTTGACACTCAGTGTCGTCGACGGTGTGTACACATGCCCCTCCGAGGTGTCGGTGACGACATAGTCCGAGTGGCTGCCCGGCACCCGGTCCAGGATGCCTCCGCACTGCGGGCCGCCGGTCGCGTTGACCTTGGGCAGATCCTCCGGGTAGGTGTACGGCTTCGCGCCGTACATGAAGCCGGTGTTCAGCGCGACGCCTTCCTGCAAGCCACCGAAGACCGCCTCACCCATCGGCAGCGCCTTGCCAAGGCCGCCGATCAGGCAGTACAGCGCGGGCGCGTACTCGTCGAGCAATCCGGTGGTCGGGCGCAGCAGATCCAGCGCCGTGCCGAGCTGATTCTCGTTGTCGCGCAGGACCGATCCGGTGGTGTCGGCCAAGCCGGTGAGGTTCACCAGCACGTTGTCCAGGCTGTCCTGTTCCTGGGTCAGGGTCTTGCTGGTGACCGTGAAGTTGTCCACGGTGCGCAGCAGGTCGTTCACCGAGTCCGCGTACAGGTCGGTGACCTGGCCGGTCTTCGCCAGATCCTGTTGCAGCGTCGGCAGATACGGGTTGATGTCGCGCAGGTAGGCGTCGCTCTGCTCGAGCAGTTCGCCCAGTTTCTCCCCGCGGCCCTGTAGCGCGGTGCCCAGCGCGGACAACGTCGCGTTCAGCTTCTCCGGCTCGATCTTGGCGAGCACGTCGGACAGGTGCTGGAACAGCGTGTTGAACTCGACGGTCACCCGCTGCGCGGTGACGACCGCGCCAGGTTGCAGCGAAGTGGTCGCCGGCTGCTGCGGGACGATGAAGTTGACGTACTTCGCGCCGAACACCGTGGTGGACCTGATGTCGACGTCCGCGTTGGACGGCACCAGCTTCAGCAGTTCCGGATCGAGGGCCAGCTTCAGCCTGGCGCCCTCGTCGGTGTGGTCGACCGAGGCCACCCGGCCGATCTCCACACCGCGCACCTTCACCTTGGCGTCCGGGTCCAGCACCAGGCCGCTGCGCGGCGCGTCCACCGTCACGGTGGCGGTGGGCGTGAACCCGCCGACGAACATGATCAGCGCGACCGCCATGATCGCGACCAGCGCCAGCACCATCGCCGCTCCGGCCAGTTTCAGGCCGAGCCCGCCGCGCAGCGCCCGCACCAGGCGGTTTTCCGTTTGCTTCGATTCCGCCATGTCGCTTATCCGGAGAGATGGAAGTTGCCGGAGGTGCCGTAGATGGCCAGCGAGATCAACAAGGTCACCGTGACCACCGCGACCAGCGAGGTGCGCACCGCGTTGCCCACCGCGACACCCACGCCGACCGGCCCGCCCGCGGCGTTGTAGCCGTAGTAGGTGTGGATCAGCATGACCGCCAGTGCCATGAAGATCGCCTGGGCGAAGGACCAGAGGATGTCGCTCGGGATGAGGAACGTGGAGAAGTAGTGGTCGTAGACGCCCGCCGACTGCCCGTAGATCACCACGGTGGCGAACCGGCTGGCCAGGAACGAGGCGATTACCGCCAGCGCGTAGAGCGGGACGATCGCGATCATCCCGGCCAATACGCGGGTGCCCACCAGGTAGGGCACCGGCCGGATCGCCATCGACTCCAGCGCGTCGATCTCCTCGGCGACCCGCATCGCGCCCAATTGCGCGGTCGAACCGGCCCCGATGGTGGCCGCCAGGCCGATGCCGGAGATCACCGGCGCCGCGATCCTGACATTGATGAACGCCGCGAAGAAGCCGGTCAGCGCCTCGACGCCGATATTGCCCAGCGAACTGTAGCCCTGCACGGCGATGGTGCCGCCCGCGAAGAGGGTCAGGAACCCGACGATCACCACCGTGCCGCCGATCACCGCCAGCGCGCCCGTGCCCATGCTGATCTCGGCGATCAGCCGGATGGTCTCGGTCCGGTAGTGCACCAGCGCCCGCGGAATGGCGCCGAGCGCCTGGGCATAGAAAACGGCATGCTTGCCCACCGAATCGAGCGAGTCCGACATCCGGCGCACCCGTCGAACGGTACGGGGGAAGCGGGATTCGATTACGAAGGCCATCGGATCACCGCGCCGTGAACTTGATGCCGACGGCGGTGACCACCACGTTCACGACGAACAAGGCCATAAAAGCGAAGACTACGGTCTGATTCACCGCATCACCGACACTCTTGGGTCCGCCTTTGACATTAAGGCCCAGATAGCAGGCGACCAGTCCGGCGATCAGCCCGAACAATCCGGCTTTCACCTCCGAAATGATCAGCTCGGGCAGATGGGTGAGCAGCGTGATGCCATTGACGAACGCGCCGGGGTTCACGTCCTGCAGAAACACCGAGAACAGAAATCCGCCGACGATGCCGATGGTGCACACCAGGCTGTTGAGCATCAGTGCGACGAACATCGAGGCGAGCACTCGGGGCACCACCAAGCGGTGCACCGGATCGATGCCCAGCACCCGCATGGCGTCGATTTCCTCGCGGATGGTGCGTGCGCCGAGGTCGGCGCAGATCGCGGTCGCGCCCGCCCCCGCGACAATGAGCACGGTGACGATCGGCCCCACCTGGGTGACCGCACCGAACGCCGCGCCCGCTCCGCTGAGGTCGGCCGCGCCGATCTCCCGCAACAGAATGTTCAGCGTGAAGCTCACCAGAACGGTGAACGGAATGGCCACCAGCAATGTCGGCACGATCGATACCCGCGCGATGAACCACGACTGATCGATGAACTCGCGCCATTGAAAGGGTCTGCGCACGCTGGCGCGTGCGACATCGGCGGTGAGTTCGAAGAATCCGCCGACGGCCCGCAACGGCACGGCAAGGACCTCGTTCATCCGCGATCCTCCTTGCTCACCGGCGTACACAGCACACGGCGCGAATCTCACCGTGGCCGCACCGCCGGAACGATTAGAACATGTTCACCGTGTTGCCGGTAGCACTTTTCACACATTTGAAGTGCAATTTTTCGAAAGATCGGCATATAAATTTGGAACCGGTGTCAGCGAGTGATGATCCCACCTTTGTGAGGTGAGGCATAACCCGTCCCTATGTCTACCAAGCACCGATCCCATGATCAACAGTTGGACAGCTGATCAGTTGCGCGCTCGCGGCGGGCCGCCGCGGCTCACCCCAACTCGGTCAGCGAAGAGGCCGAGAAGGTCCGCCCATCGGGGCGATCGGCGAAGTAGCCGCCCAGCGTGTCGGCCAGATCCCGCGGCGACCACTCCCCCGTGGCCGCGTCGAACCGATGCTCGACGACGGGCGCCGCCATGAGCGCCACCATCCCCCCGTAGACGACGAACAGTTGCCCATTGACCGCGTCGGCCGCGGGCGAGGCCAGATAGGCCACGAGCCGGGCCACGTGATCGGGCGACAGCGGATCGGGCTCCCCCTCCGGCGCGGGACTGAACACCGCCTCGGTCATCGCCGTGCGCGCCCGCGGCGCGATCGCGTTGGCGCGCACGCCGTAGCGCGCCAGCGCCCGCGCTGCCGAAAGGGTCAGCGCGGTGATGCCCGCCTTCGCGGCGCCGTAGTTGGCCTGCCCCTCCGGACCCAGCAAGCCGGCCTCCGAGGAGGTGTTGACCAACCTGCCGTAGACCGGCGCGCCCGCCTGCTTCGACTTGCCGCGCCAGTAGGCGGCGGCATTGCGCGACAGCAGGAAATGGCCGCGCAGGTGCACCGCGAGCACCGCGTCGAAGTCCTCGTCGGACATGTTGAACAGCATCCGGTCGCGGGTGATGCCCGCGTTGTTGACCACGATGTCGACCGAGCCGAACGACTCCTCCGCGGCGCGGATCAGCGCGTCGGCGGTGGCGCGCTCGGCGATGCTGCCCGCGACGAACTCCGCCTTGGCGCCGAGCGCCCGGATCGCGCCGAGCGTGTCGGCGACCGCGTCGGACTCGGCGAGGTCGTTGACCACCACGGACGCGCCGGCTTCGGCCAGCGCGAGCGCTTCGGCCCGCCCAAGTCCGGCGCCGCCGCCGGTCACGATCGCTACTCGGCCCGCCAGACTCAGATCATTGCTCACGCGGCCGACTCTAGAACGTGTTCCAACTTACGGCAAGAGTCCTTCACTGCAGCCGCAGCGCCGCCTTGGGGCACTGCGCGACGGCATCCTGGACATCGGCGAGCCGATCGGCGGGCACATCGGCGTTCGCGATGTGCAGCACGTCCTCGTCATCGAGTTCGAACACGTCGGGGGCGATTCCGACACATATTCCATTAGCTTCGCACTGGTCTGGATCGACACTGATCTTCATGGCAACTCCTTTACCACCACTCTGGCCGAAGCCTAACAAGCCGATCCGCTCCACCGGGGCGTCATCGGGAGGATTCAGTATCAATACTGGAACATGTTTCAGTCCATATGCAATGATCGGGGGAACCCGATCCAACGAAGCATGAGGTATAGCCATGCGCATTGCGTACACGCCGCAACAGGAGCAGCTGCGCGCGGAACTGCGCGACTACTTCGCGCGGCTCATCACCCCCGAGCGCCGGGAGGCCCTGAGCGCGCAGACCGGCGAGTACGGGCAGGGCAACGTCTACCGCGAGGTGGTCCAGCAGATGGGCCACGACGGCTGGCTGGCGCTGGGCTGGCCCAAGGAGTACGGCGGCCAGGATCGCCCCACCATGGATCAGCTGATCTTCACCGACGAGGCCGCGGTCGCGGGCGCGCCGGTGCCGTTCCTGACCATCAACTCGGTGGCGCCCACGATCATGCACTACGGCAGTGAGGAGCAGAAGAAGTTCTTCCTGCCCAAGATCGCGGCCGGTGAACTGCACTTCTCCATCGGCTACTCGGAGCCGGGCGCGGGCACCGATCTGGCCAGCCTGCGCACCACCGCGGTGCGCGACGGCGACGACTACGTGATCAACGGCCAGAAGATGTGGACCAGCCTGATCGCCTACGCCGACTACGTCTGGCTGGCGGTGCGCACCGACCCGACCGCCAAGAAGCACAAGGGCATCAGCATGCTCATCGTGCCGACCACCGCCGAGGGCTTCTCCTGGACGCCCGTGCACACCATGGCTGGGCCGGACACCAGCGCCACCTACTACCAGGACGTGCGGGTGCCCGCGAGCGCGCTGGTCGGCCAGGAGAACGGCGGCTGGGCGCTGATCACCAATCAGCTCAACCACGAGCGCGTCGCGCTCACCTCGGCCGCGCCGCTCGCGCTGGCCCTGCGCCAGACCGTCGAGTGGGCGAGCAACACCAAGGCCGGTGACGGCTCCCGCGTGATCGATCGCGAATGGGTGCAGCTCAACCTGGCCAAGGTGCACGCCAAGGTCGAGTACCTCAAGCTGCTGAACTGGGAGATCGCCAGCCGGGCCGACGCGGGCGGCGACGCGGCTCCGCGCCCGTGGGATGCCTCCACCTGCAAGGTGTACGGCACCGAGCTGGCCACCGAGGCGTACCGGTTGCTCATGGAGGTGCTCGGGCCGCAGGCCTACCTGCGCCAGGACTCCCCCGGCGCGGAACTGCGCGGCCGTCTGGAGCGCATGCACCGCGCCGCGCTCATCCTGACCTTCGGCGGCGGCACCAACGAGGTGCAGCGCGACATCATCGCCATGACCGCCCTCAAGCAGCCTGCCGCGGCGCGCTGATCGAAAGCAGGTAGAACGCTATGGATTTCACCCCCACCGAAGCCCAACTCGATCTCGGCCGGCTGACCGGCGAGGTGTGCGGCAAGCTCGTCACCGCCGACCGGCTGCGCGAACTCGACACCGCAGACGAGCGATTCGATCAGCAGCTGTGGAACTCGCTGGCCGAGACCGGCGTGCTCGCGGCCGCGCTGCCCGAGGCGGTCGGCGGCAGTGACCTCGGCTCGCTCGAGCAGACCGCCATCCTGCGCGAGCTGGGCAAGCACCTCGCGGCCGTGCCGTACCTGTGGTCGATCGCGCTCGGCGCGGGCGCGCTGGCGCGGTTCGGTTCCGCGGCGCAACAGGAGCTGGCCACCCGGGCGGGCGCGGGCAGCGTCATCCTGACGGTCGCGCTGGCCGAGGAGCGCAACTGGGAACCCGCCGCACCCACCACCACCGCGGTGGAGACCGAGGACGGCTGGCGGCTGACCGGCGCGAAGACCACCGTGCCCTTCGCGAACCGGGCCGAGCGAATTCTGGTGCCCGCCACCGTCTCAGGGATCACCGCGGTGTTCCTGGTCGATCCCGCGGCGGCGACCGTGACCGCGCAGCAGGTGGTCGACCGTAGCCCCGAATTCGCGGTCGAACTCACCGATACCCCCGCCGAACTCGTCGGCACGGTGGACAGTGGCGTGGAGATCCTGGACTGGATCCTCACTCGCGCCTGGCTCGGTCTGAGCGCCCTACAGCTCGGCACTCTGGAACGGGCGCTCGAGCTGGTCGCCGACTACGCCAGGGAGCGTGAGCAGTTCGGCAAGGCGGTCGGCAGCTTCCAGGCGGTGGCGCAGCGGCTCGCCGACGCCTACATCGACGTCCAAGGCCTGCGCCTGGCGGTCACCCAAGCGGCATGGCTGCTGTCGGAGGACCTGCCCGCCGCCGAAGCGGTGCACACCGCCAAGTTCTGGGCCGCCGACGCGGGCCACCGCGTCGCGCACACCGTCGTCCACGTGCACGGCGGCGTCGGCATCGACCGCGACCACATCGCGCACAACTACTTCACCGCCGCCAAACACAACGAGTTCGCCCTCGGCGCGGGCACCGACCACCTCCGCGCCCTCGGCGCGTTGCTGGCAGGCTGAGCGCGGCACGGCAGACCGATCGGCCCGCACGACAGCACGTCGTGCGGGCCGATTTCGTTGCGCGCTGATTTCACTCAGTCGGGATGGACGTCAGGTAGCGCTGGAGGGTGGGCGCGACCTCGGCGATGATCTGGTCGCGGGTCAGGGCTACGACCGGGGGCAGGCACAGGACATAGCGGCACAGGGCGAGGCCGAGCATCTGCGTGACGATCAGACCTCCCCTGCGTGGAGCGTCGGCGGGAGCCCCGAAACGCAGGACGGCGGGCAGTATCTGCTGGGTGAAGATGGCGCGGACGCGTTCGGCCACGGCCTCGTCGGTGATCGACGAGCGCAGCAGCGTCAGCAGCACCTCCCTGTTCGGCTGCTCTTCCCAGATCTCGAAGAAGCGGCGCACCAACTGCTCGCCCAGGGTGTCCGGGTCCGCGGAGCCGAGGTCGGGCAGATCGAGACGGACGTCGACCGCCGCCGCGAAGAGGCCGTCTTTGCTGCCGAAGTACCGCATGACCATGGACGGGTCTATGTCCGCGTCCGCGGCGATGGCGCGGATGGTCGCCTTGCGGAAACCTTCGGCGGCGAATCGGGCACGGGCCGCTTCCAGAATCGCCGCACGCGTCGCGTCCGAGCGCCGAGCGGGGGCTTGATCAGGCTCTACGGTCATGCCAACAAGTGTAGGCCAACAACTGTTGACTTACTAGCGCGGCCCGCGCTACGGTTATGTCAACAAACGTTGGCCTACAAACGTTGACCTGAGGAGTTCCGATGAACGCCACCCCGAACCCGCTGCCCGCCGCCACCTCCGTCGTGATCGTCGGCGCGGGTCCCGCCGGACTCACCGCCGCCATCACCCTGGCCGACGCGGGGGTGGATTTCGTCCTGCTGGACCGGCTGAGCGAAGGCGCGAACACCTCGCGCGCCGCGGTCGTGCACGCCAGGACGCTGGAAGTGCTCGAGCAGCTCGGCATCGCGGACGAACTGGTGGCGACCGGCGACATCGTCGCGCGCTTCACCGTCCACGACGGCGGGCGCACCCTGGCGACCATCGGGTTCGACGGGCTGCCGACCCGCTACCCCTACACCTTGATGACACCGCAGGACACCACCGAGGCGGTGCTGCTGAAGCGACTGCGGCAGGCGGGCGGGGAGGTCCAGCGCCCGTACCAGGTCACCCGGGTGGCGGAGGAGAACGACGGCGTCACGGTCGAATACACCGACGAGGCGGGCGCGCCGGGCAGCATCCGCGCGGACTACGTCATCGGAACCGACGGCATGCACAGCATCGTCCGCGAGCAGGCGGGCATCGGATTCACCGGCGCGACCTACCCGGAATCCTTCGTCCTCGCCGACGTGCGGATGGACTGGCCGATCGCGCGCGACGAAGTGGCCCTGCACCTCTCACCGGAGGGCGTCATGGTGGTCGCGCCGCTGCCCGACGAGAAGGAGCCGAACCGCTTCCGCGTGGTCGCCACCCTGGAAACGGCGCCCGAGCACTCGACCTCGGAGGACATCCAGAAGCTTCTGGACGCCCGCGGCCCCGGCGGCACGGTGCGCGTGCACGAAGTGCTGTGGAGCTCGCGCTTCCGCGTGCACCACCGCGTCGCCGACCACTACCGCAGCGGCCGCATCCTGCTCGCGGGCGACGCCGCCCACGTGCACAGCCCGGCGGGCGGCCAGGGCATGAACACCGGCATCCAAGATGCCGCCACCCTCGGCCCGCTGCTGGTTCGCGTGCTGGCCGGCGAGCCGGACACCTTGCTGGATGACTACGAAACCACCCGCCGCCCTGTCGCGCTGGGCGTCGTCTCGTTCACCGACCGCATGACCAAGATGGCCACCCTGCGCGCACGCCCCGCCCGCACCGTACGCAACCTGGTCCTCAGCACCCTGTCCCGCATCCCCACCTTCCGCCACCGCCTCGCCTACCAACTGTCCGAACTCGCCAATCGCTGAACTACTTCAGAAGTCGCGTAGGCTAGGAACATGACCGCGAGAAGTTTTCCCTTCAGCGACTTGATTCGTAAACAGACGTCGGTGTTTCCCGCCTTGGACGACGCCGACGTCATCCTGGAGCGCCGCGACGCGGAGAATCTCGTGCTGTCTCGCTCGGAGCGGTTCGAGGCCAAGGAGGCCGCGACGCGGCTGCTCGCCCGCACCCTCGCCATCATCGCCCGATCGAATCGGTCCTTGGCGGAAGAGGTTTTCGCCGAAGAGCTGCCCTGGCTGAAATGGCTACCCGAGACCGGACGCACCGAAGCGGTGAGCGAACTGCTGGACCAGCTCATCGCCGGTGCGGACACCGGATTGTTCATTCCGTTCGCCCGCGATCTGGCCGCTTGGCGGAGCACCGCCGAGATCTACGCGCAACCAGAACTCGCCCGCCGACTGACCGGGCCGTTCGACCCGGCGGACTTCACCGAGGTCACACGGCCGGGAACGGCGGAATGAAGCTGCACCGAGGTGATGAGGTACCGCGCCCCAATCCGTGGCGCGTTGTCGTGCACAGCTCGAATGCCGCGCGTGGTTGGGCCGAACTGTTGGCCCAGGCCCCGGGAAACCTCGATCGAGCATGGGTCGACATCACCAGCGATCCTCGAAGCATGGCGAATCCTTCGCGGCAGCATCGACTGAAGTATGAGCTCAAATCGGTCAAACTCGGCGGCGCGGAATTGGAGCAATGGCAATACGAGATCACCGGAGGCGGCCGGATCTGGTACGCGATCGATGACGCCAACCGCACCCTCTACCCGACACTCGCCGGTACGAGGCATCCACGGCAGACCGATCGGCCGCGCTGATGCCGTAGTGGCCGGCCACCCCGCGAGGCGCGGTGGCCGGCCGTGCGGTCAGACTGCTACTTCGCGCTCGCCACGGCGTTGTCGTCGGCGGGACGGGAGAGGGCCTGTTCCTTGGCCCAGCGGTAGTCGGGCTTGCCCGCCGGAGAACGCTTGATCTCGTCGACGAACCACAAGCTGCGGGGGAGTTTGTACGGCGCGATCTCCTGGGTGAGCATGGGGCGGAGCTCTTCCAGGGTGGGGCGGGACTCGCCGCGGCATTGCACGACCGCGACCACTCGCTGGCCCCAGCGCTCGTCGTCGATGCCGACCACGAGCGCGTCGAAGATCTCCGGGTGGGTCTTGAGCGCGCCCTCGACCTCCTCGGGGTAGATCTTCTCGCCGCCGCTGTTGATGCTGACCGAGCCGCGGCCGAGCATGGTGACCGTGCCGTCCTCCTCGACGCGGGCGAAGTCGCCGGGGATGGCGTAGCGGACGCCGTTGAACTCCTTGAAGGTCGCCGCGGTCTTGACCTCGTCCTTGTAGTAGCCGAGCGGGATGTGCCCGCGCCGGGCCAGGATGCCGACCGCACCGGAGCCGGGCTGCACGGGATTGCCGTCCTCGTCGAGCACCTCGGTGGACGCGTCGATCTTCACGCGCGGCCCTCCGGTGTGCGTCGCGCCCTTGGCGACGATGGCGATACCGCCGAAACCGGTCTCCGAGGAGCCGATCGAATCGGAGATCATCCGGTTGGGCAACAGCTCGAGGAACTGGTCCTTGAGCGCGGGCGAGAACAGCGCCGCGCTGCTGGCCATCACGTACAGGCTCGAAAGATCGTAGGGCTGACCGGTTTCCGGATTGCCCTCGATCAGCGCGTCGAGCATCGGGCGGGCCATGGCGTCACCGGTGATGAAGATCAGATTGATCTTGTGCTGATCGATGGCCTGCCACACGCCGTGCCCGGAGAACTCCGGAAGCATCACGGCTTTGCCGCCGCCGAACAGGCTGTGGAACGTGGCCCACTGCGCTCCGCCGTGGATCATCGGCGGGATCGGGAACCGCACCATCGGCGGGCTGCCAGCACCGACCTTGGCCAGCTCCCACTCGTCCTGGACGTATTCGCCGGTGATGAAGTTGATGCCCGCGCCGAGTACGCGCCACACGTCCTCCTGGCGCCACATCACGCCCTTGGGCATGCCGGTGGTGCCGCCCGTGTAGACCATGTACAGGTCGTCCGGGGAACGCTCGCCGAAGTCGCGCTCGCCCGAGGACTGCGCGATCACCGCCTCGTATTCCACCGAATCCGCTGCGGTGGCGATCGTGCCGGTCGTATCGTCATCGACGACGATGACGGTGCGCAGCTGCGTGGTCTTGGAACGAACGGCGGCGACCCGGTCGCTGTAGCGCCGCTCGTGAATCAGCGCGACCATGTCCGAGTTGTCGAAGATGTACTGCAACTCGTTCTCGACGTATCGGAAGTTCACGTTGATCATCACGGCCCGCGCCTTGAAGACCGCGACCATGGCCTCGACGGCCTCGATCGTGTTGCGTGAGTAGATACCCACCTTGTCGCCCGGCTGGACTCCCTGTTCTTGCAGGTAGTGAGCGAGACTGTTGGCCCGCTCCTCCAACTGGGCGTAGGTGACCTCGCGGCCGTCGTCGGCCAGCGCGACGCGGTCGGGCATCAGGTCGATGGCATGTTCGACAAGGTCCGCTATGTTGTAGCTCACAGTCATAAAAATAGAACGTGTTACTGTTTCTGACAAGGCTCGAAGTCAGGAGAATCAGCGATGCCGCACTGCCTCGTCGAGAAGCGCGACCACGTCCTCATCGTCACCATGAACCGGCCCGAGGCGCGCAACGCGCTGTCCGGCGAGATGATGGCGATCATGAAAGACGCCTGGAACCAGGTGGACGACGATCCGGACATCCGGGTCGCGATCCTGACCGGCGCGGGCGGCGCGTTCTGCGCGGGCGCCGATCTCAAGGGCATGACCTCCGAGCACCCCGGCGACACCATCGACGGCGGCGGCTGGAATCCGGCCAAGCTCGAGGCGCTGCTCAAGGGACGCAGGCTGACCAAGCCGCTGATCGCGGCGGTCGAGGGCCCCGCCATCGCGGGCGGCACCGAGATCCTGCAAGGCACCGACATCCGCGTGGCCGGGGAGAGCGCGAAATTCGGCGTTTCCGAGGCGCGTTGGGGCCTGTTCCCGCTGGGCGGCTCGGCGGTGCGGCTGGTCCGCCAGATCCCTTACACCGTCGCCGCCGAGATTCTGCTCACCGGACGGCACCTGACCGCCGCCGAGGCCAAGGAGATCGGCCTGATCGGGCACGTGGTGCCGGACGGCACGGCGCTGGACAAAGCGCTGGAGATCGCGGGGCAGATCGCCGCCAACGGCCCGCTGGCCGTGCAGGCCATCCTGCGCACCATCCGCGAGACAGAGGCCATGCCGGAGGAGGACGCCTTCCAGATCGACGCCAAGCTCGGCATGTCCGTATTCCGCTCGGCCGATGCCAAGGAAGGGCCGCGCGCGTTCGCGGAGAAGCGCAAGCCCTCTTTCACCGGAAACTGAGTTCCCGGATCGAGCCCTACGCCCCCGATGCGCGGCCAGTGCACGCGCATCGGGGGCGACCCCTCGCCGGGCTCAGTTCGCGCCCGGGTAATCCATCCAGAACGGCTCCCACTGGTGACCGTCCGGGTCGATGAAGGTGCGGCCGTGCATGCCGACCTGCGCCTCCTGCGCTCGCTTGTCCTCGTTCACCTCTTCGGTCGCGCCCGCGGCGAGCGCCGCGTCGGTCAGGCTGTCGACCTCCTCGGCGCTGCCGAGCGCGAGCGCGTACGCCGCGTTGATCGCCGCCTTGGTGTCGGCCACCGGCCGCTTGCTGAAGGTGGTGAAGAAATCCCTGATGAGCAGCATCAGGCAGATGTTGTCGTCCACCACGATGCAGGCCGCGTTGTCGTCGGTGAACTCCTGGTTGACCTTCCAGCCCAGCGCCTCGTAGAACGCCATCGACCGGTGCAGATCCGCGACCGGGAGATTGACGAAGATCATCTTGCTGCTCATGGCCTCTTCCTTTCGAGCATGTCCGTTCGTGTCACTGGATAGGACGAGCTACGGGCGCCGAACTCATCGTCGCCGCGCCCGTGACAGGTCCCACACGCGAAACGGGTTTAGTGATCTTGATCGGTGTCGCCCTCGAGTTCACGGGTCTGTTTTGTGTCGGTGGCCTGTGGCAGGGTGACCCCCATGACCGACTCGCCAGCCTCCCCCGCCGGCCTCGCTCCCGATCTGCTCGCCGCGTTCGAGACCCATCGCAGGGAGCTGTGCGCGTACGCCTACCGCATGCTCGGCTCGTCCTTCGAAGCGGAGGACGCGGTGCAGGAGACCCTCACCCGGGCGTGGAAGTCCTACGATTCGTTCGAGGGCCGCGCCAGCCTCCGCTCCTGGCTGTACAAGATCACCACGAACGTCTGCCTGGACATGCTCGACGGTCCGCAGCGCCGCGCCAGGCCGATGGATCTGTCCGGTCCGTCGCGGCCGGATTCGCCGTTGCCCGCGCCGCAGCCGGATTACGTCTGGATCGAGCCGATCCCGAACGCCCTGGCCTTCGGCGCCGATCCGGCCGAGCACGCCAGCGCCAAGGACACGCTGCGCCTGGCCTTCGTCGCCGCCTGCCAGCACCTGCCCGCCACCCAGCGCGCGATCCTGATCATGCGCGAGGTGCTGCGTTTCTCCGCCAACGAGACCGCCGAGGCGCTCACCATGTCGCCCGCGTCGGTCAACAGCGCGCTGCAACGAGCGCGCGCCACCATGTCGAAGGTCCAGCCCGCGGCCAACGACACCTACGACGAGACCGACGAGGACCAGCGCAAACTGGTCGACGGTTTCGTCAAGGCGTTCGAGGCCTACGACATGGACACACTCACCTCGCTGCTGAAAGCGGATGTGGCACTGTCCATGCCGCCGATCGAGCTGTGGATCTCCGGCCCGGAGAACGTGGCCGCGTTCATGCTCGGCACCGGAAGCGCCTGCCGCGATTCGCGACTGGTCCGGCTGGCGGGCGCCAACGGCCTGCCCGCCTTCGGCCACTACAAGCCGGGCGACGAGCCGGGCGTGTGGGTGCCGTGGTCGATCACGGTGCTGGAACTCGACGGCGACACCATCGCCGGACTGAACTTCTTCCTCGATACCGAGAAGCTGTTCCCGCTCTTCGGCCTCGCGCCGGAACTGCGCGAAAGCATCTGACTCGAACGCGCGAATGCGCCCTTCGCGGCATAAAAAGCTTCGGTCCCCCAACACTTGCCATTCCCCCGGTGACAAGCCAACGCCCGCCGCAAACAAGCGGCCAGCGAACGACACAGTGAGGCTGTAACGCACAATGCCGTGCACGCGCTGCGGCTGATCATGCCTGGCGTCGTCGCGCGGGAACATCTGGTCTACCTCGCCGCCAAGGGCACGGGAGCGCTCGCGCCCGGCAGCGGCCCCATACAACCAGCTCACCGCCACATGGACATAACCACTCGCGCTGACGCATCCGATCAGGGACCATTGCCATGGGGATGCAAGGCCAAACCTATTACCGCACAGGGGGAATCGTGCACACTACAACCCTCGCTGTCGCCGCCGCGTTTGCCGCACTCGCTGTCGGCGCCGCCCCGGCCCACGCCAGCGCGGAGAAACAAGACGGCCCGGTCAGCCTCACAGTGATCGGCGAGGGTCTGGTTGTCGGCAAGACCGTCACCACCTACGCCAGCCCCGGAGGTGAAGGCCAAGTGCAGGCGTACTACATCGTGGTGAGCCCGGACGGTAAAGCCAAAAGAATCAACTCCGAAGTAACCCAGCCGGGGGCGAAAGGCTCCGGTGTCTACCGTGACAGCTACGGCCCGACCGGAGGATTCCTCGATGGCACGCGGATCTGTGCTGGCTGGTGGGACCCCACCGGACGGGTCTCGATCTCCGGCTACCCGTGTGTGACAATCCATAAATGACCCTCCGCGATCAAGGTTGGGAGCCGGTCACGCCGGTTGGTTCCCGCGGTGAATTCACATGGCGCGTCTGGTGCGACGCACGACGGCCACCGGAAGCCGATCTCATGGGCTGGCCGGAGGATGCAGATTTCCTGGCGACCTTCGTGGAAGTCGCGAACGGCGAGGGGCGCCTGGATTCCGGCGGCATCGGTGGTGTTCGCGAGCCCGGCGAGCAACTGCGGTACTGCATCGGCGGTCGTGACGGTTTCCCTGAAATCGTTGCCGTCCGGGTGGCGCAGGATCGGCCGGGCATCGTGGTCGAGACGACGCGGCGGTCCATCGAAATCGATGCCGCTGAGCTCGGCGAACCACACTTCGGAATGCGATTTTTCGCGATGCCGCTCGATGACCAGGAGCGTCTCGTCGCCGTCGCCAGTGGCGACATGCGGCAGGAACATAACGCGCTGTCGGCCCGCTAACCCGACTCGCGAACCACGAAACCCCCGGACCGAGAAGGTCCGGGGGTTTCGTCGTTGCAGACCCGATAACCCTGCTTGCGTGGGGGAGCCTGAGCTGCGGCTACTCCAGCGGTCCCGGTGCCGTGCGCTGTGATCGCCGGTGTGATCCACGTCGAGGTGCATCTCCGCGCCCCGACCGAAGTTGACGCTGTGGGGGGGCGGTGGCCCCTCCCCGCACGCCGACCGGTGAGCGTCGGAGGACGCGAACTGCGTGCGGGATGCTCAAAGCGCTGCTCAGTGCATGCGTGGCGAGGCCGGATACAGACGCGCGGTATCCGGCACCATCCGTCCGGCGTCGATCAAGGTTTGCCGTGCGGCTGCCTTCCGGGGGCAGCCATCGGCGCGGCATCCGCGATGGCGCTGCATCGTTGCGTGCGCTTCGGGCACGCTCAGCGGGTGCTCTGGTGCCTCATGCGGCCAGCCTGTCGGCCATAGGCCCATGTCGGCGGATTCGGCGGCCTGGGCGGCGCGGATACGGTCATGTCGCCGTTCGGCTCGCCACTCGGCCTGTACGCGATCGATGATCGCCTGCGGCGATGTCTCGTTCGGTTCGGCTTCCCTCCACCAGTTGAACCCCACCACTTCACCCCTGTCTGTTGGCTTTTGCTGGTGAGCACCCGACGCCGGGGAGTCGATGTAGGCACCGCATCAACCCGGCGGCGGGGCTGGTTATCAGCGTGGCGTCACCCTTGACGTTGTTGCAGTCACACGGTGCATACGGAGCGCTTACGCTTCCAATACGCGAACAACAGACACGGAGGGGCGTACGCGATGTTCGTGGTGACCCGTTGGACCGGCTTGGAAGTCCGAGCGTTGCGCCGGGTAGCTCTGCGAGTCAGTCAGTCTCGGTTCGCCGAGATGACTGGTTTCTCCGAAGCGGTTGTAAGCAAGTGGGAAAGACGTGGCGAGACGATCACTCTGTCTGGTGACTTCGCCGCTGCCATGGACATCATGCTGAAGCGACTGGACGATGACCAGTCGGCACGGTTCCAGGCCGAACTGGCTGTTTCGGTCCGGCCGATTGCACCCAGCGAAGGTCCGGAAGATCGTCCTATCATCGCGGCCGAAGGCAGTAGCGATCTTCGCATACCTGACGCGGAAGCTGAGGACGACGTGAACCGCAATGAATTCCTACGCGGATTGTTGGCTCTCCCCGCCGCTACCCTTGCGAACGATCTCATTACGGTGGCCAGCGCTCCTATGGAGCCATCCGCCCCGGCCAAGGTGGGGATGGATCACGTCGACCAGGTTCGGGCGTGGGCGGGACTGTTCCGTGCAGCGGACGATGCGGGACTGCGGGTGGGTGACGCCATGACCACCCAACTACGGACAGCAGTCTTATTCCTCCGCGCCGACATGCCATCACACGTTCGCACCGCGATGCAATCGGCGGTCGGAACGTTCTTCAGGGTCGTCGGATGGGCCTATTTCGATCGCGGGCAGCACGATCCGGCCAGAGCTCACTTTCATATGGGTTGGCAATGCGCGGAACAGGCTGGTGAATGGTGGCTACGCGCCGCAATCCTGACCTGCATGGCGCGTCAGGCAATATTCCTCGGCAATGCCGATGATGCACTCACCATGCTCGGCCTTGCCTCGGTGCGGTCCGATCGTATTTCGCTGCTGCGCCGCGCAGATATTGCCGCAGTGCAGGCCCGCGCCTTCGGCAAGCTAGGCAACGATATCGAATGCATTCGAGCTGTACGCCAAGCCGAGCAGCTCTTTGCGGAGGCCGCCGGGCAAGAACACCCCGATACGGAGTACGAAGGCTTCAAAGGCTATTACAACGAGCAACTGATGAATAGTGACGCCACACATGGATTATTCGAGCTCGCATATCAGCGAAACATCCGAACAGTCAACACGGTTGAACGTCTCCACGCCGCGTTGAAGCTGTCGGACGACCACGCTCGCTCGCGGCAATTGAACACCGCGCGCCTTGCTGCGCTGCAGCTCCGACACGGAGACTTGGACGAGGGGGTCGCCCTGGGAACCAGAGCCGTCCAAGGCGCTTTGGGCACAACGTCGGCGCGAGTGCTGAACGAGCTGGCAAAGATCTATCAGGCGACGGGCGAAGACCGCATCAGGAATGCATCAGGCGTGCCCGAATTACGGCGGGGCATTTTAGATATTCTAACAAAGGAGTCATAGTGATCATCGCCTTCTCGGTAACACCGGTTGGAGTAGGCGAAAGCGTCGGTGCCGCAGTGGCCGAAGCGGTGCGCGTTATACGCGCCAGCGGATTGCCAAATGAGACGAACGCCCTGTTCACAACCATCGAAGGTGAATGGGATGAGGTAATGGCGGTGATCAAGCAAGCGGTAGATGCCGTAATGGAAGTCGCGCCACGATGCAGCATCGTTCTCAAGGGCGATGTCCGACCTGGATCGACAAACGCGATCACATCGAAAGTCGAATCGGTGGAGCGTCATTTGAGGCAACCTCGTTAACCGCGCCTCCGTGGGCTACGGTCCCCGGTTTCGATCTTCGACACCACCGACTCATGCCAACCGCGAGAGAGGAAAGCTGACGGCCGGACAGCCCGGCATCACGACGAAGCCCCCGGAGAGTTGCCCCAAGGGCTTGTCGCGCCTTATGAACGGAGTTGGTCACCGCTGAACATACTCCGCATAAGGGATAGCCAGCTTCCAGAGCCGCCCCCGTACCTCTTGGTAGTACGCCACGATTCCGGGGTCTGTGGTCACTGCCAGACCGGCTGGCGCCCCGGCCGGATCGGTGAGGTTGTAAACAACCCTCTCGCCGTCCATCAACCACCAGTCGTCTAGTGGCACCGTTCCCGCGATATTTCTCGGCACATAACAAATGCCGTCCCCAGCTTCCACGTTGTACCCGGTGACCGACAACAACCATCGCTGATAGTCCGACAGTGGTTCTGTGACCACCCGAACACGGGTCACCGATACGCCCCGGCTAGTGGTTTCCAGCATGAGGTCTTGCCACGGCGTCCGGGTGTACGGGGCTGGTTCGCCAGCGAGGAAGGCACGTATCCGGGTGTCCTCGTCGGCTACGTGATATTCGTCCCGCACTTCGAGATGGAACGCGTCCCATTTCAGCTCACGGAACAGATTCGGCCACAGGTCCGGTTCATCGTTGGGCCGCAGCAGCATTGCCGTAGAACGTCCTTCCTAGCTTCGGGACCTCGATAGCAGTTTCGTCCTCTGCCAAGGTCAACATGCCCAACACATCCGGCTCGGTGATCGGCCGACCGGGATACGGTCAAGGTACCCCGGCCGGTGTCGGTCATAGTGGAGCTGATGAACGTATCCGGCTCGGCGAACCCGGTCAGAAGGTGCGGAATCTCCACCGTCCCAGTGGGGGTGATTCCCACCCTGGACTATGTAACTGCCCTGGTCGGTGGCATACAGGCTTGAGCATCCTCCAGAGTCCGATCTGGGGGCACCGGTACACTCGCAGATCCTTCGCGGGGACGCGAGTGCGCCCTTCACGGTAACCGTGAAGGGCGCACTCGCTTTCGGCGTCGTCGCGTGGCCGGGTCACAGCCCCAGCGGCCCGGTTACACGGCGAGCCTCGCCTCCGCCGGACCTGGGGCGGGCGTCGCGCCGTCCGTCCGTCGGGCGGCGGGTCTCAGGAGGCAGGGATGTACCGCTCCCGCAGCTTGCGCTTGTACAGCTTGCCGTTCGGATCGCGCGGCAGTTCGGGCAGATAGTCGATCGACTTGGGCATCTTGTACTTCGCCAATTGGGTGGCGGCGAAGGCGAGCAGTTCCTCGGTGAGCGCGTCGTCGCCCTCGGTTCCGTCGGCCGGCTGTACGACCGCCTTCACCTCCTGCCCCCAATCCGGGTGCGGGATGCCGAAGACCGCGACGTCGGCGACCTTCGGGTGGGTGATCAGGACGTTCTCGACCTCCGCCGGGTAGATGTTCACCCCGCCGGACAGGATCAGGTCCGAGCGCCGGTCGTGCAGGTAGAGGTAGCCGTCCTCGTCGAGGTGGCCGATGTCGCCGACGGTGAACAGGTCGCCGACGCGCGAGTCCTCGGTCTTTGCCTTGTCGTGGTGGTACTCGAAACTCGACGCGCCCATGCGCATGTAGACCAGGCCGGGCTCGCCGACCGGCACCTCGGAGCCATCCTCTTCGCTCAGCACCTTGATCACCGACCACGGCCATGCCTTGCCGACCGAGCCCGGCTTGCGCAGCCAGTCGGCGCCGTTGATCACCGTGCCGCCACCTTCGGTGGCCGCGTAGTACTCGGTGACCGTCGGGCCCCACCATTCGAGCATCTGCCGCTTGGTCTCCTGCGGGCAGGGCGCGGCGCCGTGCACCATGCTGCGCAGGGAGGACACGTCGTACTTGGCGCGCACCTCCTCCGGCAAGGCCAGCAGCCGGTGGAACTGGGTGGGCACCATGTGGCTGTGCGTCACCCGGTGCTTGTCGATCAGCCGCAGCATCTCCTCGGCGTCCCAGCGATCCATCAGAACCAGCTTGTGGCCCAGATTGATCGAGATGGTGGCGAAGTTCAGCACCGCCGTGTGATACAGCGGCGAGCCGCAGATGTGCACGTGGTCGTCGTAGGGCGTGAGTTCGAACAGGCCGAAGAACGCGGTGGTGTGCGCCGGGACCACATCGGGGTCCGCGCCGGTGAGCGGCCGCCGGACGCCCTTGGGCCGTCCCGTGGTTCCCGAGGTGTAGAGCATCGGCGCGCCGGTGCTGCGGTCGGACGGACGGCCGGTGTCGGCGGCGCCGAGCCAGGCCACCGACTTGAAGCCCTCGATCTCGCCCACCGCGAAGCGCGCCGTCGCGGGCAACCCCGCCTCGTCGGCGGCGGCCTTGGCCGCGGCGGCGAAACGATCGCTGGCGATGAACGCCTTCGCCTCGCTGTCGGCCAGGATGTAGGCGACCTCCGGACCGGTGAGATGCCAGTTCACCGCGACGATGTACAACCCCGACTGGTAGGCCGCGAAGTACGCCGCGATCGCCTCCACGCAGTTGTGCACCATGCTCACCAGCACGTCACCGGTTTTCAGGCCGAGCCCGCGCAGGCCGGTGGCGTAACGATTGGCGAGCGTGGCCAATTCGCGATACGTCACCTCCCGGCCCCAGGGATCGACCATCGCGATCCGATCGGGTTCGGCTTCGGCGATGTTCCACAGACCGAGAATTTTCACTGGCTCCGGTGCGGGGGGATTGTGCGGAGCCGACGGGGCGGGTGAGGCAGTCACCCCATTGAATCTAGAACGTGTTCTACTGTTCGACAAGGGGTGCGAGCCGATGCAATTGCGCGACATCGGGAACCGACACCAGCATCATCGTGACGCCCGCGGCCTCCCAGACCCGCAGCTGTTTGCGGACATGCTCCTCGTCTCCGATGATCGCGGTGTCCAGAATCAGCTCGTCCGGCACCGCCGCCGCGGCCTCCGCCTTCTTGCCCGACTGGAACAACTTGCCGATCTCGTCGACCTCGCGGTCGTACCCCATGCGCCGGTACACCTGGGCGTGGAAGTTCAACTCCGGCGCGCCCATGCCGCCGATGTAGAGCGCCATGATCCAGCGCATCCGCTCCAGCTCGCCCGCCGGGTCGTCGGTGATCACCACCTGACAACTCGCGGCGATCTCGAAGTCCTCCCTACTGCGCCGCGCACCCGCCCGCGCGAAGCCCTCGTCGAGCCACTCGTCGTACATACCGGCCAGCCGGGGCGCGTAGTAGATGGCCAGCCAGCCATCGGCGATCTCGGCGGTGAGCGCCACGTTCTTCGGCCCCTCCGCGCCCAGCCAGATCGGCAAATCCGCACGTAGTGGATGGACGATCGGCTTCAGCGGCTTGCCGAGCCCGATCGAACCCGGCCCGGTGTAGGGCAGCGGGTAGTGCGGGCCGTCGCTGGTGACCGGCGCCTGCCTGGCCAGCACCTGGCGCACGATCCCGACGTACTCACGGGTGCGCTGCAACGGCTTGGCGAACGGCTGGCCATACCAGCCCTCCACCACCTGCGGACCCGAGACGCCCAAGCCGAGAATGGCGCGGCCACCGCTGAGATGGTCGAGGGTGAGCGCGTGCATGGCGGTCGCCGCAGGCGTGCGCGCCGACATCTGCACCACCGACGTACCCAGGCGCACCCGCCGTGTGGCCGAACCCCACCAGGTGAGCGGACCGAAGGCATCCGACCCCCATGACTCGGCGGCGAAGACGGCGTCGAACCCGGCTTCCTCGGCCGCCACCACCAGCTCCCCCGCGTTCGCGGGCGGCTGGGCCATCCAGTACCCGAGTTGCAATCCGAACTTCACGCCGGACCCCTTTCCGATCAACTGCTTGCCACCAGAGTTAGAACCTGTTCTACTCGATATCGTGACTCAGGGGAATACTGCATCCACGGCAATCGCTGGTGGTAGCGGCACGGCATTGAACACGGGCGCCGTGCCCGAGGTACTCAGCGCGCCCCTGCGGGTGCGTTTCGATTACACCCGCTCCGTCGGCACCACCATCGGAACCTTTCTGACCCGATTGCGCGACCACAAGATCGTCGGCGCGCGCGGGTCGGACGGCCGGGTGATCGTGCCGCCGCCGGAATACGATCCGATCACCGCCGAACCGCTGACCGAGTTCGTCGACGTCGCCGACACCGGCACCGTCGAATCCTGGACCTGGGTGCGCGAGCCGCTGCCGGGCCAGCCGTTCGACCGCCCGTTCGCCTGGGCGCTGATCCGGCTGGACGGCGCGGACACGACGCTGCTGCACGCCGTCGACGTCGCCGCACCCGAGGACATCCGCAAAGGCTTACGGGTGACCGCCCGCTGGGCCGAGCAGACCGAGGGCAGCATTCGCGACATCCTCTGCTTCGAGCCGGGCGAGCAGGCTTCGGCACCGGTGGAGTCCGCCTCGGCCGATCCGGTCACCATGATCACGACGCCGGTCGACCTGTCCTACAAGCACACCGCCTCGCCGCAGGAGACCGTGTACCTGCGCGGACTCGCCGAAGGCAAGCTGATCGGCGCGCGCACCGACGCCGCTGGCAAGGTGTACTTCCCGCCGCGCGGCGCGAATCCGACCGACGGCAGGCCGACCGACGAGTTCATCGAACTGTCCGATCACGGCACCGTGACCACCTTCTGCATCGTCAATGTGCCGTTCATGGGCCAGCGGATCAAGCCGCCCTACGTCGCGGCCTACGTGCTGCTGGACGGCGCGGACATCCCGGTGCTGCACCTGGTGCTCGGCTGCGACGCGAGCGAGGTGCGGATGGGCATGCGGGTGCAGGCGGTGTGGAAGCCGCGCGAGGAGTGGGGCTACGGGCTGGAGAACGTGGACCACTTCCGTCCCTCCGGCGAGCCGGACGCCGACTACGAGATCTATAAGCACCACCTCTGAGAGAGGCGCACGTTGACTGACAACGCCACCGACATCGCGGTCGTGGGCTTCGCCCACGCGCCGCACGTGCCGGAGACCTTCGGCACCACCAACGGTGTCGAGATGCTGGTGCCCTGCTTCCAGCAGCTCTACGACCGACTCGGCATCACCAAGTCCGATATCGACTTCTGGTGCTCCGGCTCGTCCGATTACCTTGCCGGACGCGCCTTCTCGTTCATCTCGGCGATCGACGCCATCGGCGCGGTGCCGCCGATCAACGAATCGCACGTGGAGATGGACGCCGCATGGGCGCTGTACGAGGCGTGGGTGAAACTGCGCTCCGGGCAGGCGACGACGGCACTGGTGTACGGCTTCGGCAAGTCCTCCGCGGGCACGCAGCGCCAGGTGCTCACCATGCAGCTGGACCCCTACCTGGTCGCGCCGCTGTGGCCGGACGCCTGGTCCATCGCCGGCCTGCAGGCGCGCGCCGGTCTGGACGCGGGCCGCTGGACCGAGCGGGACATGGCGGCCGTCGTGGCAGGCGACGGTGACGCCGACAGCCTGCTCGACCAGCCCTACGTCGCGGATCCGCTGCGCGCGCACGACATCGCGCCGATCACCGACGGTGCGGCCGCCATCGTGCTCGCCGTGGGCGACCGCGCCCGCGAACTGTGCGAACGCCCCGCGTGGATCACCGGCATGGCGCATCGGATCGATACTCCCGTGCTCGGTGCGCGTGACCTCACCGTCTCGCCTTCGACGGCCGCCGCCGCCCACGCGGTCACCGGCGGCGACGTCAGCGGCTTCGACATCGCCGAGCTGCACGCGCCGTTCAGCCATCAGCAGCTGATCCTCGCCGAGGCGATCGGGCTGAAGAACGGCACGAAGGTGAATCCGTCCGGCGGCGCGCTCGCGGCCAACCCGATGTTCGCCGCGGGCCTGGAGCGCATCGGCTTCGCGGCCGAGGCGATCATCGCGGGCTCGGCGAATCGCGCCCTGGCCCACGCCACCAGCGGCCCCGCGCTCCAGCAGAACCTTGTGACCGTCTTGGGATCGGAGAACCGATGAGCTTGCCAGCTGCGGTGCTCGGCACCGGACAGACCCATCACGTGACGAAACGGACCGATGTCTCCATGTCGGGGATGTGCCGCGAGGCCATCGATCGCGCCCTCGCCGACGCCGGTCTCACCATCGCCGATATCGACGCGGTCGTGGTCGGCAAGGCGCCCGACGGGTTCGAGGGCGTCATGATGCCCGAGCTGTTCATGGCGGACGCGCTCGGCGCCACCGGCAAGCCGCTGCTGCGGGTGCACACCGCCGGTTCCGTCGGCGGCTCCACCGGCATCGTCGCGACCAATCTGGTGCAGGCGGGTGTGCACAAGCGCGTGCTCGCGGTGGCGTGGGAGAAGCAGTCGGAGTCGAACGCCATGTGGGCGTTGTCGATTCCGGTGCCGTTCACCATGCCGGTCGGCGCGGGCGCGGGCGGATATTTCGCGCCGCACGTACGTTCCTACATCCGGCGCTCCAACGCCCCGGGCCACATCGGCGCCATGGTGGCGGTGAAGGATCGCCGCAACGGCGCCAAGAACCCGCTGGCCCACCTGAAGCAGCCCGACATCACGCTGGAATCGGTGCTCGCCTCGCAGATGCTGTGGGACCCGATCCGCTTCGACGAGACCTGCCCCTCTTCCGACGGCGCGTGCGCGATCGTGCTGGGCGACGCGGACGCCGCCGAGGCGGTCGAGGCCACCGGCCGCAAGGTCGCCTGGGTGCACGGCACCGCGATGCGTACCGAACCGACCACATTCTCCGGGCGCGACCAGGTCAACCCGCAGGCGGGCCGCGACGCGGCGGCGGCGCTGTGGCAGGCGGCCGGCATCACCAACCCGCTCGAGGAGATCGACGTAGCCGAGATCTACGTCCCGTTCTCCTGGTTCGAACCGATGTGGCTGGAGAACCTGGGCTTCGTGCCGCAGGGCGACGGGTGGAAACTCACCGACAAGGGCGAGACCGAGATCGGCGGCACTCTTCCGGTCAATCCGTCCGGCGGCGTGCTGTCGTCCAACCCGATCGGCGCCTCCGGGCTCATCCGGTTCGCCGAGGCGGCCAAGCAGGTCATGCAGCGGGCCGGGGACTACCAGGTCGAGGGCGCGCGCAAGGCGCTGGGACACGCGTACGGCGGTGGTTCGCAGTACTTCTCGATGTGGGTCGTCGGATCGGAGCGGCGGTGACTCCGCTGAAGTTCACCGTCGGCATCGCGCTGAGTCCGCTGGACCAGCTGCCGGAGCTCGCGAAAACCGCCGAGGAATGCGGTTTCTCGTCCATCGCCCTGCCGGATTCGTTGTTCTACATGAAGTCGGCGGCGGCGAAGTACCCCTACACCGCCGACGGCAGCCGGTTCTGGGGGCCGGAGACTCCGTGGGTCGACCCGCTCATCGGCGCGACCGCCATGGCGGCCGTCACCAGCCGCATCCGCTTCTACACGAACGTGCTGAAGTTGGGTTCGCGCAATCCGCTCCTGCTGGCCCGGCAGGTCGGCTCGGTGGCCAACCTGTCGGGCAACCGCTTCGGTTTCGGCGTCGGAATCGGCTGGGCGCCGGAGGAGTTCGAGTGGTGCGGCGTGCCCTTCGCACGCCGCGGCGCGCGGGTGGACGAGATGATCGAGGTGATCAAGCTGGTGCTCGCCGGTGGCATGGTCGAGTACCACGGCGAGTTCTTCGATTTCGATCCGCTGCAGATCAGCCCGGCCCCGAGCGAGCCGGTGCCGTTCTATATCGGCGGGCACACCGACGCGGCATTGCGCCGCGCCGCACGGGTCGGCGACGGCTGGACCTCGGCCATGATGACCTATGCCGAACTCCGGAGCACCATCGGCAAGCTCGGCACGCTGCGCGCCGAGTACGACCGGGCCGATGAGCCGTTCGAGATCCAGGCGGTGTGCATCGATCGCTTCGGACGGTCGGGCTATCAGGACCTCGCGGACGCGGGCGTCACCGACGCGATCGTGGTGCCCTGGCTGGCCGACGGCATCGGATTCGACGGTGAGCTCGCCGCCAAACAGGACTCGCTGCGCAAGTTCGCGCGACAGTACATAGCCGAACCCGTGCTCACCGCGCGGTGAGACCCATCAACCGGTCGAAGGAGGCCGTATGACCACCGCCGAGCATCCGGCCCGGGCCGCGGGCCTTGCGTCACAGGCCGCCGTGCGAGCACGGGACAAGCGGGCCTGGGTCGCGCTGTTCGCCGAGGACGGCATCGTGGAGGACCCCATCGGCCCGTCGGGCTTCGACCCGGAGGGCAAGGGCCACCGCGGCACGGAGGCCATCGCCGCGTTCTGGGACAAGGCGATCGCGAAGACCGATCTGATCGAGTTCCTGTTCGGCGACTCGTTCGCCTGCGGCAACGAGGTCGCCTTCACCGGCACGATCCGCAGCACCCTCGGCGGGCACCGGATCGACGCCGACGGCGTGTTCACCTACCGGGTGAACGAGGACGGCAAGATCGCCGCGCTGCGGGCGTTCTGGGAGGTCGATCGCGCCATGAAGACCGCGCGTCCGGTCGACTGACTCGGTACCGGACGAATAAGGCCCTCGCACCGAAGTGCGAGGGCCTTTTCCATGTCTCAGTGCGCGACCGGGCAGGTCTTGTAGTCGACCGGGAACTCCTTGATCCCGTTGAGCCAGCCCGAACGCAGCCGCTTGGCGTCGGCGACCTTGGTGATGTCGGGCAGGTGGTCGGCGATGGCGTTGAAGATCAGGTCGATCTCCAGCCGGGCCAGGTTCGCCCCGATGCAGAAGTGCGCCCCGGTGCCGCCGAAGGCCAGGTGCGGGTTGTCCGCGCGCATGATGTCGAACTTCTCCGGCTGGTCGAAGACCTCTTCGTCGAAGTTGGCCGCGCGGTACAGCATGACCACCCGCTGGCCCTTCTTGATCTGCACGCCGCCGAGCTCCGTGTCCTCCAACGCGGTCCGCTGGAACGAGGTGACCGGAGTGGCCCACCGGATGATCTCGTCGGCGGCCGTGGCGGGACGTTCCTTCTTGAACAGCTCCCACTGGTCCGGGTTCTCCAGGAACGCGATCATGCCGTGCGAGATGGCGTTGCGCGTGGTCTCGTTGCCCGCGACGGCGAGCATGATCACGAAGAAGCCGAACTCCTCTTCGGTGAGCTTGTCACCGTCGACATCGGCTTCGATCAGCGTCGTGACGATGTCGTCGGCCGGGCACTGCTTGCGCGCGGCCGCCATCTGGTAGGCGTAGCCCAGAATCTCGGCGGAAGCCGCGACCGGGTCGGCGGCGCTCTCCGGGTCGTCGTAGCCGGTCATGTCGTTGGACCAGGAGAAGACCTTCATCCGGTCTTCCTGCGGGACGCCGATCAGCTCGGCGATGGCCTGTAGCGGCAGTTCGCACGCGATCTGGGTGACGAAGTCGCCGGAACCCGACTCGGCCGCCGCCTTCACGATGGACTCCGCACGGGCCGACAGCTCCGCGCGCAGGCCGTTGATGGCGCGCGGGGTGAAGCCGCGCGAGATGATCTTGCGCAGCTTGGTGTGCTCCGGCGCGTCCATGTTCAGCAGGACGATCCGCTGCAGCTCGATCTGCTCCCGGGCGATGTCGTCGTTGAACCGCGGGATGGCGGTGTTCTCGTAACTGGAGAACACGTCGCTGCGCCGCGAGACCTCTTTGACGTCGGCGTGCTTGCTCACCACCCAGAAGCCGTCGTCGTGAAAGCCGCTGACGTCCGGGGACTGCGGGTTCCACCAGATCGGCGCCGTCCGGCGCAGTTCGGCGAACTCCTCGACCGGAACACGCTCGGCGTAGATGTCCGGGTCCGTGACGTCGAACCCGTCCGGAAGATTCGGCCGGGCATTCCGAGTGTCTACCACCAGATGTCTCCTTCGACAAACTGAAACACGTTCTATAATCATTGAAGCACAGGCGGGAGAACGAGGAAAGAAACCGGACAGATCCGCCCCTGACAAGTGCTATGAACGCGTTTCAGTTTTCTGTCCCATAAAGAGAGGTTGGACATGGGCACACCCGTGATCGTCGAGGCCGCACGGACCCCGATCGGCAAGCGCGGCGGCTGGCTGTCGGGCCTGCACGCGGCCGAACTGCTCGGCGCGGCCCAGCGCGGGCTGCTCGAGCGCGCACACCTGGACCCCGCGCAGGTCGAACAGGTCATCGGCGGCTGCGTCACCCAGGCGGGCGAGCAGTCCAACAACGTCACCCGGGTCGCGTGGCTGCACGCGGGCCTGCCGTGGCAGGTCGGCGCCACCACGATCGACACCCAGTGCGGCTCCGCTCAGCAGGCCAATCATCTGATCGCGGGCCTGATCGCGGCCGGCGCCATCGACATCGGCATGGCCTGTGGCGTGGAGGCGATGAGCCGGGTTCCGCTGGGCGCCAATGTCGGCGAGAACGCGGGGCCGCGCAGGCCCGCGTCGTGGAACATCGACCTGCCCAACCAGTTCGAGGCGGCCGAGCGAATCGCCAAGCGGCGCGGGATCACCCGCGCGGACGTGGACGCGTTCGGCGCACGCTCGCAGCGCCTGGCCGCTCAGGCGTGGGCAGAGGGCCGGTTCGATCGCGAGGTGCTGACCGTCACCGCCCCCGCAGCCGACAAAGAGGGCAACCTCACCGGCGAAAAGCTCGATGTGTCACGGGATCAGGGCCTGCGCGAGACCACTGCCGAAGGCTTGGCGAAGCTGAAGCCGGTCCTGGAGGGCGGCGTGCACACCGCCGGATCCTCCTCACAGATCTCCGACGGCGCCGCCGCGGTGCTGCTGATGGACGAGAAGGCCGCGCAGCGAGCGGGTTTGCGTCCGCGGGCGCGGATCGTCACGCAGGCGGTGGTCGGCGCGGAGCCGGAGTTCCACCTCGACGGCCCTGTGCAGGCGTGCACCAGGCTGCTGGAGCGGTCCGGCATGAATATCGGCGACATCGACCTTTTCGAGATCAACGAAGCGTTCGCGTCGGTCGCACTTTCCTGGGCTTCTGTACACCAGCCGGACATGGATCGGGTTAATGTCAACGGCGGCGCCATCGCTCTCGGGCATCCCGTCGGCTCCACCGGATCCCGCCTGATCACAACGGCTTTGCACGAACTGGAGCGCTCCGACCGCAGCACCGCAATGGTTCTCATGTGCGCCGGTGGCGCACTCGCGACAGGAACGATCATCGAACGTTTGTGAGTTCAACCATTTCATGCGCGTTTGTTGAACGTTCATCCCCTGGGCGCGCAAACGTGTCGTACGCCACACAAACCCATGTACCGCCGAGTCCATGAGATGTCAGCTATCTTGCGGCTATCAAGACCCCTTGCGTAGAGACCGCAGCGACGGGCCAGAACCGGTTCGTACCGCGGCTTCTCGAGAGGCCTTGGCGTGACCCGCAAACGCGACCGTCCCAGTGCCTTCGCCGCCTTCCGACCTAGAAGCTTCAAGGAAATCCGGAATCAGGCGTAGGTTTTCAGTTACTGAGCCGCTAATATCAATGATACGTATCCGAGATAACGACTGTTAGTACAGCGAAGGGAATTGGGCGGCTCACAATGGCTGATTTCGCGGCGCGGCTGAACAAGCTGTTCGAAACCGTGCATCCCCCGGGGCGTAAGCCGCACACCAACGCGGAGGTCGCGGCGGCGCTGACGGCCTCCGGACATCCGATCTCGAAACCGTACCTGTCGCAGTTGCGGTCGGGACAGCGGACGAACCCGTCCGATGAGACGGTGGCCGCCCTGGCGAAGTTCTTCAAAGTCAAGCCGGACTACTTCTTCAACGACATCTATGCCGCCAAGATCGATCACGATCTGGAGCTGCTGTCCCAGCTGCAGGGCTATGGACTGCGACGGCTGTCGAGTAGAGCGTTCGACTTGTCCGAAGAATCACAGAACCTCCTCACATCCATGGCGGAGAAGTTGCGGGCAAGCGAGGGCTTGCCCGAAATTCCTCCGGATGGAACCGAATAGGTTCTTCTGCACGGCAGCACAGTGCGACCCATCGGGTCGCACTGTGCTGTGTTTTGCGCACGCGTAAGCGGGCGAAGCACGCAACCGGCGTGCGGTCGTGCCAGAGAAATTGGGGCCGCGACCGCAGGCCGGTTAGTGCCGCCCTCCCTATGATGTGCTTACATATGCACTTTCGGCGTGGTTCGCCGACAGTCGTTCATGTCGAAGAGGATTCCCGGCCCAACCGGTCTGTCCGAATAGTCCGCGTTCGGCTATTGCGCCGGATTGATCGTATTTGCGCGAGGTCGATCAATTTCGAGCGCAGCCGGGCGCGGTGGTCCGATAGGCTCGCGAGACGTGCCTGCACGCTCCGCCCGGACTAAAGCCTTCGGGCAGAGCAATCCACCGCGCTCACCCGGTCGGTCCGGACCACCACCGAGGCGGTCGGTGCGCGTTCCGCCAGCACGAGGCCCTGATTCGCCGCCCGGCGGCATGTCGCCGATCTGCGATGAGCAGGCTCGCGACCTTCCAAGCGGGCCGAGCCAAGGCCGGACTGCCGGTGCGCGACCCGGGCCGCGCACCGGATCCGATCCACGGCCGGTACCGCGAGCACCACGATGCCCGCCGGGTAGAGCGCGATTGCACGGCCGACCCGCTGCCGAGCACACGCCCAGACCGGACGACCCGGCGGCCGCCGAACCCGCTGCGGCCGAATCCGTTCCAGCGGTCGACCGGGCAGGGGCCGCATCGACCTCCGACCGCCGCCCCGGCACGGCCAGCGGAAGCCAGGGATCGCCGTCGTAGGGCGGCGGCTCGGGATCCACCGCGCACGATGGGCGGGAAAGTGGCACGTGGGCGGAAACCCTGCCGCCGCGCAGAGCGGGGCCCGCGACGGCGCCGGACGCTGCCCGCACACGGAACGCGCGACCTACTCTCATGCGCCGAGCCTTCCCCTCATCAGTCGAAGCGCAGTTCTGTGCCCGGTCGCCACTCTCACACGGGACTTTCCGAACGGACGGGTGCGCCCATACTAGACCCCGGTCCGCGAACGCGCCCGTCGACGGGCCGAGGCCGCTCAGGCGCCGTATACCGCCTCCGGCGGAGTCGCTTTGGCGATCAGGTCGGCCACGACCGGTCCGAGCTCGGCCGGATCCCAGCGGGCGCCGCGGTCGGCGGGCTCACCGTGCCGCCAGCCGTCGGCCAGCGCCACCTTGCCGCCTTCCACCTCGAAGACCCGCCCCGTCACCGCCGCCGACTGCGCACTGCCCAGCCATACGACCAGCGGAGACACGTTCTCCGGCGCCATCGCGTCGAAGCCGCTTTCCGGCGCCGCCATCATGTCCGCGAACACCGTCTCGGTCATCCTGGTGCGCGCGGACGGGGCGATCGCGTTCACCGTCACGCCGTAGCGGGCGAATTCGGCGGCGGCGGTCAGCGTCAGGCCCGCGATACCGGCCTTGGCCGCCCCGTAATTGCTCTGTCCGACGCTGCCCTGCAGTCCGGCGCCGGAGCTGGTGTTGATGATCCGTCCGTCGACCGGACGACCCGCCTTGGCCTCCGCACGCCAGTATTCGATCGCGTGCCGCATGGTCGCGAAGTGGCCTTTCAGGTGCACGCGGACCACCGCGTCCCACTCGTCCTCGCTGAGATTGACCAACATCCGGTCGCGCACGAACCCGGCGTTGTTGACCAGCACGTCCAGCTTGCCGAAGGCGTCGACGGCCTGGCGGATGAGCCTGCGGGCGCCTTCCCAGTCGGCGACGTCGTCGCCGTTGGCCACCGCCCGGCCGCCCAGCGCCTCGATCTCGGCGACCACCTGCGCGGCGGGCGTTTCCGCGGTGGCCGCGCCGTCGAGGGTCGAACCGATGTCGTTGACCACCACGCTGGCGCCCGCCGCGGCGAAAGCGAGGGCGTGCGCGCGGCCGATGCCCCGGCCCGCGCCGGTGACGATGACGACGCGCCCGGCGCAGATCTGCTCGGTGTCCATATGTGTCCTTCTTCGTGTGCGGTCTTGTTCAGGACTGCTGGTCGGCATTGGAAGCGGCGAGGAAGGCGGGCCGTTCGCCGCCGCCGTGCACCAGCAGGGTCGCGCCGCTGACGTATGCGGCCAGCGGCGAGGCCAGGAAGACGGCGCAGCGGCCGACGTCGTCGGGTCGGGCCATGCGACCCAGAGGAATGGTCCGGCCCACCGCGTCGACGCCGTCCTGATCGCCGTAGTGCAGTCGGCTCAGCTCGGTGTCGACCGGCCCCACCACCAGCGAGTTCACCCGAACCCTCGGCGCCCACTCGACGGCGAGCGAGCCGGTGAGACTGTCCACGCCCGCTTTCGCCGCGCCGTAGGCGGCGGTGCCCGGCGAGGGACGGTGCCCGCTGACGCTGGAGATGTTCACGATCGAGCCGCCCTCGTCCTGCCGCTGCATCACCGCGTTGGCGGCCTGCGCCAACAGCAGCGGAGCGAGCAGGTTCAGCTCGACGATCTTGGTGTGGAACTTCTTGCTCGCCTCGGCGGCGAGTGCGAACGGAGCGCCGCCCGCGTTGTTCACCAGATGGTCGAGGCGGCCGTGGCGCTCGGTGATCGTGTCGATCAGGGCGCGCACCGCGCCCTCGTCCCGCACATCGCACGGCACGTAGTCGATCGAGCGGCCGTCGACTTCGACGGGCGCGTCCGCCGGTCGCCGTGCACACGCCACGACGGTGGCGCCGGCGGCAAGGAACGCCTTGCTCACGCCCGCGCCCACACCGCGCACACCGCCCGTCACCAGAACGACGCGGCCGGACAGATCGATTTCGAGTGGCACCGTGCTAACCTACCAAGCAACTGCTTGCTTTGCCAATGCGTTCACACACGATGGGACTTGCCATGGGGATCAACCGCCACTCCGAATCGACCGGAATCAGCGTGGTCACGGTCGACTATCCGCCGGTCAACGCCATCCCCACGGACGGTTGGTTCGCCATCGCCGACGAAGTGCGCGCGGCGGGCCGCGACCCGGACACCAAGGTGGTGGTGCTGCGCGCGGAGAACCGCGGTTTCAACGCGGGTGTGGACATCAAGGAGATCCAGAGCAAGCCCGGCCATCAGGCGCTCATCGACGCCAATCACGGCTGCTTCGAGGCGTTCGCGGCGGTGTACGAGTGCCAGGTGCCGGTGATCGCGGTGGTGCAGGGCTTCTGCCTCGGCGGCGGCATCGGCCTGGTGGGCAACGCGGATGTCGTGATCGCCTCCGACGATGCGACCTTCGGGCTGCCCGAGGTCGATCGCGGCGCGCTCGGCGCGGCCACCCACTTGGCACGGCTGGTGCCGCAGCACCTGATGCGCGCGCTGTTCTACACCGCGAGCACCATCACCGCCCAGCAGCTGCACCACTACGGCTCGGTGTACCAGGTTGTGCCGCGCGCCGAACTCGACGCCGCCGCCTTGGAGCTGGCCAAGAACATCGCGGCCAAGGACGGCCGGGTGATCCGGGCGGCCAAGCGGGCGCTGAACGGCATCGACGTGCAGGACGTGCACCGCAGCTACCGGTACGAGCAGGGATTCACCTTCGAACTCAACCTCGCCGGCGTCGCCGACGAGATCCGCGCCCGGTTCGACGACGACCTCGCGGCGCGCAAGAGCGGGCAGTGAGAGAGGAATTACCCATGCGAGACAAGCGGATGTCGCTCGACGAGGTCGTCGGCGAGCTGCGCAGCGGGATGACCATCGGCATCGGTGGCTGGGGGTCACGGCGCAAGCCGATGGCGCTGGTGCGAGCCATTCTGCGTTCGGACCTCACGGACCTGACCGTGGTCGGTTACGGCGGGCCAGATCTCGGGCTGTTGTGTTCGGCGGGGAAGGTGCGCAAGGCGTACTACGGCTTCGTATCGCTGGATTCGGCGCCGTTCTACGACCCGTGGTTCGCCAAGGCGCGCACCTCGGGTGCGCTGGCCGCCCGCGAGATGGACGAAGGCATGCTCAAGTGCGGGCTGGAGGCCGCGGCGGCGCGACTGCCGTTCCTGCCGATCCGCGCCGGGCTCGGCTCGGACGTCCCGAACTTCTGGGAGGGCGAGTTGAAGACGGTCGAGTCGCCCTACCCCGTCGACGGCACGCCGGAGACCCTGATCGCCATGCCCGCCCTGAATCTCGACGCGGCGCTGGTACATCTGAATCTCGGCGACGCGCACGGCAACGCCGCCTACACCGGCGTCGACCCCTACTTCGACGATCTGTTCTGCCTGGCGGCGCAGCGCCGCTACGTCTCGGTCGAGCGCGTCGTAGAGACCGACGAACTGGTGAAAACCGTTCCGCTGCAATCGCTGCTGCTCAACCGCATGATGGTGGACGGCGTGGTCGAGGCCCCCGGCGGCGCGCACTTCACCCTGGCGGCCGACGACTACGGCCGGGACGAGAAGTTCCAAAAGCACTACGTCGAGTCCGCGAAGACGCCGGAGTCGTGGCAGCGGTTCGTCGACACCTATCTGGCCGGCTCCGAGGAGCAGTACCAGGCCGCCGTCCGCCGATTCGCCGAGGAGGCGTGATGACCAGCACCGAAACCGTCACCCGCGCCGAGATCTGTGCCATCGCCTGCGCGGAGATCTTCAGCGGCGCGGGCGAGATCATGGCCAGCCCCATGTCGCCCATGTCCATAATCGGCGCGCGGCTGGCCAAGCTCACCACCGAACCGGATCTGCTGCTGTCCGACGGCGAGGCGCTGCTGTTCGCCGAGACTCCCCCGCTGGGCGGCAAAGCGCCGATCGAAGGCTGGATCCCGTTCCGGAGAGTCTTCGACGTGGTGGCGTCCGGACGCAGGCACGTGGTGATGGGCGCCAATCAGATCGACCGGTTCGGCAACCAGAACCTTTCGGCGTTCGGCTCCTTGCAGCAGCCGACCCGGCAGATGTTCGGTGTGCGTGGCGCGCCGGGAAACACGATCAATCACGCCACCAGCTACTGGGTCGCGCGGCACACCAAGCGGGTGTTCACCGAGAAGGTCGACATCGTCTCCGGGGTGGGATACGACAAGGTCGACGCGGCCGACCCGGCATACCGCTTCCACCACCTGCACCGCGTGGTGACCAATCTGGGCGTCTTCGACTTCGAAGGCCCAGGCCACACCATGCGCGCACGCAGCCTGCACCCCGGCGTCACCGCCGACGAGGTCGCGGAGAACACCTCGTTCGAGATCGCCGGGCTCGCCGAAGCGGGCGAGACGCGGCAGCCGACGGCCGAGGAGCTGCGGTTGATCCGTGAGGTGCTCGACCCCAAGAAGATTCGCGAAACCGAGGTCCCGTCATGAGCCCGCGCTTGCGTACCCCGCTGACCGATCTGGTCGGCATCGAACATCCGATCGTGCAGACCGGCATGGGCTGGGTCGCGGGCCCGAGCCTGGTGTCGGCCACCGCCGAAGCGGGCGGACTCGGCATCCTCGCCTCCGCCACCATGACCTTCGCCGAGCTCGAGGCGGCCATCGCGAAGACCAAAGCGCACACCGCGAAACCGTTCGGCGTGAACATCCGCGCCGACGCCGCGGACGCGTCAGAGCGGATCGATCTGCTGATCCGGGAGAAGGTGGCGGTCGCGTCGTTCGCGCTCGCGCCGAAGCAGGACCTGATCGCGAAGCTGAAAGACGCCGGGGTGGTGGTCATTCCGTCGATCGGCGCGGCGAAGCACGCGGTCAAAGTCGCATCGTGGGGGGCGGACGCCGTGATCGTGCAGGGCGGCGAGGGCGGCGGACACACCGGCCCGGTGGCCACCACCCTGCTGCTGCCCTCGGTGCTGGACGCGGTGGACATTCCCGTGGTCGCCGCGGGCGGATTCTTCGACGGGCGCGGTCTGGCCGCCGCCCTGGCCTACGGCGCGGCGGGTGTCGCGATGGGCACGCGGTTCCTGCTCACCCAGGAGAGCACCGTCCCCGATGCGGTCAAGCAGGAGTACCTGCGGCGACAGCTCCAGGACACGGTGGTGTCGCTCAAGGTCGACGGCATGCCGCACCGCGTGCTGAACACCGAACTGGTTCAGCGACTGGAGCATTCGGGCCGTTGGCGCGGCCTCACCGCAGCGGTGGGCAACGCGGCCCGGTTCAAGAGCATGACCGGCATGAAGTGGTCCACGATGGTCCGCGACGGCTTGGCCATGCGAAAGACCAAGGACCTCAGCTGGTCTCAGGTCGTCATGGCCGCGAACACGCCGATGCTCCTGCGCGCCGGATTGGTCGAGGGCAACACCCAGGCGGGCGTGCTCGCGGCGGGACAGGTCACGGGGATCATCGACGACCTGCCCACGTGCAAGGAACTGATCGATCGGATCGTCACCGACGCGGTGGAGCGGATCGAGACGATCGCGGCGCTGGCCGGAGACAAGCAGTCGGCGGGAACAGGGTCGGACTGAGGGATTGCGGCCGCCGGTTCGCCCTGGTGCCGCCCTGCCCGTGTCCAACTCGAAAGGGACCGACATCGGGCGACCCCCGCATAGCCGGCCGGGCGAAGCGAGCCATGACCTCGAAGCCGACCTCGCGGGTGGCCGGTCGCCTACAGGCAGTGATAACGGCTGATTTGCCCATAATCTGGATGGTCCCGCAACGGCGTCTTACGCTGGACTGACAACGACATAACAGGGTTCGCCTGTCGATCGCCACATTGCGCCAGCCCGCCGTGCGACAGGCGAACCGTCGGACTCGATCACCATCCCTCGACTCGAGCGGAGGCCGCGATGCCCGCGACGAACGAGATCTCCGTGCGCAGTACCGCTTTCGACCATGGCGACCCGATTCCGGTGGTCTACACCTGCAAGGGCAGGAACGAGCCGCCGCCGCTGAACTGGACGATGCCCCCGGAAGCCGCCACCTCGGCGCTGATCGTCGACGACCCGGACGCCCCGAGCGGCCTGTTCACCCATTGGGTGGTCAGCAATATCCCGACGACCACCACGTCCAGCGCGGAGGGGCAGACACCCGCGGGCGGGGTGGTCAGCCTCAACAGCGCGAAGCGCGCCGAATACTTCGGACCGTGCCCACCCGCAGGCACCGGCGTCCACCATTACCGATTCATCGTCTACGCGCTCTCGCGTCCCGTGAAGGTGGACGCGCGGACGTCGGCGAACGACGCGAGGTCCGCGATCGTCGACGCGAGCATCGGAGACGGCCAGCTCATCGGCACCTATACCGTCGACTAGCTAGATCACTCGCCAGGCGAGGGTGTGCCCCCGCCAGGCGCCTCGTCGAGTGGCACAAGACGGAGGGTCTACTCGCAATTCGCCTCAGCCATGTGCCACTCGACTGACGGGTGCCTACCTTGCGGCGATCTCCGCCTTTGATCGGCGCGAGAGGCCCACAGCGGAGGCTTGCATGCCGTGTGTGCGCTGGGCCGTGTCTATGTGTGCGCTGTGAACCGGAGCATCAGATCCGGGCACTCGGCTACGAGTTGTTCACCGCCGTGCCGTGAGCGAACTCGTGCGTCACCCACGGTGGGGCGCCGCGCTGTAGGCGGGCCGGGTGACGTTCACAGTCCGAAGGTTTCGCGTGCGCGGTTTTTCCATTCCTCGATTAGCCGGCGTGCTTGCCGGTCGAATTCTTCCCGGTCGGCCGCGGGCCAAGTATCGGGGTCGGTGTCGAGGCCACGTTCGGTGACGAACCGCATGAAGTGGGTGGAGGTGGCTTTGCCGCGGGCCTCGATGAACTCACGTTCTTCCGGGGTGGGAGTCACAGTTTCTTCATCCCGTGCCATGACGATCCTTTCATCAGTTCAAATCCCACCGGCGGTCCGTCGAATCGTGTGCGCATGTCCTGAAGTAGCGCTGTGTCGGCGGGGCTCAGCGTGCCTATTTCCCCGTCGAGCAGTGAGTCGATCCTCGATCTCATGCTGTTGACGGACTTCGCCAGTTTCACCGGATCCGGGTTCCAGTCGTAGCCGGCCTTGGCCCAGGCGACCGCGCCGTCGAGTGAGTCGTCTTGCCGCAGTCTCGTGGCGGTCAACTCTATTCTGTCCACACCCGATCGACGGAAGTAGTCCTCTGTGGATGCGGCGAAGGCAGTGGAGAATCCCTTGCCCGTGAAGCCTTCGTTCAGTTCGGTGAGGTCATGGGTGACCACGAGCCTTCCGTCGTTGTCGCGCGTGAAGCTGTAGAGCAGCGAGCCGGCGTCTTCTCCGCCGGGACCGCATATCTTCGCGGTGAACCCCACGTTGTCGGGGTGAATGCTTCCGTCCTCGCGTTCCCAAGCCCGTTCGTACCAGGCGCCGAGATCCTCGAGGTGATAGGGACCGTACTTGCGCTGTAGTCCTCCCAGCTCCCGGGTCAGGTCGTAGTCGTCGAGATCGCCGCGCCGAGCGCCGTCGAAGAGGTCACCCAGCGGCCGCATATGCGACAGATCGGTGAGCGGTGTCCGCCCGGAGCGTGCGGCGACAGGAGCCGAACCGCCCGCGGCCTCGCTCGGTTCTCGGGTGCCCGCGATCCGGTCGTATCCGTCCTGGTCGCTTCTTCGGATGACGCGGTCGGATTCTCTGACGCCTTCGGCTTTGCCGTGTATCCAGGCATTGTGACCCTCGGCTTGGCGGCGCAGCATTCCGCGCAGATCGTCACGGACCCGCCTGAACAACTCCCTGACAGCATTGGCCCCCGGACCCCTCATCGAATCAGCGCTCCACTGCCACCGATCGGATGCAAGGCAGCACCATCGAGCCAAAGCAGTACGAGCTCAACGATGTTCGCCACACCCGAACTGTACAGAGAAAGATGGTCACTAATAATTGAACAGTCGAACGTTACGAACATTTCGAATACGTAGAGCTTCGAATTCGGCGTCATCGACCGCTCGGAAGCGCGAGCGTGTCAGGATTCCGCTCACCTGTGCCACTGTGCTCCGATTTCCGTCGCGCTTCGCCTCACCCCATCGGCGACTGTTGCGACCCCGTGAACCGCCCAGTAGCGTCGATCCCAGCTTGCGGGGGGCGGAGGAGCCGGTCCGGCCCCCGTCGATGCGTTACGGCACCGGCGGTGAGGAACCGATGACGAGCTGGGGGAAGCTGTTACGCGGTGCCGTGCTCGCGACCGGTGCGGTGGTGGTGCTGGCTGGGTGTGGTGACACCACCGGGAGCACACCGACCTCCACAACGGCGGCGGCCACGGCGACTACCACCGCCACGAAGTCTGCTGACCCGGACGCGGCACTCTGGAACCCATGCGACCTGCCGGAAGCTGCGATATCGGGGACCGGGCTGGATACCGCCAGCAAGAACAAGGACGCGGCTGGCGTGGACTTCACCGGATGGAAGGTATGCGGGTGGCGAGCCGTCTCTCGCTGGTACGACTTGACGATCTTCTCCGGTACGCCCACTCTTCAGGACGTTCAGAAGCGTCGTGATTTCGAGTCCTTCACACCGCATCCGGTCGGTGCCCACAACGCCGTTGAGTTCCTCGATGTGGGCGACGCCAAGCAACTCAAGTGCAGCATCGCCGTCGAAGCGGCACAGGGCACGGTCTTGTTTCGGGTCGTAACTCGCTACTCCGTTGGCAAACAGGGCGATCCATGCGCAGAGGTCCGTCGCCATGCCTCCGATCTAGCGCAGTACCTGCCGAAAAACTAAGGAGGGGTTGTGTCTGTCGGAGTCGACGCAACGGAGTGGCGGAGAGTTCTCGACCTGGCCAATTCCGGTGAGATAGTACTACATCCCGAGATCGGCAAGGGGTTGGACAAGGCCTGCGACGACTACTTGGACCGGCTGGACGCCATCCTGCAAATGGCGGACCGGGTCAAGATTATCGACGGTTTCGGCCCCTTTCCCTCAGGTCAGGTTCTCCGGGAGAAATTCGCCAGCAAGGCTGCTGGCACCGAGCAATCCTTGGACGCCGTCCTCATGCAGCACATCGACGCGGTAAAGATCGCGAAAGAGGTTGTCGCCAAAGCAATCGCGAACTTCGTGGAGCTGGACCAGTCGAGGGCCGACCAGTTCACCGGCTTGGACGCGCAACCATGACCTACGAGGAGTACCGCGCCCGGATCATCGCCGCGCAGGAGCAGTGGAATCGGGAGCGCGACACGATCTACGACTTCACCAGCCGGTTGGGCACATCGTTTCAAGGGGAGTACGAACCGCCGCGAATTCCGGGACCGGACAACTACGACAGTATGACGTTGGCGCAGATGGTCGACGCCGTGAACGCGATGCGGCCGGGTACGGTGCGCGAGGCGTCGGAGGCCTGGTTGAACATCGGGATGAATCTGACCGGTGCGATTCAGGCGTTCAACGAGCAGTTCGGCCGCACCGTGACCGGGGACGGCACGAATCCGGGCTGGACCGGGCAATCCGGGAAAGCGGCCGCGGACGCGGTGACGAACTACCGGAATCAGTCGGGGAATCTCGCGGATGCCGCGTGTCTGGTGAGTTTCAAGCTGTCGGAGATGCATACCGGTCTCGAGCAGACGCAGGCGTTGATGCCGCAGGCCACCGAACGCCCGGACCTGAGGGATAAGACGTTGCCCCAGGACGGTGTCATGAAGGCGGGCGATTACACCGAAGAGGAGGCGGCGCAGGAAGCGAGGCGGATTCTGCGGACGGTGTACGGCCAAGTCGCGAATCAGACCGACCACGGTGTGCCCGTCCTGCCGACTGCCCCGCAGATCGTGGCAGATCCCGGGCAGCAGCCGGGTATCTCGTCACCTGGCGCTCCGAATACCTCCGCACCGCAGACGACGACTACCGAGTCGAACCAGCCCGAAGCCGCGCAACCGGAGACCACCGACCAATCCGACGGCGGCCCACGACAATCGCCCGAGACCAACCCCGCCACCACTCCGCAGGCACTCACCCCGGCGGGTGTGGACCAGTCGACCGGCGTACAACCGACGACATCGACCACGCCGTCGACGACACCGAGCAGCACCACTACGCCGAGCCCGAACTTCACCACCGCTCCGGCGACGCCTGGTCGGCCCGGGACGACGAGCCCGAATACACCTGGGCGTCCCGGCACCCCTGTCGTATCCGGTGCACCGAACATCACCGGAACTCCCGCACCGGGCCGCAACGTCCCGGCCGGCCCGCAGCAGCCGCACGCGCATCCGGCCGCCACGGCGACCGGAGCCCAGACGGCGCGAACCGGCACGACCGGAACGAGCGGCATCGCCCCGGGGATGGGGTCTCGCGGCAAGGACGACGAACGCGAGACATCGGGCGTCAAGGACTACCTGGTCAACCAGCACAACGGCGAGGAACTCACCGGTCTGGATTCCTTGCCGAAGGCCGTTCCTCCGGTCATCGGAGACAACCCGCATGGCTGACTGGCGCTTCACCGGGCAGGAATTCGAAATCCTTTGGTCCGCCTATGGTCGCGACCGTCTGCCGTACCCGCTGCAATATCGTCCGGAAGAGATGGATTTCGCCGATCTGAAGCGTCAACGCGAGGAAGCGGTCGACGCGCTGCTCGGGCGATACGCCGTCGAGCTGGAACAGGCGCTGGACGTATTGCTGGAGCCGGAGGTACGGGTCGAGTCCAAAGGCATGGGGGGCCCGGACATGTCGATCGTGTTCCGTTTCCACGGCGCGGTACGCGGGCAGGCCGGGGCCACCCTGGTCCAACTCCCCGGCCACGCACCGGACACCGGAGCTGACGTGATCGTGAGTTATTGCGCCGCAGGGCGGGTCGCCGCCAAAGCGGTGGCCGCGCTGCCGAAGATGCCCGCGGGCACGCATCCGCCGATCGAAGTGCGCCGCGAAGAAGTGACCGCCGATCGGGAACGGCCGGTGCGCAAGCCGTACGAGGTCGGCACCGTGGCGCGGCTGGACCAGATCTTCAAGCGGGAACGCCTCGGGCTGGGCGAGGTCACGGTGTTCGCCGGCCCGGCCGTCGACGCCCGCCCGAGTTTCGGGCGCGGTTTCTGGTGGATGGACTACACGGATGGCCGCTACTACGTGAGAACGGGCGACCCCATCGTCGCCAAACCGCTCGCCCCCGCCGCTATGGCGGCCGAGATCAACCGTCTCACCGTGCTGACCCAGCGTTACTACCGCGAGGACCGCGAACACGACGAGTACCTGCGCTCACAGCGATAAGGACCGCGCGAACGGCGGGTCCACCAGAGCCGTGGCGCCATCAATGATGGGCCGTCTCAGGGGCAGTCGGATCACGAGGTGCAATCCGACTGACCACGACCCGTCGCCATCCTCGACACGCGAGCGGCACGTCGAACTTCTCGGCGTGCCGCTCGCTCGCGCGGATCAGCGCGGCAGGCGCTCGATGATGGTGGCGTTGGCGGTGCCGCCGCCCTCGCAGATGGTGAGCAGGCCGTAGCGGCCCTCGATCCGTTCGAGCTCGTTGAGCAGCGTCGCGAAAAGCTTCGCGCCGGTCGCGCCGAGCGGGTGACCGAGGGCGATGGCGCCGCCGTTGACGTTGACCTTCTCGGGATTCGCGCCGGTCTCCTTCAGCCAGGACAGCACCACGGGCGCGAACGCTTCGTTGATCTCGATCACGTCGATGTCATCGATGGTGAGACCGGACTTCTCCAGCGCCCACTTGGTCGCCGGGATCGGCGCGGTGAGCATGTAGATCGGGTCCGCGCCGCGCGCGCTCACGTGGTGGATGCGCGCTCGCGGCGTCAAGCCGTACTCCCGCACCGCCCAGTCCGAAGCGAGCAGGGTGGCGCTGGCGCCGTCGGAGATCTGGCTGGCCACCGCGGCGGTCAGCGGGCTGCCCTCGGCCAGCGCGGGCAGCGAAGCCATCTTCTCCAGACTGGTCTCGCGCGGGCCCTGGTCGATCCAGAAATCGCCGACCGGCACGATCTCGTTGTCGAAGCGGCCGTTCTTGATCGCGTCGCGGGCCCGCTCGTGGCTGCGCAGCGCCCATCGTTCCATTTCCGCCCGGCTGATGTCCCACTTCTCGGCGATCAGCTGGGCCGCCCGGAACTGGGTCACCTCGGCGGTGCCGTAGCGGTGATCCCAGCCCTGCGATCCGACGAACGGCGAGTCGAAGCCGTACTCCTTGCCCGCGAACATGGCCGCGGAGATCGGGATCGCGCTCATGTTCTGCACGCCGCCCGCGACGATCACCTCGGCCGTGCCGCTCATGATGGCTTGGGCGCCGAAATTGATGGCCTGCTGGCTGGATCCGCACTGCCGGTCCACCGTTACGCCGGGCACCTCTTCGGGATAGCCCGCGGCCAGCCACATGGTGCGGCCGATGTTGCCCGCCTGGGGGCCGACGTTGTCGACGCAGCCGACGATGACGTCGTCCACATTCCCCGGGTCGATCGGGTTGCGGTCCAGCAGGCCGCGCAGCGCGGCCGCGCCCAGATCGGCCGGGTGCACGCCCGCCAGTGCGCCGCCGCGCTTGCCGACCGGGGTGCGTACCGCATCGATCACGTAGGCGTCCCGCAGCGGGGCATACGGACGACGGGACGCGGAAGGTGCTGACATGTAAGGACTCCTACGTGGTGCGCTCGCCGGCGGTGAGCCCGTCGAGCACGATGGTCAGGTACTGCTTCGCGAGGTTCTCGACGGTGACCGAGCCGCCGGGGCGGTACCACCGCACCGCGACCCACACCGTGTCACGCAGGAACCGGTAGGCCAGTTCGACATCCAGCTCCGGCCGGAAGCTGCCGTCCTGGACGCCGTTGGTCAGCACCCGGTGCCACAGCTCGCGGAATTCGCGGTTGTACGCGGCGATGTAGGTGAACCGCTCCGAGTCGCGCAGCCGCTTCGCCTCGGCCTGGTAGATCGCCACCGCGGCGTGCCAGCGGTCGAACGACTCGTAGGACGCGAGCACCAAGGCTTCCAAGGTGTCTCGCGAACTCAGACCGGAGGCGACGATCTCGCGGTAGCGACCGAACAGTTCGTCCAAGAACCCGCGCAGGATCTCGTCCACCATCGACTCCTTGGAATCGAAGTGGTGATAGAGGCTCCCCGATAGGATCCCGGCCGCGTCGGCGATGTCGCGCACTGTGGTCGCGCGCAATCCCCGCTCGGCGAACAATTCGGCCGCCAAGGCGAGCAACTCGCTGCGCCGTGCTGATTTAGAGGCGTCTGGTGCGGGCACACGGCCATCATACAACCAAGCATTTGCTTGGTACAGCGGCCCCGTTCAACGGGCCGAATAGCGCAGCGGCGAGGACACCGAGAGATCGGCGAGCAGGCGATCGCAGATGATCACCGGCGAGACGCCCGCGCGCGCCATCCGGGCGACGAGCGCGAGACGACGTTCGCAGCTGTCCCACTCCACGGTGAGCTGACCGCGATCGGGACCGGCGTCCACCGTGGCCATCACCCGTGGCGGGCCGCCGCGCACCGGCTCCTCGCTCAGCTTGAGCACCATGCCGCGCTGCCAGGCGTGGTAGGTGTCCATGTCGGCCCCGATCACCAGTTTGTCGGTGGCAGCGCACAGGCCCTGCGCGATCTCGTCCGAGAAGGTCACCTGGTCGAAACGGAATTTCCGGCATTTCGCGACCACCGCGAGCAAGTCGGCGCGCACCTCGCACAGCAAGTCCGTCTGGCGCTGCCTGCGCTGCTCCTGCTCGCTCTCCGTACTGTCGGCGCTGAGGCCGATGCGCCGGGCACGCTCGCGATCGCGCGCCAGATCGGCCCGCAGCGCGCCCCGCGGATCGCGGGCGACCTCTCCCTCGTCGACGGCGTGCTGCTCGAGAATCCGCGCGGCGGCCGTGGCGACCGCGCTTTCGGAGGTGTGCTCGATGAGCTCGGCGCCGAGGGTGAGGGCCGAGAGGACGAGGCTGTCGAGCCGTCGCCTGGCCAGCACGACTTCGCGCACCACATCGAGTTCCAGTTGTTCGCGGGCAGGTGGGCGATCGCGACCCATAGCCATCGCCCCCTTGAAGAGCGCTGATCCGATCTCATCCAGCATGGCACACCGCGCCGCGCTCCGGCTCGTCCTTTTCCACCTGATCAGCTGCCCATTTCACCCGGCAGCCGCGATGCGAGAAGGCGATCGCAATACGGCGTGGAAGATCTCTCCGGGCGTGGCGGACGAACGGCTGCTCGATGGTCGCCGGGGTGTGCTCGTCCGCCCCATGCTGAGCGGACGAGCCCGAAAAGCCCGTGGCTCAGGCACGTTGGCTGCTGATCGAAACCACTTCGCCGGTCAGGTAGGTGGTGTAGTCACTGGCCAGCATCGCGATCGTGGCGGCGACCTCCCAGGGCTCGGCCGCGCGGCCGAACGCCTCGCGCTCCGACAGCCGGTCGAGCAGCTCGGTCGAGCTGACCTTGTCCAGGAAGGCGTGCCTGGCGATGCTCGGGGCCACCGCGTTGATCCGGACGCCGAGTTCGGCAGCCTCGATTGCGCTGCACCTGGTCAACGCCATGACGCCCGCCTTGGCCGCCGCGTAGTGCGCCTGGCCGTACTGCGCGCGCCAGCCGAGCACGCTGGCGTTGTTCACGATCACGCCGCCGTGGCCCGCGTCGCGGAAGTAACCGAGGGCGGCCCTGGTGCAGCGGAAGGTGCCGTTGAGGGTGATGTCGAGGACGCGGTCCCACTGCTCGTCGGTCATGTCGACCACGGGCGTCTCCCCGCCCAGCCCGGCGTTGTTGACCATGATGTCGATGCGGCCGACGGCCTCGGCGGCGCCGCGGATCAGCGCGTTCACCTGTTCGGTGCTCTGCACGTCGCACGGGATCGAGGCGACCCGCCGGTCCGGGAACTCGGCGGCCAGCTCGGTCGCGGTCTCGGCCAGACGCCGCTCGTGCCAGTCGGAGACCACCACGTCCGCGCCCTCGGCCAGCAACCTGCGCGCGGTGGCCGAGCCGATGCCGGTGCCCGCCGCCGCGGTGATCACGGCCGAACGTCCGGTCAGCAGGCCGTGCCCAGGAACGGGCGCGGGGGCGACCGACAGCGGCCCGGTCACGGGCGGGCCTCGCGCGGCAGGCCGAGCACCCGCTCGGCGATGATGTTGCGCTGCACTTCGTTCGAACCTCCGTAGATGGTGTCGGCGCGGGTGAACAGATACAGCCGCTGCCATTCGTTGAGATCGTTCTCGCCCGCCACCAGGCCGCGGGCGCCGAGCACGGCCATCGCCAGCTCCCCCAGCCCGCGATGCCAGTTGGCCCACAGCAGTTTCGCCACCGAGGCCTGGCCCGCGCCGTCGTCCACGCCCGCGCCCTCCATCGTGCGCATGGCGTGCGCGCGCAGCACGCGCAACCCGACCCAGGCGCGGTCGATTCGGTCGGCGATCAGCGGGTCGTCGGCCGCGCCGGTGCGGCGGGCCAGAGCCTCGATGTCGGCCAGTTCGCGGGCGAACCGGATCTGCTGGCCCAAGGTGGAGATGCCGCGCTCGAAGGTGAGCGTGCCCATGGCGATCCGCCAACCGTCGCCCGGCTCGCCGACCACCAGGTCGGCCGCGGTGCGGGCGTTGTCGAAGAAGACCTCGTTGAATTCCGAGGTCCCGGTCAGCTGGATGATCGGACGCACGTCGATCCCCGGCTGCCGCATCGGGACCAGCAGGTAGGACAGACCCTTGTGCCTGGCGGACCCGCGCTCGGTGCGGGCGACGACGAAGCACCAGTCGGCCACGTGAGCCAGCGACGTCCAGATCTTCTGCCCGTTGATCGACCACTCGTCGCCGTCCAGGTGCGCCGAGGTGGTGATGGCGGCCAGGTCGGAGCCGGCGCCGGGCTCCGAATAACCCTGGCACCACAGTTCGCTGACGTTGCGGATGCCGGGCAGGAAGCGGTCCTTCTGCGCCTGGGTGCCGAACGCGAGCAAGGTCGGGCCGAGCAGTTCCTCGCCGACGTGCGACACCCGCGCGGGGGCGTTCGCCTTGGCGTACTCCTCGTGGAAGATGACCTGCTGGCGCACCGTGGCCTCGCGGCCGCCGTACTCCTTCGGCCAGCCCAGGCAGGTCCACCCGGCCGCGGCCAGGTGCCGGTCCCAGGCCAGGCGTTCGTCGAACGCCTCGTGTTCGCGGCCGGGACCGCCGAGGCCGCGCAGCGCGCGGAATTCGCCGTTGAGGTTCTCCTCCAGCCACTCGCGCACTTCGGCGGCGAATCGCTCGTCCTGCACGGCGGAAAACCGCCCGGCCGGAGCGGCGGTGTCGGATTCTGAGGTCTGGATCGCACCCACGCCGGTAGGATAACCTACCAAGCACTTGCTTTGTAGAGTGCACGCATAACTCGCTCGCGGACGGTAAGGACAACCGTGACAACCCCTGCACAGACGACACCGATGGCACTGCACCACGCCGCTCGGACCTTCGGCGACGCCCCGGCGATCGCCGACGGCGAGGTGCGGCTGAACTGGGCCCAGTTGCTCGAAGCGGTCCAGGAAGTGGCACGGGCGCTCATCGCACGCGGGGTGCGGACGGGCGACCGGGTGGCCATGTGGGCGCCCAATACCCACCACTGGGTGATCGCCGCGCTCGCCGCGCACTACGCGGGCGCGGCGCTGGTGCCGCTGAACACCCGCTACGTGGCCGACGAGGCCGCCGACGTGCTCGGACGGGTGGACGCGAAGGCCCTGTTCATCGCGGGGCCCTTCCTCGGCCGCGACCGCTTGGCCGAACTGCGCACGTCCGACCTGGCCATCGACACGGTGGTGGTGATCCCGGTCGAACCCGGCACGGAGAACACCGACATCGCCGCGCTGGACTGGTCGGAACTCGCGACCGTCGCCGCGCCGGTCACCGTGGCCGAAGCCGAGGAACGCGCCGAGTCGGTCCGCCCCGACGACATCTCCGACATCTTGTTCACCTCCGGCACCACCGGCCGCAGCAAGGGCACGCTGGTCGCGCACCGGCAGGCGCTGTCGGTGGTGCGGGCCTGGGCGGAGTGCGCCACCTTGCGGGGCGACGACCGGTATCTGGTGGTGAACCCGTTCTTCCACAACTTCGGATACAAGGCGGGCATCCTCGCCTGCCTGGTCACGGGCGCCACGATCATCCCGCAGGTCACCTTCGACGTACCGGAGACGATGCGGCGGATCGGCGCGGAGCGGATCACCGTGCTGCCCGGCCCGCCGACGATCTACCAGACGATCCTGGATTTCCCGCGCCGCGCCGAATTCGACTTGAGCTCCCTGCGCGTGGCCGTCACCGGAGCGGCGACGGTGCCGGTGGTGCTGATCGAGCGGATGCGCTCGGAACTGGCCTTCGACGTCGTCATCACCGCCTACGGCCTGTCCGAGAGCGCGGGTTTCGGCACCATGTGCCGCGTCGACGACGACGCCGAGACCATCGCGAACACCTGCGGCAGGCCGATCGCGGATTTCGAGTTGCGCCTCGGCGAGGCGGGCGAGGTCCTGCTGCGCGGGCCGAACGTGATGCTCGGATACCTGGACGACCCGGAAAGCACCGCGGAGACGATCGACGAGGACGGCTGGCTGCACACCGGCGACATCGGCACGGTCGACGACCGCGGATACCTGACGATCACCGACCGGCTCAAGGACATGTACATCTCCGGCGGCTTCAACGTCTACCCCGCCGAAGTGGAACAGGCGCTGGCCCGGCTGGACGGCGTCGCGGAGTCGGCGGTCATCGGCGTGCCCGACACCAGGATGGGCGAGGTGGGCAAGGCGTACGTGGTGCGCAAGCCCGGCTCGGGCCTCACCGAGGACCAGGTGCTCGCCCACGCCACCACCGTGCTGGCCAATTTCAAAGTGCCGCGGTTCGTCGAGTTCCGCGACCAGCTGCCCTACAGCGCCGCCGGGAAAGTGCTCAAGCGTCAACTACGTGAGGAGAAGTCGTAATGTCGGAACCGGCAACCCCGGACGAGGGTCCGGCGATCCCGGACGAAGGTGAGGTCGTCACCTACGAGCGGCGCGGACGCGTCGCGATCGTCACGCTGAACCGGCCGGACTACCGCAACGCGCAGAACTCGGTGATGACCTACGCCCTCGACGCCGCGTTCGAGCGCGCCGTGGAGGACCCCGAGGTCGGAGTGATCGTGCTCGCGGGCAACGGCAAACACTTCAGCGCCGGGCACGACATCGGCACGCCCGGCCGCGACCACCACGTGCGGTACCAGAACAAGGCCGCGCTGTGGTGGGACCACGTGGACCGGGCCGGCGGCGACCAGCGCTTCGCCCGCGAGCTCGAGGTCTACCTCGGCATGTGCAGGCGCTGGCGGGAGATCCCCAAGCCGACCATCGCCATGGTGCAGGGCGCCTGCATCGCGGGCGGGCTCATGCTGGCCTGGGTGTGCGATCTGATCATCGCCTCCGACGACGCGTTCTTCTCCGATCCCGTCGTCCGCATGGGCATTCCGGGCGTCGAGTACTTCGCGCACCCGTGGGTGATGGGTCCGCGCGCGGCCAAGGAGTTCCTGTTCACCGGCGACCGGTTCGGGGCCGCGCAGGCCAAGGAGTGGGGCATGGTCAACCGGGTGGTGCCGCGCGCCGAACTGGAGGCCGAAACCCTCGCGCTGGCCGAGAAGATCGCCACCATGCCGCAATTCGGTCTCGCGCTGACCAAGAAAGCGGTCAATCAGGCCGAGGACCTGATGGGCATGCGCTCGGGCATGGATTCGGTCTTCGGCCTGCACCACTTCGCGCACGCGCACAACGCCGAGGTCGGCGCCGACTCGCTGGGCGGCATGAACGCCAAGACGATGAAGGCCTCCGCGAGCACCGCAGAACAGAACGGAACGACCTAGTGGATCTGGATCTCGATCGGACGACCCAGGAATTCCAGCGGGAGGTCCGCGAATTCCTGGCCGCGAACAAACCCGCGAAACCGCTGCCCTCCATGGACACCAAGGCGGGATTCGAGGCGCACCGCGCGTGGGAGCGCACCCTCGCCGACGCACGGCTGTCAGTGGTGGCCTGGCCAGAGGAGTTCGGCGGGCGCGATGCCTCGCTGCTGGAGTGGGTGCTGTTCGAGCAGGAGTACTACGCGGCGGGCGCGCCGGGGCGGGTCAGTCAGAACGGCATATTCCTGCTGGCGCCAACGCTTTTCGAACACGGCACCACGGAACAGCTGGAACGGATCATGCCGCGGATGGCGCGCGGCGACGACATCTGGGCGCAGGCGTGGTCGGAGCCCGAAGCGGGCAGCGACCTGGCCGGTATCCGCTCGACCGCCCGGCGCACCAACGGCGGCTGGCTGCTGAGCGGCCAGAAGACGTGGAGTTCGCGCGCCGCCTTCGCGGACTGGGCATTCGGGCTGTTCCGCAGCGATCCCGAGGCCGAGCGGCACAAGGGCCTCACCTACGTGATGTTCCCGCTGACCGCCGACGGGGTCTCGGTGCGCCCGATCCCGCAGCTGGACGGCGAACCCGGCTTCGCGGAGATCTTCCTCGACGACGTGTTCGTGCCCGACCGCGACGTCATCGGCGCGCCCGGCGAGGGCTGGCGCGTGGCGATGAGCACCTCCAGCAACGAACGCGGCCTCTCGCTGCGCAGCCCCGGGCGGTTCAGCGCCACCGCGCGACGGCTGATCGATCTGTGGCGCGAGGCGGGCGACGAGGACAACACCGCGCAGCGCGACGCGGTGGTGGACGCCTGGATCGGCAGCGAGGCCTACCGGCTGCACACGTTCGGCACGGTAACCCGGCTCAACGAAGGCGGCAGGCTCGGCGCGGAATCCTCGATCACGAAGGTGTTCTGGTCCGAGCTGGACATCGCCATGCACGAGACCGCGCTCGAGGTGCTCGGTCCGGCGGCGGAACGTTCCGGGCCGTGGACGGACGGATACCTGTTCGCGCTGTCGGGACCGATCTACGCGGGCACCAACGAGATCCAGCGCAACATCATCGCCGAGCGGCTGCTCGGACTACCGAGAGGAAGCAGCCGATGAGATTCGCGCTCAGCCCCGAACAACTCGATTTCGCCGCCAGCCTGCGCAAACTGCTGGAGGCGGGCCGCGCGCCCTCCGCCGTGCGCGCGTGGGCGTCCGGCGACAGCGGGCCCGGTCGCGCGTTGATCCGGCAACTGGCCGAGGCCGGTGTGCTGGGTCTGGCCGTGGCGGAGGAGCACGGCGGCATCGGTGCCGAACCGATCGATCTGGTCGTGGCGTTCCAGGAGATCGGCCGGGCGGCCGTGCCGGGACCGGTGCTGGAGACCGCCGCCGCGATTCCGGCTCTGCTGCAAGCGCTTCCGGACCGTGATCCGGCCGAGCGCTGGCTGCCCGGCTTCGCGGAGGGCGCGGCGCTGGGCACCGTCGCCTTCGCGAGCGGTATCGCGCTGGACGCCGACACCGCCGAGGTGGTCCTGCTGGCCGGTGAGCAGCTGTCCCTCGGGCACCGCGGCGGCCTGGTGCGATCGGTCGATCCCGCCCGCCGCCTGTTCACGGTCGCCGCGGCCGAGCCCGTCGCCGAGGGTGAGCAGGTCGCCGCGGCCGTGGCCGCCGGTTTCGACACAGGCGCGCTGGCCTGCGCGGCCCAGCTGCTCGGCGCGGGAAAGGCCCTGCTGCACGCGTCCACCGAATACGCCAAGCAGCGCAAGCAATTCGGTAAACCGATCGGCGAGTTCCAGGCTGTGAAGCAGAAGCTGGCCGACGTGCTCATCGCGCTGGACCTGGCCGAGCCGCTGCTCTACCGGGCCGCGCTGACCATGACCGGACCAACTCGGGGTCGCGACGTCTCGGCCGCCGTGATCGCCTGCGGCGACGCCGCCTACCGCGCGGCCCGCACCGCGCTCCAGGTGCACGGCGCGATCGGCTACACCGCCGAGTACGACCTCTCGCTGTGGCTGACCAAGGTGACCGCCCTGCGTTCGGCCTGGGGCACACCGGACCTGCATCGCGCCCGGATCGCCCACGCGCTGCGGGCGGACACCGACCAGGAACGCGCCGAGCGAGGCATCGCATGAGCGGGCAGGCCCGGAGGCGGCAGCGAAGCGTAACCACGCAGGGCTGGCAGGAAGGACACCGATGAGCACCGCCGAACACCAGGAATTCCTCGCCTCGGTGCGTGCGCTGCTGACCAAGCACGCCGGGTCCGCGGCGGTGCGCGCCGCGATGGACACCGAACTCGGCTACGACCCGGCGCTGTGGCGGCTGCTGTGCGAGCAGATCGGCGTCGCGGCGCTGGCGATTCCCGAGGAATACGGCGGCTTCGGTGCGAGCCTGGTCGAATCCCTGCTGGTGGTAGGCGAATTGGGCCGCACGCTCGCCGGGGTTCCGATGCTCGGCTCGGCCGTTCTCGGTGGACAGGCGGTGCTGCTTTCGGGCGACGACGAAGCGTGCGCACGGCTACTGCCCGAGGTGGCGGAGGGCACGCGCACGATCGCGGTCTGCTGGGCCGACGAGCGCGGCTGGGACGAGCCGGGTGTGCACGAGACGGACGGCGCCCTCACCGGGACCGCGCACTACGTGCTCGACGGTATGTCGGCCGACACCTTCGTCGTCGTCACGCCGACCGGTCTGTTCGAGATCGAACCCACCGCGCCGGGCGTCACCCGCAGGCCCGCGCCCACCATGGACCCCACCCGCAAACTGGCCGAAGTCGGTTTCGCCGACGCGCACGCGCGACGGCTCGGCTCGGGTGACCAGTCCGGGACGGTCGCCCGGCTGCGCGAGATCGCGTGGGCGGCGGTGGCCGCGGAGCAGGTCGGCGCCGCCGACCGCTGCCTGGAGACGACGGTCGACTACGCCAAATCCCGCGTGCAGTTCGGCCGGGTGATCGGCAGTTTCCAGGCGCTCAAGCACCGCATGGCGGACATGTACGTGCTGCTGGAATCGGCCCGATCCGCGTCCGTCGCGGCGACCGCGGCGGTGGCGGCGAACAGCCCGTCGGCCGCCGAGGACGTCTGGGTCGCCCGCGTGCACTGCTCGGAGGCACTCACCGCCATCGCGGCCGAGACCGTCCAGTTGCACGGTGGCATCGCGATCACCTGGGAACACGACGTGCATCTGTTCTTCAAGCGCGCCCACGCGGACGCGCAGCTGTTCGGGGCCGCGCACCGCCCGATGACGCAACCCGCCTGAGCCGGGTCAGGGCGCGCCGACCTGGTCGGCGGCGCGCCCTTCCTCGATAGGCTGTCCGGCGTGGTTTCGATGCACTAAGATGTGACAAGCGCCACACGCGCATGCCGGGGGATGCGTTTTCGAGTGGCACCGCAGGTCGGAATCGGTGCCGTAGCGAGTCGATATGCCGGCTCGCCTCCCAAAAGTCGTCGGGGCCCACCAGCCGGGAGGATGCCATGACGCAAACAGTGCATTCCGATCTCGAAGCATTACGGTCCACCATGGACGGGCCGGTGTACGGCCCAGCGGATACCGGGTACGACCGGGCCCGCGCCATCTGGAACGGGGACATAGACCGGCACCCCGCCGTGATCGCCCAGTGCCTGTCGCCGCGTGACGTGGCCGCGGCGTTGGCCTTCGGCCGGGACCGGGGGCTGGAGATATCCGTTCGCGGCGGCGGCCACTCCTACAGTGGGACCGCGGTCGGCGAAGGCGGCCTGATGATCAACCTGAGCGCCCTCAAGGGCGTCGTGGTGAATCCGGAAGCCGAGCGGGCCCGAGTCGGCGGCGGAGCGACGATGGCGGACATGGACGCCGCGACCCAGAAGTACGGGTTGGCGGTGACCGGCGGAGTGATCAGCGATACCGGCGTCGGCGGCCTCACCCTCGGCGGCGGCATGGGCTGGCTGACCCGCATGGCGGGGCTGGCCATCGACAACCTCGTCTCGGCGCAGGTGGTGCTCGCCGACGGCCAGGTGGTACGGGCGTCGGAGACCGAGAACGCGGAATTGTTCTGGGCATTGCGCGGCGGCGGCGGAAATTTCGGAGTGGTCACCGAATTCGAGTACCGCCTGCATCACGTCGGGCCGGAAATTCACCTCGGCTTGCTCTTCTGGGACATGCCGGACGGCACCGACGCACTCCGCCTGATCCGTGAGTTCATCCCCACTCTGCCGCGCCGGTCGGGAGCGTTGATCGCGCTGGCGATGTCGGCGCCGCCCGCGCCTTTCGTTCCGGAGCGATACCACGGTCACGCGGGCCATGCCCTGATCGTCGCCGGTTTCGGCACGGCCGAGGAGCATGCCGCCGCGGTGGCGCCGATCCGGAACGCCCTGCCGCCGCTGTTCGAATTCCGCACCCCGATGCCGTATGCCGGATTGCAGCGGATGCTCGACGCGGCGGCGCCGTGGGGCCTGTACGGCTACGAGAAGGCGCTCGACCTCGACGATTTCTCCAACGACGCCATCGCGGTACTGATCGCGAACGCGGCCAGGAAAACCGCGCCGCTGTCGTTCATGCCGATCTTCCCGCTCAGCGGCACGTTCAGCACTGTCGGTGAGGACGACACGGCATTCGGCGGCACGCGCCGTTCGCATTACGAGTGCAACATCACCGCGATCACTCCCGACACCGAGACGCTCGCGCTGGACCGGGAATGGGTGCGCACGACGTGGGATGCGCTGCGTCCATTGGCTTCCAACCAGGGCGGGTATGTCAATTTCATGGCCGACCCGGACCATGCCCGGGTTCGCGAATCGTACGGACGCACGAAATACGCGAAGCTGGCGCACATCAAAGCCGACTACGACCCGGGCAACGTCTTCCACCGCAACGCCAACATAGCCCCGGGCTGACCTTCGAGTTCACTCGTCCGAGCGTCTACGGGCCGCATCGGGGCGCAGGCCGTGCAGAACGATCCGCACGAGCCTGCGCCAATCACCGCTGCCGCTGCCGATGGTGGCGGACAACGCGCCGACGATCATGTAGACGTCCGCCACCGTGCAGTCGTCGCGCAATGTTCCCGCGGCTCGGTCCCGCTCGACGAGCTCGCCGATCACGTCCTCGAGCCTGCCGCGGGATTCGCCCCTCGGCTCGCTGCCCGCCGACTGCCGCGCCGTCTCGATCGCCGCCGACAAGCCCCGGTCGGCCGCCAGCACCTCGCCGACATGAAGCAGGTAGCGTGCGAGCCCCTCGCCGGGCTCGGCGCGCAGGCATTCGGTGCGGGCGAACTCCTCGATCTCGGCGAAGCGCTGCTCGGCCGCGGCCTCGATGAGGTCGGCATGGGTGGGGAAATGACGGTAGACGGTTCCGACGCCGACTCCGGCGGCGCGCGCGATCTCGGTCAGTGGCACGGCACTGCCGTGCTCGGCGAACAGCGTGCGCGCCACGGACACGATGCGGGCGCGGTTGAGCGTGGCGTCGGCGCGCTGCTTGCGGGCCGATGGTGGCCTTGACACTGACGATCCCTCCGTGCTTACGCTTCAAACGGAATCGGATTCCGATTCCGTTTCATCGCTTCGAAGGGTAGCACTTCATGTCCCACAATCGTTTCCGCGTTCTGACCCCCGGCGAGGCACGGCCCGGCCGAGTGCCGCTGCCGCCCGCGTTCGCGGTGAAGGCCACCACCGCCGACACCGAGGGCAGGTTCTCCCTGCTGGAAGTGACCCTCGCGCGCGATATTCCCCGGCACACACACCACGTCGCGGACGAATGTGTCTACGTGCTCGAAGGAACGCTCGACGTCGAGTTCGACGACCGAACCCTTTCCGCGACGGAAGGCATGTTCGTGTTGCTGCCACACGGCGTGCCGCATGCCCTGCGCTGCGGATCGCAGCCGCCGCCACGAGTGCTGCAGATCTCCTCGCCCGGCGGCTGGGAGTGCTATCTGGAGGACCTTTTCGAAGCCGGAGCATCGGTGCTGACCGAGGGCGTGCTGGATCCGGTGAAGATCAATCCCATCGCGGCGGCATATGACATCCACTACGAAGAATCGGCGAGTCCCGTTGCCGGACAAGTCGATTGACTCCCTCACCGCCGACTTGGGCAACCCGGCGGAACCCGCCGTCCCGTCGGGATCCACCTCATGTGGCCGACTTCACCGCAGATAGATAGTTAGCCTATGTAATAATATTTCTCGTGCGGCAAGCTCAGGTGAACGTAGCGGATGACATCGTCGTCGACCTTCTCGTCACCGCGGGCAGGCTCACTCGGCTGGCCGGGGTGATCAGCGGCGACGACCTGCCGCGGGCCATGTTGCGGGCGCTGGCGGTGCTCGACGAACACGGCGCGCTGCGCGTCAGCGAATTCGCCAGAATCGACCGATGTTCACAGCCGGCGGCAACGGCGCTGATCGGCAAGCTGGTCGCGGAAGGCTACGCGACCCGGCGCAAGGACCCGGAGGACTTCCGGGCCGTGATCGTCGAACTCACCCCGGCCGGGCGGACCCGGCTGGCCGAGTTCCGCCGCGCATTCGCCACCGCGATCGGCGAACACCTGCCCGGCTTCGACACCGAGCGACTGGCCCGGCTGGACACCGAACTGCACGACCTGCTGGAGGCCCTGAAAACGGCTACGCGACAGCACGATCCGATCTCGAGGGAACACCGATGAGCACTTTGGCTCCCACCCGCGCCCCGGTCGCGGACAACACCAAGCAACCGAAAGCCGTCTGGGCGGTCGCGTTCGCGAGCGTGATCGCGTTCATGGGCATCGGCCTCGTCGATCCCATTCTCAAACCGATCGGCGAGCAACTGAACGCGTCCCCGTCCCAGGTGTCGCTGCTGTTCACCAGCTACATGCTGGTGACCGGCGTGGCCATGCTGGTCACCGGCGTGGTGTCCAGTCGCTTCGGCGCGAAGAAGACGCTGCTGGCGGGGTTGACGATCATCATCGTGTTCGCGGCGCTGGCCGGCATGTCGAATACGGTGGCGCAGATCGTCGGTTTCCGCGCGGGCTGGGGCCTGGGCAACGCGCTGTTCATCGCCACGGCGCTGGCCACCATCGTCGGCGCGGCCAGCGGCGGCGTTGCCCGCGCGATCATCCTCTACGAGGCGGCGCTCGGCATCGGCATCGCGACCGGTCCGCTGGTCGGCGGCGTGCTCGGCGGAATCAGCTGGCGCGGACCGTTCTCGGCGTATCGGTGCTGATGGCCATCGCGCTGGTGAGCATCGTCGTCCTGCTGCCGGAAGGGCCCAAGCCGACGCATCACACCTCGATCGCCGCGCCGTTCCGCGCCTTGCGCTACCGGGGGCTGCTGATCGTGAGCATCACCGCCCTGCTGTACAACTTCGGCTTCTTCACCCTGCTCGCCTACACCCCGTTCCCGCTGGATATGGGCACCTATGCGATCGGCTTCATCTTCTGCGGCTGGGGTGTACTGCTGGCGATCGCGTCGGTCTTCCTCGCTCCCCGGTTGCAGCGCCGGTTCGGTTCGCTGCCGATGATGGGACTCTCCCTGGGCCTGTTCGCCGCCGACCTGGCGATGATGGCCGTGTTCGCCGAGCACAAGCCGGTGCTGATCGTCGGCACCGTGCTGGCAGGCCTGTTCCTCGGCGTGAACAACACGCTGATCACCGAGGCCGTGATGATCTCCGCGCCGGTGGAGCGGTCCACCGCCTCGGCGGCCTACAGCTTCGTCCGCTTCGCGGGCGGCGCCGCTGCGCCCTACCTCGCGGGCAAGCTCGGCGAGCACAGCATCTCGCTGCCGTTCTGGGTGGGCGCGGCGTGCACCGCCGCCGCGGTCGTCGTCCTGCTCGCCGGGCGCGCCGCCTTGGCCCACCTCGACGACCACGATCCCGCACCGCACAGCGTCGAGGAAGCCCAGGCCATCACGGTCGGCGACGACTGATCCCCGCGCGCACCGAAGGCAGCCGCCAGCGTGGCTGCCTTCGCCGTTTCCGCACCCTGGCGCGGGCCGGTGCGAGGAGTACGGTCAGGAGATATGACCGAAGCGAAGCGGGGGCGCGTCAGCGTCGAGACCAGCCAGAAGCGTGTGCGCGTCTATCTGGGCGGGCACTTGGTGGCCGACAGCGCGCGGCCGGTGCTGGTCTGGGAGAACCCGCACTATCCGACCTACTATCTGCCCGTCACCGACCTGCGCGCCAAGCTCGAACCGAACGGGCAGACCCAGCACTCCACCAGCCGCGGCGACGCGACGGTCTACGACCTCATGGTCGACGGCACCACAGCGGGCGGGGCGGCGCTGCGCTACCACGACTCGCCGCTGACCGAATTGCGCGAGCTGGTTCGCTTGGAGTGGGGCGCGATGGACGAGTGGTTCGAGGAGGACGAACCGATCTACGTCCACCCGCGCAACCCGTACTCGCGCGTCGACATCCTGGCCAGCTCCCGGCATGTGCGGGTGGAGATCGACGGGGTCACCGTGGCCGACTCGCACGGGCCGCGCATTCTCTTCGAAACGGGTCTGCCCGCGCGGTACTACCTGCCGATGACGGACGTCCGCATGGATCTGCTGTTTCCGTCGGCCACCCACACCAGCTGCCCGTACAAGGGCACCGCCGACTACTGGACCGTCCGCGTCGGCGGCAACGAGTATCCCGACTATGTGTGGGGCTACCGCACGCCGCTTCCGGAGAGCCAGAAGGTCGCCGGGCTGGTCTGCTTCTACAACGAGAAGGTCGACATCTACGTCGACGGGGAACTCCAGGAAAGGCCGCGCTCGCCGTTCAGCTGAGTTCGGCGACAGCCCGCGAGTCTCGCCCCTTTCGGCGTCGTTCCCCTCGGTCATCACGTCATACGGCGCTGGCAGGGATCAGTCCTCGCGCCGCGCGCACTTGCCGGTCCGGTCGAGCGATATGCGGCGGCCCGGTCAGACCGCGACCAATGGCGGACTGTCGGCCGCACGGCGGTATTGGCCCGGCGCCACGCCGTATCCGCGTTTGAAGGCCTTCGCGAAGGCGAACTCCGAGGCGTATCCGACCCGGCGGGCCACCGCGCCGAGACTGCTGTCGGTGTCCCGGAGCAGACGAGCGGCGGTCAGCATGCGCCAGCGGGTCACGTAAGCCAGGGGCGGTTCGCCGACCGTCGCGAGGAAGCGACGCGCGAGGGTGGCGCGAGAGACGCCCGCGATGTCACCGAGGTCGGCGACGGTCCAGGCGCGGGCCGGTTCCTCGTGCACCGCGCGCAGCGCCGCCGCGACCGCGGGATCGGCGAAGGCGCCCGCCCAGCCCGAGGAGCACAGGTCGGACTGCTCGTCGAACCAGGCCCGCAGGATGAACAGCAGCAACGTCTCGAGGATCGCGGGCACGGCCGCGTCGCTGCCCGGACGGGGCTCGGCGATCTCCGCGGCCAGCAGGTCGACCGCGCCGCGCAGCGCGGGATGTCGCCCCGGACGCGCGGGCAGATGGATGAACTCGGGCAACTCGTCGAGGATCGGATGGGTGCGGCTGCGGCCGAGTTCATAAGCGCCGCACAGCAAGGCGGTCCGCACGCCCGGCCCTACGATCTCCCGTGGCTCACCGGGCTGCGCGGTCTCCGTGACCGGGGTGTCCAGACTGTCCACCAAGTCGTGGTCGGCCCCGCGCGGCATGAACAGCACGTCCCCCACGCCGAGTGCAATGGGTTCGCCGTCCGGCGGCACCACCCAGCAAGAGCCCTGCAAGACCACGTGGAAACCCGCGCCCGGCACTACCGGGTACCGCCGACCCCACGGAGCGTGCCGGATGAACAGGCCGGAGGTGGGACTGCCGGTGCGGATGGCCGCGATGGTCTCGCTGAGAATATCCACTCATTCACCGTAGCACTCTGAAGTTGAGTGTTTCGGACAAATTATCGAGCGCTCTACGCATTGTCCGGCTCATGAGAAGCCAATAGCTTTCTGTTCATGACATCGACCGAAACCACCGCCACCATCGCCGTCTACGGCGCGACCGGACACACCGGCGGCTACCTGCTCGCCGAACTGCGCCGCCGCGGCCTCGCCCCGATCCTGGTGGGCCGCGACGCCGATCGCGTCCGAGCCGCTGCCGATGCCGCGGACCTGCCCGCAGCCGACATCCGGGTAGCCGGCCTGTCCGACCACACGGCTCTGGTCACCGCGTTCACCGGAGCGGATGTGGTGATCAGCAGCTTGCCCGCCTATGTCGAGCACGGCTCGGCGGTGCTGGCCGCCGCGATCGACGCGGGTGCGCACTACACCGACATGTCCGGCGAGCAGCTGTTCCTGAAGCGCGTGCTCGACGAGTTCGGACCGCGCGCGGCGGCGGCCGGCGTCACCGTGGTCTCCGGCGTCACCGACAGCAACCTCCCCGGCGACCTGCTGGCACACCTCATCACGCGCCGGGTGCCCGGGCCGGCCGAGGTGGTGTTGAGCCATCTGAGCAAGAGCGGCGGCAATGGTTCCAAAGGCAGCGCGAAGACGGTGCTCGCCAGTTTGGATTGGTTCCGCGGCGGCGGCTGGCACTACGCCGACGGCGAACTGCGCACCGGCGCGACGGCGCGCCGCGAGAAGATGACCTTCCCCGGTGACACCGAGCCGACCACCGTTGCCAAATTCCCGCAGCCCCCGGTCCTGACCATCCCGCGGCACTCGGACGTCTCCTACGTCGAGGGCGTCCTCGCCACCTCGATCCTCGACACACTCAGCGGGTTCACCGCCGAACTGATCGACACGCTGCCCGACGCGCCCGGCGCGGACCTGCGCTACGACCTCGTCGTCGACGCGTTCGGCGCGGACGGGCGGCAGGTCCGCGGCGTGCTCAGCGGCGTCGACTCCTACCGCGATTCGGCGTTGATGGCGGTGGAGTCGGCGGTCCGCTTGGCCGGCGGAGCCGCGGCGCCCGGCGCCCTCGCGCCGGCGGAGGCGTTCGACCCCGCCGATTTCCTGGACGCGCTGGCGCCTTTCGGTATCACCTGGCGTATCGAGGGAAGCCGAGCGTCGGCGAAGGATCGGGCATAGTCGAACGATGACCGACAATCGACCGCCGCTCGCTGTCGCCCTCGATCTCGCGCCGCATCCCGAAGGCGGCTGGTACCGCCAAACCTGGCGCAGCCCGGTGGAATTCACACCGGAGGGTTATCCGGGCCCGCGCGCCGCCGCCACCGCGATCCATTTCCTGCTGCTGCCGGGCGAGCGGTCCGCCCCGCACACGGTGCGCTCCGACGAGCTGTGGCTCTGGCACCGTGGCGGACCGCTGGCGCTGGAGATCGGCGGCGAGGAGGTGATCCTCGGCCCCGACCTGGAGCACGGTCAGGCGCTCCAAGCGGTGGTGCCGGGCGGGGTCAGCCAGTCGGCGCGGCCGGCGACTGCGGAATACGTGCTGGTCAGCTGCATCGTCGCGCCGGGATTCGACTTCGCGGATTTCCGGCTGGACTGACCCGGCTCAGCGCACCGGCACGGCGGCGAATCGTTCGAGCTCGTGCGGATCGTGCGCGCAGAACATTCGCACCCGCTCGCCGTGGTCGGTGTGCAGCGTGCGCAGCCGTTCCAGGTTCTCCACCCGCTCTCGTCCGAGCGTGCTCGCGAACACCTCGAACACGCCGAGGCCGACCGGGGGACGCGCCTTCCCCGCCGCCAGCTGCCGGTGGTGGAAATAGGCGTCGCCGCAGTGCAGCAACCATCCGTCGCTCTGCCGGACCGCGACGCCGCTGTGCCCGCGCGTGTGGCCGACCAGCGGGATCAGCATGATGTCCTCGAGCACCGGGACGGCGGTGAAGCCGAACCAGGTGTCCGGGCCGGTCTCGTGGGCCAGCCAGCGGGGGCCGTGTTCCCACTGGCGCGGCTGATACCGCATCTTCTCCCCGAGGGTGGGGCGCTGGGTCGCCGCGTCGAGTTCGTCGGCGAAGACATGCACAGTGGCGTCGGGGAAGTCGGACAGCCCGCCCGCGTGATCGAGATCGAGATGGGTGAGCACGATGTGCCGGACGTCCTCGCGCCGATAGCCGAGCCCGCGGATTTGGTGCAGCGCGGTGAGTTCCGGGCGCAACCGGGGACGCAGCAACCGCGAGGTACCGAAACCGAGCCTGCCCCGGTCGAGCACGTCGGCCATGCCGAAGCCCGTGTCCACCAGCACCAGCCCGTCATCGGACTCGACGAGCAGGCAATGGCCGACCAACCCGCCGGTCAGCAGACCACCGCTGCCGAGCAGCGCTCGTCCGCCGACCGGGCACATGGTCGCGCAGTCCAGATGCCGCACCAGCATCGCGGAAACTCCCTCCTGCGGCGCCGAATCGGACTGATCCGTTTCGGCACGAAGGTCTCTTTTGTTCCCGTCAACGTAGTCGGAGCACGACTCGGCCGCGACAGCGCGGTCACCGCCGCGGTAATCGGCGGGCGAATCGATCGCCGCCCGCCGATCCCGAACAGCCTGATCACTCAGGAATTTCGAGCACGCCCTCGTCCACGGCCCAGGCGATGGTGCGCTCGAGATCCGGACACGAGTCCGGGCGACCCGGCCCGTGACCGGTCGCGCTCAGTGCGGCGAAAACCGGGCAGTGCTCGGCCGGGTTGCCGGTCCACTGCACCGACGTCTGGTGGTTGCTGCTCTTGCGCACCAGCACATGACTTTGGCAGGCCCGGCACCGCAGGGGTGTCAGGCCGTCCTCCAGATACCGCTGCTTGTCGACCACCGTCTGGGCGCGCACTTCGGCTCGCCGAGCGGGCTGATCGGCGAAATCGGGTGCCTTCGCCCAGGTGGCCGCCATCAGACGCTCGCCTCGGCTTCCTCGGACTCGCGCTTGCGCCGTAGGTTCTCGGCGACCTCGGCTTCCCACGCCTCGTTCGCTTTGGTGGTGTCCACCTCGAACTCGAAGCGCTGGGTCATCTTCTCGGTGACGTCGGCCAGGTCGACGTAGAACTGGTCGTACCAGCGACGCAGCTGGTAGACCGGCCCGTCCTCCTCGCACAGCAGCGGGTTCTCGACCTTGGACTTGTGCTTCCAGATCTCGACGTCCTGCAGGAAGCCGACGCTGATGCCCTCGGTCATCTTCTCGGCCAGCTTGGTCGCCATCTCGCCCTCGACGCCCTTGGGCTTCTCCAGCGTGATGCCCCATTGCAGGACGAAGGAGTCCTGCGTGACCGGGTAGTGGCAGTTGATCAGGACGCTTTTGACCTCGTAACCGCTGTAGATGTTGATCAGCGGGTTGATCATGTACGAGGGCCCGAAGTACGAGGCCTCGGACTTCAGCAGCGTGTCACCGCCGTATTTGGAGGCCATGCCGATGTCCGGCCTGCCCTTGGTCTCCAGGAACTGGGTGGCGATGTGACCCTCGAAGACGTTCTTGAAGTACGTCGGGAAGGCGAAATGGATGTAGAAGAAGTGGGCCATGTCGACCACGTTGTCGATGATCTCGCGGCAGTTGGCGCCCTCGATCAGCATCGAATTCCAGGTCCAGTCGGTCCACCCGCTGTCGAGTTGCTCGCTGGGGTTGCCGTCGGCGTCGGTGTAGGGGCCCTTGATGTGCGGGATCGTGACCTCGGGCGGCGGCTGGCTGCCCTCGTGGTCGTGCCAGACGAACAGCTGGCCGTTGCGCTCCAGCGTGGTCCACTTCCTGGTGCGCGCCAGCGGCGGCACCCGCCGCGCGTACGGAATCGCGGTGCACTTGCCATTGGTCCCCGACCAGCGCCAGTCGTGGAACGGACAGGCGATGTCGTCGCCCTTGACCTCACCCATGCTCAGGTCGCCGCCCATGTGCCTGCAGTAGGCGTCGAGCACCCGCAGTTCACCACTGCTGTCGGCCCAGACGACGAGCTTGGTGCCGAAAACGTTCACCGCGTGCGGCTTGCCGTCGCGGAACGTCTTGGCCAGACCCAGGCAATGCCATCCCCGCGCATAGCGGGTCGGTGCGGTGCCGACATCCAGCTCCCGGACCTTCGCGCCGCCCTGTGGGGTACCTGCCATCGCGATTCCTCCTCCATCTGTACTAGAACACGTTACAAAACTGGCGTCCTCGACGCCAGCGATTCACCTCACTTCCTGCATGAGCGCATGTCCGCGCGAGGGTGAACACCGGTTCTCGACATAAATAGGAACGTGTTCTAGTCTCAGAGGCAAATGAGATTCCGGACATCAACCGACCAGGCAGGAGCAGGTCCCGAGATGACGCAAGAAGTGACCGAACGGGTCGAAGCGCTGTTGCCGACGTTGCGCGAACGCGCACAGGAGGCCGAGGACCTGCGGCGCATCCCCGACGAAAGCATGAAGGCGTTGCAGGAGACCGGCTTCTTCCGGTTGCTCCAGCCCAAGCAGTGGGGCGGTCACGCCGCCGATCCGGTGGTCTTCTACGACACCGTGCGCAAGATCGCCGGCGCGTGCGGCTCCACCGGCTGGGTGGCCGGCATTGTCGGCGTGCACAACTGGCACCTCGCGCTGTTCGCGCAGCAGGCGCAGGAGGACGTCTGGGGCGAGGACACCGAAGTGCGGATCTCCTCCTCCTACGCGCCCATGGGCGCGGGCACGGTCGTCGACGGCGGCTACCTCGTCAACGGCGCGTGGGCCTGGTCGTCCGGCTGCGATCACGCCACCTGGGCGGTGCTCGGCGGCCCGGTGATAAAGGACGGCAAGCCGGTGGACTTCGGCAGCTTCCTCATCCCGCGCGACGACTACCGCATCGACGACGTGTGGAACGTGGTCGGCCTGCGCGGCACCGGCTCCAACACCGTCGTGGTGAAGGACGTCTTCGTGCCCTCGCACCGGTTCCTCAGCTTCCGTGCCATGAGCGAACTGAAATCGCCCGGTCTGGAGCAGAATACCGATCCTGTCTACAAGATGCCTTGGGGCACAATCCATCCCACCACAATCTCCACCCCGATCGTCGGCATGGCCTACGGCGCCTACGCGGCGCACGTCGAGCACCAGGGCAAGCGGGTGCGCGCGGCCTACGCGGGCGAGAAGGCCAAGGAGGACCCGTTCGCCAAGGTGCGCATCGCGGAGGCCGCCAGCGACATCGACGCCGCGTGGCGGCAGCTGTCGGGCAACGTCGCCGACGAGTACGCACTGCTGGCGGCGGGCAAGGAGATCCCGTTCGACCTGCGCGTGCGGGCGCGGCGCGACCAGGTGCGCGCCACCGGCCGCTCGATCGCCGCGATCGACAAGCTGTTCGAGAGCTCCGGCGCCACCGCACTGGCCAACGGCACACCGCTGCAACGCTTCTGGCGTGACGCGCACGCGGGCCGGGTGCACGCGGCCAACGATCCCGAGCGCGCCTACCTGATGTACGGCACGCACGAGTTCGGCCTGCCCGTCACCGACGGCATGGTCTAGGAGGACGACCGTGACCTCTACCGCGGAACTCACCGCCGAATCGACCTCGCGCTACGCGCAGGTGCGGCCCGATCTGCGGCTGCACTACCACGAGGCGGGCGTCGGCAGCGGGCCGACGATCGTCCTACTGCACGGCGGCGGGCCTGGCGCGTCCTCCTGGTCGAACTTCGCGCGCAACATCCCGGTGCTGGCCGAGCACTTCCACGTGATCGCGGTCGACCAGCCGGGCTACGGCCGCTCGGACAAACCCACCGAGCATCCGCAGTACTTCGTGCACAGCGCCTCGGCGCTGAAGGACCTGCTCGACCACTTGGAGATCACGTCCCGGGTGCACCTGCTGGGCAACTCGCTCGGCGGCGGCGCGGCGGTCCGGTTCGCACTGGACTACCCGGACCGGGCCGGGAAGCTGATCCTGATGGGGCCGGGCGGGCTGAGCACCAACCTGTTCGCGCCCGACCCGACCGAGGGCGTGAAGCTGCTCTCCAAGTTCAATTTCGAGCCGACCAGGGAGAACCTGGAGGCGTTCCTGCGCATCATGGTCTTCGACCAGTCGCTCATCACCGAGGAGCTGATCGACGAGCGGTTCGCCTCGGCGAGCACGCCCGAGGCGCTGGCCGCGACCAGGGCGATGGGCAAGTCGTTCGCCAGCGCGGACTTCGAGAAGGGCATGCTCTGGCGCGACGCCTACAAACTGCGTCAGCCCGTGCTGCTGATCTGGGGCCGGGAGGACCGGGTCAACCCGCTCGACGGCGCGCTGGTGGCGACCAAGGTGATCCCGCGCGCGCAGCTGCACGTCTTCGGTGGCTGCGGGCACTGGGCACAGCTGGAGAAGTTCCACGAATTCAACCGGCTCGCGATCGATTTCCTCGCGGGCGTCAAGGAGAAGTGATGGGCATCCGCTCACTGGGATATCTGCGTATCGAGGCGACCGACATGGCCGCCTGGCGGGAGTACGGCCTGAAGGTCCTCGGCATGGTCGAGGGCAAGGGCACCGACCCCGAAGCGCTGTACTTGCGCATGGACGAGTTCCCGGCCCGGCTGGTGATCGTTCCCGGCGAGAAGGACCGGCTACAGGTCTCGGGCTGGGAGACCGCCAATGCCGAAGAGTTGCAGGACGTCCGCGACCGGCTCGACGCGGCGGGTGTGCCCTACAAGGAGGGCACGGCCACCGAACTGGCCGATCGCCGGGTGTACGAGCTGATCAAGTTCGACGACCCGTCCGGCAACACGCTCGAGGCTTTCCACGGCGCGGCGCTGGAGCATCGCCGGGTCGTCAGTCCATACGGGCACCGGTTCGTCACCGAGGAGCAGGGGCTCGGGCACGTGGTGCTGAGCACCAAGGACGACAAAGCGGCGCTGGAGTTCTACCGCGACGTGCTGGGCTTCCGGCTGCGCGACTCGATGCGGCTGCCACCGCAGATGGTCGGTCGCCCGGCCGACGGCGAGCCCGCCTGGCTGCGCTTCTTCGGCTGCAATCCGCGCCACCACTCGCTGGCGTTCCTGCCCATGCCGACGCCGAGCGGCATTGTGCATCTGATGCTCGAGGTGGAGAACGCCGACGACGTCGGCCTGACCCTGGACCGGGCGCTGCGCAAGAAGGTCAAGATGTCGGCGACGCTCGGACGGCACGTCAACGACAAGATGCTCTCCTTCTACATGAAGACGCCGGGCGGATTCGACGTCGAATTCGGCTGCGAGGGCTTGGAAGTGGACGACCACGACTGGATCGCGCGAGAATCGACCGCGGTGAGCCTGTGGGGCCACGACTTCACCGTCGGGCAACGGCAGCAGTGACCGAGAGGGCGAGCGAAGCGATGACCGCGGACGGATCCGGGATCGATCCACGGCAGTTCCGGAATGTGCTGGGGCAGTTCTGCACCGGCATCACCGTGATCACCACCTTCGACGACGACGGAGTGCCGATCGGCTTCGCGTGCCAGTCTTTCGCCGCCCTCTCCCTCGAACCGCCGCTGGTGCTGTTCTGCCCCACCAAGGCGTCCCGGTCCTGGGCGGCGATCGAGAAATCGGGGCGCTTCTGCGTGAACGTCCTCGCCGAACAGCAGCGCGAACTGTGCGCCCGCTTCGGCTCCCGCGAACCCGACAAGTTCGCCGGCGCGGCATGGCACACGTCCGACCTGGAACTCCCGGTGCTGGACGAAGCGCTGGCCACCATCGAGTGCAAGGTGGACAACGTCATCGACGGCGGCGACCACTACATCGTGATCGGGCGAGTCCAGACCCTCTCCGAATCGACCACTACCGGCCGCCCCCTGCTCTTCTACCGCGGCCAGTACACCGCCATCGAACCGGAGAAGACCACACCGGCCCCGTGGCGCGCGGACCTGGAGCACTTCCTCACGACGACCACACTGGACACCTGGTTGTAGCTGCAATCCGGTGCGGCTCGCGTCCTTCGCCCGCGCCGCGATCGGCAATGGACGCGCTGATCGAGGGCACTGGATACAGTAGAGACATGTCGCTATTAGGCCGTATCACCACGGACCCCGAAATTTGCCACGGCAAGCCCGTGGTGCGGGGTTTGCGGTATCCGGTCGAGATGCTGCTGGAACTGCTCGCCTCAGGGATGCGGCCCGATGAGATCTTGGGCGACTATCCGGATCTAGAACACGAGGACATTCTGGCAGCGCTCGAATACGCTGCCGTGGTGACTGCGCAACGGACCACGATCCCCTTCGACGCAGCGTGAAGTTCCTGGTCGATGCGCAGCTGCCGCGCCGGCTCGCCGTGCTGTTGTCCGAGGCAGGTCACGATGCGGTGCATACTTCCGACTTCCTGCTCGGAAATCGCACTACGGATCATCAGATCGCGATGCGAGCGGATCGGGAAGACCGCGTGGTCGTCACGAAGGACCGTGATTTCTGGGTCAGCCATGTCCTGCGCGGGTCCCCCCGGTCGCTGCTTATCATCGCCACCGGGAACATCACCAACGCGGCGCTGCTCGAGCTGTGCACAGCGCATCTTTGCGAGATCGTGCCGCTGTTGAAGACGTGCGTCGTAGTGGAGATGGGTCGTGACCGGTTGGTCGGACATACCGACAGCGAAACAGATGGTCAGCGCTGACCGAGCCGAATCGATCCGTGGTAAGCGGCCCGGGCCGGCGGAAACTACCCATCCTGCAGACGGGTGCGGGCGAGCGCGCGGCGGCGGGTCTCCAGCACCTCACGAAGCGACGCGTTCACCGTCTCCGTTTTCGTTCCGGTGCCCAGCACCTTCGAGACATCAGCCACCAGCTGGACATCGAGGTCGATTACGGTCCAAGTCATGACACACCTCCGATGAGTGCTGTCACTTCGACGCCTCCATATTCCGTGGCGCTCGGCGCCCTCGCGGGTCAGTACTTGTAGAAACCCTCGCCGGTGGCGATGCCGAGCTTTCCCTTGTCGATGTAGTTCTCCTTCAACCACTGGGCCAGCCGTTGGGACTCCTCGTCCTCGTTGTTGACGAGGATGTTGTAAGGCGTGGTCAGCCCGATGATGTCAAGAATGCGGAACGGCCCGGCCGGTGCGCCGGTGCCGATCTGCCAGGTCTTGTCCACCGCTTCGGGATCGGCGTAGCCGCCCGCCGCCAAGTTCATGCCCGCGTTGAGCAACGGCACCAGCAGCGAGTTCAGGACGTAACCGGCCTTCTCCTTGTGGATTTCGATCGGCACCATGCCGATCTTCGAGGCGAAGTCGACCACGGCCTGGTACACGTTCGGGTCGGTGTCGGCGGTGCCCATGATCTCGGCGGTGTTGAAGTGCCACACCTGATTCGCGAAGTGCAGCGCGAGAAATCGGTCCGGGCGGCCGGTGAAGTCTTTGATGGCGCTGGGCAGCAGGGTGGAGGAGTTGGTGGCGAAGATGGTGCGCTCCGGTGCGACCTGGCCGAGCTTCTCGTACGTCTGCTGCTTGATGGTCAGCACCTCGGGAATGGCCTCGATGACCAGATCCGCGTCCTGCGCCGCTCGAGCCAGATCGGAAGTCAGCGCGATTCCCGCCGCCGTCTGCTCCGCCTTACCGTCCCCGCCGCCGGGTACCTGCTCACGGTAGACCGCCACCAGCTTGTCGAGTCGCTCCCTGGCCGCGGCCAGCGCCTTGTCGTCGATGTCGTATGCCGTCACCTCGAAACCGTGGAAGGCCGTCTGGAAGGCGATCTGCGAACCGAGCACTCCGGTGCCCAGGACGGTCACCTTGCGAATGTCGATGGTCATTCGTCTCTCCTCTCGAGACGTTGATGGTGGCGGTGCTCGATGGCCGATATCGTACGTTTACGAGCGGCCGTACAGTTCATCCAGTCCGATCAGCTCGACCTCGCCTTCGCGCTCGGCCCGTTGCAGGTCTTCGCTGAATCCCGCGCCGGAGAAGCAGAGCAGGCGCATTCCGGTGACATCGAATTTCCCGCTCGCGGAGATCAGTTCGCGGATGCGCCGCAGACGGTCCAGATGGCCGAGGCCCATCACCTCGTTCCACTTCGCCTCCCCGATGCCGAGCAGCGGTGGACGGCCGTCCTCGGCGTAACCGACCGCGACGACGTCGACCTCGTGTGTCGTACGGTTCGCCGAATCGTTGACCGTGCCGGACGAAACCTGCACCGGAAGGTCGCCGAGCCGATTTCGGTCGGTGCTTTCCTGGGCGAAAAGCATGGCCCACTCGCGGCAGATTCGCTCGAAGTGCGGACCGATCACGTTGCTGGCGAACCGATGCGATGCCCGCTGCCAGATACGGCTGGTGTCCGTGGCCAAGGTCAGCTGAGGCCAGAACGGCCGCATGATCGCGTGGTAGAAGGTGACCAGCGGTTCGGCGATCCGGAAATCGCTGCGGTTGGCGCGGAACGCGTCGGCCTCGCGGGTGATGAAACCGGCGTCCTCGAGCACAGTCAAGGGGTGCGCCAGCGTGTTCACCGGGCGGCCGACGTGGCCGGCGATGCCACCCCGGCCGGTGTTGCCGGTGGCGATGGCGTTGAGCACGGAGTGATAGAGGGCGCCGTCCCGAAGATCGGGCTCCTCGGCGAGCAGGTACCGCGCCTCCAGGAACATCGGGCTTCCCGGGGACAGAATCGCTCGAACCACCCAATCATCGAAATCCGCGAGATTCGCGGGCGCGTCATAGCGGATCATCTCGGTCCGATACGCCGGTGTTCCGCCCACCACCGAATGCACGAGCAGGGCCAGCCGAGGGTCACTGATCCCCCAGAACTCCGCTGCTCGCCGGTAATTCAAGGTGGCGATGGGCAATTCGAGCGAAGCACGGCCGCGCAGCGGGGCATTTCCCGAAAGCAGGCCACCCATAAAAGACAACGCCGAACCACAGAGCAGCAACCGTGTGCGCGAAGCGGTGCGCTCGGCTCGTCTCGGCGCATACGCTCCCTGAATGATCGACGGCAGCGCTGGATTCGCCCTGACCAGATAGGGAAACTCATCGATCACCACGGGCGTGTTCTTCTCGCGTCCCATGCGAAGCAGCACATCGATCACTTGCCCCCAGTTCGCCGGGGTGAAGGGAGCGACCAGATCGAGGTGGCGGCTGAGCGCCTCCCCGACGGCGGCGAGCGATTCCGCGTCGGTGGCCTCCTGCGCGGAGAAGTAGAAACCGTCGGCGACTTCGCAGACGGCCTCAAGCAGAAAACTTTTACCTTGCCTGCGTCGACCCGAGATCACGCCGAGAGACGCACTCGGGGCGGGATCGTCGACGAACCGGGTCAGTGCCTCCCATTCCCGGTCGCGATCGAAGATGTCGGACGGTTTCCGCACGCGCCCCTCCCAAAAGTAGTGAACTTATGATAACTGTACTACTCTCACCAGCTGGCACATTAGAGCGGCGAATCCCGGGGACCACCACACGCTCGTGTGCCACCCGAAGGGTGAAGTGCTCAGTTGATGAGCACTTTGGGTCGGAGGATGAGGTGGAAAGACATCACCGCATCTTGGAGGGCACCGTGAGTCGCTTCGATGGAACAAGAATTCTTACTTGTGTCGACGTCGCACAGTGGGAGGAGTGGCTGGCAGCCAATCACGACAGGCACGCCGATGTCTGGCTGAAGATCGCCAAGAAGGGGGCGGCGGACCGGACGATCAGCAACGGGGAGGCGCTCGACGGCGCGCTCTGCTTCGGCTGGATCGACAGTCACCGCCGCGGCCTCGACGCCGAGCACTACCTGCAGCGATACTCGCCGCGCCGTCCGAGGAGTCCGTGGTCGCAGATCAACGTCGCCAAAGCCGAAGTTCTCGTCGCCGCAGGTCGCATGCAGGCTCCCGGTTTCGCGGCCATCGCCGCCGCGCAGGCCGATGGGCGCTGGGCGGCCGCCTATGAATCCCAGCGGACCGCCACCTGTCCGGCCGACTTGCTCGAAGCGCTCAGCGCGAATCCACGCGCACGGAAGAGATTCGAACTGCTCGACCGCACCGCGCAGTATGCGCACTTCCTGCGGCTGATGAAGACACGGAGTTCCGCCGAGCGGGCTGGGCAGCTGCGGCGCATGCTCGATGAGTTGAATCAGCCAGCGGCGTAGTCCAAGTCGACTGCGGCATCGATGATCATCGATAGCGGCGAGGCGAAAATCGGTTGGGAATCGTGTGCGCCGACGCGAGGATATGTGTTGTGCTGCTTCTTGTTCCGGCCGATGTACTTCGCCCCCAACGCGTCGACGAGCATTTCGCCCCGGAGGCGGACGCGGCTCGTGCCGTCGGATGGGAAGTCGCCGTGGTCGATCACGACGCGCTGACCCGCGCCGACGGCGCCGAGGAGGCCGTTCGACGCATCCGTTCCAGCGGGGTGGCTGTCTACCGCGGCTGGATGTTGCGCAGTGCTGAGTACGCCGCGTTCGAACAGAGCTTGCGGCAGCGGGGCGTCACGCTGCGCACGAGCGCCGAACAATACCGGCGGGCGCACGAGCTGCCGGGGTGGTATTCCGCACTCGCCGAGATGACGCCTCGATCGGTATGGACCAGCGGGAGCGGTCGCGCCGCGTTCGATCACGCGCGTCGGGAGCTGGGAACCGGCCCCGTCGTCCTGCGCGACTACACCAAGTCGATGAAGCACTACTGGCACGAAGCGGCGTTCATCCCCGACGTGGCGGACCCGGACGCCGCCTGGCGGGTCGCGAGCAGATTCCGTGAACTCCGCGGCGAAGACCTGGCCGGCGGATTCGTCCTGCGCCGCTTCGAGCGTTTCCAGTCTGCCGAAGTCCGCACTTGGTGGGTAGACGGCAAGTGCCGGTTGATCGGCCCGCACCCGGACACCCCGGAGGACATGCCCGACGTCGAGTTCGACCCGACATCCGTCGAAGACGCCATCGCCGCCCTCGGCCTCCTGTTCGTGACAGCCGACTTCGCGTTGCGCGACGACGGGGCCTGGCGCTTGGTCGAACTAGGTGACGGCCAAGTGAGCGACCGCCCCCACACCATTCCGGCCGAGCAGCTGCTCGCCGTCCTTCGCGCTGGTTCACAGTGAGCAGACAAGCGCTCCGGTCGGCCGGGCCGGATGATCCGCAGGTCACCCGGTCACACGGCCACATCAACCGTTGGGCGCGTAACCCGTTTACCCCTGTGACCACGGTGGCTCAGAACAACCATCGGCGAGTCACAAGGTCATTCTTCATTCCGATTCGATTCGGTCTTCGTTTCGTGAGGATTTCTGGAATAGATAACGGTGATGATTGAGGCATTGATGGCCGAGTATTGCCGTGGACACCAGTAGGATTGGATAGCAATAGTACACCTGAAAGGTATTCACACCGGCGGCAAGGCTCGCCACGAATAGGCCTATAATCGCCGACCCGGAACAGATGAAAACCGAACTCACGACTATTCGCGACCTACCGGTCGGTGGTTTCCTCCAACTGAGAGTGATTCCAACCAGTTGCGCAGCGATCGCTACCCCGAGCAGCACTGCGGAGGCCACACCTCCAGCGACAGCCGAGCTACTCACACTGCTCACTATCAGCAATAGACCGAAGAATAGCGGCACCATCGCGAGTCCGACTAAACTGCTGGGACGTTTCAGCGCTTCCTGCTCGGGAGGTAACCGCTGCCCAATATACTTTTTGCTCAGTTCAGCCTCCACTTGGATTCGTTATCGCCGCCGACCGACGCGTCGCTGAACGTTGAAGAAATCGGATCCGGCCATCTCCCGCCCGGGAAGCTGCTGTTATCCGATGCTGCCGAGTGGAGGTCACCGAAGCTTCTGGCCTGCTGCCCCACGAAGGCACTCAGGAGACCGACCGCTACCCAGATCTGCGCGGTGGTGATCCCCGAGTCGGCTGCGATATCCGCGAGGCTGATGGGCGCCCCTACTCCGGTGGCCAGGGCAGCGATTGCCGCTGCGAGGTTCGCAAGGAACTGCCAGCAGATACTCAATAGGCCTGCATAGAAGGCAAGCCCTGCCACGGCCGACTCGATCAGGACGGTTTTAGTCTTGTCGGCGATGTCGCCGACTTTGCCCGATGCTGCGCTCTGCGCCGTGTTCGACTTCATGTAGGCCAACTGCGCCGCACCTTTCCAGACGCGGTTTACCGCCAAGTTGTTCGGATCGATTTCGCCCTGGATGCTCGATACGGAATCGCGTACATCGGTCCAATCGCGGCTGCGCAGGTACATATCGTACGGGGCACGAATCCCCTTCATGATTTCGATGACCTTGTCCCATAGCCATTTGCATATTTCGATGAGCTTGTCGGCGCACGTTTTGACTGCGCGCTGAACGGGCGGAATCAGTCTGACGTACGGTAGGTCGAGGGCTTCCTGCTCAGCTTGTGGTATCGCCACCCTGACTTTGCCATCGATGTCGTCAAGGAATTTTTCCAGGCCATCGACGACAGAATTGTACGACGATATATCGAATGACATTGTTACCCCTCTATTTACCAGAGACTGTCGATCCGGTGTTTTCCCGCGGCGTCTTCGGCATCGTACGTGTCTGCGCAATGCATGAGCGTTTCTCCGATCTCAGCAAAACGTTTCGACGCCTGGTCGCAGCGTTCCGATATCTTGATAGCCAACTTGTTGTTGGCATCGACGATGGCTTGGAAGATTCCGGCTTCGAGGCGGCCGAATGTCAGGCCGTCGACCGTACTCTTCAAATTCGACATGGTGGCCGATTCGCGATCCCAGACCGCTGCGTCCTTGCGGAGGGTGTCGGTGGCGACCTTGATTTCTTGTGCTGTGGGAGCCACTAGTTCACTCCTTGTGGGCGATTCTGTATCGCGGCGAGAGACTGAATGGCATCGGTATTCAGCATGTCGAAATCGGTTGCACCGCTACGTGTTCCGGCGGCAAGCAGTCGCTGACGTGCTTCACCGTGCGCCTGCTTGATCGTCCAGGCGATCGCGTTGCCGCTGACGTCGATTCCCCACGGCAGTCGGACTACGCAGTCGGCGATACCACTGCTGTTCAGAGTGATAACTGCGTGTAGCTGATCTTCGGTTTCGGCTTCGCCGACGAATTCCTTCGGCTCGAGCACTGTTCCGACGTTGATGGCCTGGAGGGTTTCGTCGAGCAGTTGCGTAGTTCCGACTGTCGGGTAACGCGGTGGCTTCGGTAGTTCGAGGTGACTGGGTGTCACATCATCGAGGCTCAGTGCTTCGAGCCGATCGATGGTGCCGTTGTCGACTGCGGCGGTCATAGCCGCTTCGAAGCGCCGGCGTTCGACATCTTTGATCGCGCTCACTACCGCCTGCCCGATTTGGTCTCGTTCCAGGTGCCGAGACCAGTTCTCGGCGATGGCGATGTCGATCAGTTCTCCGACTGAGGATATGGTGGCCTCGACTGTTCCGGTGCTGTCGCGCCCGGTGGTGCGCTGTGGTCCGGCCTGAGTGACTTCCTGCATCAGTCCGGAGATCGCTTGGGTGTAGGCGTGGAATCGTGCGAGTTCATCGAGGAAGTCTTCGTTCATGGTCGTCCTCATGTGGGATCTATGTTTCGCTATGACTCGAAACAACCGCACCGGACTGTGCTGGATCCGGTGGGCTTCGAAACGTGGGTATCGCGCAAAGGCTGACGAGCCGGTGGTGCTGCATACCGATCAGTGAGAACCCCCTCCGCCCTTGGTATTCGAGACCTTAGCAGTGCGCCTCCCCAACCGTTCGCTCCATAGCGGTCCGAGTCCACCACTTCGTGGCACCGCAGCCTGCTATTGATCACACACGGCACGACCGACCACGTCGTCCCCAACGATGGACCGGCGCTACTCGCTCAGTACGTGCTTGGCGGGGCGAGATACGAGTTTCACGGCTCGACACCGATCACGAAGGGATCGTCGCCGCCGCTTGGCCGGACGTGCTCTCCTTCGTCGCCGCAGTTCTCGGCCCCGCGTAGTCGACCCACTCGACCGCCGTCGACCGGCAGAGCCTTACTCGAGCGCAGACGAACTGGGTCGCGAACCTCCGTCCGCGACCCCGCTGCGTTCGCCCGGTCAGGCGGTGACGGTCGCCTTCTCCCGCTGCAATTCCAGCGCGATGTCGATCAGCTGATCCTCCTGACCGCCCACCAGCTTGCGCTTGCCCGCCCGTACCAGCATTTCGGCGGCGGAGACGCCGTAGCGCTCGGCTTGGCGCTCGGCGTGCTCGAGGAAGCTGGAGTAGACGCCGGCGTAGCCCATCATCAGGGCCTGGCGATCTAGCGCACAGCTACCTGTTCCCGACGATTTGACCGTCGCCTGAACGAACCCGCGTGCTCGAGTCCCGTGGACACCTCGCCGGTGATCCGCGCAAGCGCTGTGGACGACTCCAAAAAATCGCCGCTCGGTCGAGCTCACGCACCTCGACAACCCCCGCTCCAGCGGTGGTAGCACCCGCTGGAGCCGTGCTCAACTCGGGGATCAGCCGCCGCATCAAACCAGCACCCCGCGACGGCATCGGAAGGATAAGCATTCGTCGACGATGGCGGCCCCTGGCGATGTCGGCGATGGCGATTGCCTGCTGCATCGCTGGCCAGGTCGCACTCCCCGCTGTCGCAGAGGCTACGCCTCCACTATGTCTCGACTATCAGCTGAAGACCGAGCATGGAACTCTCAAATCTGAAATTAGGCCATATAATGGCGATCCAATCGGCTACTACACGTGGTGGTGGTTCATCAACGACTTAAGCCACCGACCTGGTGAATACGAGTGGCATTTATTCGTCAATAAATCGCCGATAAGCAAAATACAAAAATCAGATAAGGACGACATGCTGCATTTTGGACAGGCGGTTTACCGTAACGGCAAGAACATCTGGAAGAGCGGCGACGTGCTGCATGTGGACGGCCTCCATACGGCGCCCGATGGCACCGTCTACATCACACCGCTCAACGAATTCATCGTCCCGTAACAGCCGTGGCAGGATAGAGGACGTGGACATAGATGACGCCGTCCGAGGCGCAAGGCTACTCGCTTCCGACATCGAAACTTCGCTCGGATTTGCGGTACATGTAGAAACCGGAACTTCCGATAAATGGCGCAGGTTCGCCGAACGGACCGGGCGCCCCGAGCCGAAGGCTCTGGTGCGCATTGCTGTGCCTGATGCCGGCACTGCCGCAGCCCTCGACCCCACCGAACCGGGTAGCGCGACCGCAGAGGAGTTCGCGATGGAACTGGCTCTGATTCTCCAGGACGATATCCAGATCCATATTCGGGAGCCGTGGCCCAAGGACCCAACCACGAGTGGGCGGTCGTTGGAACCGACCGAACGCGGTTGGCAAAGTCTCGCGGGCAAGGCGTATCTCGTCCGGTACGGACATTTAGGACACTCCGCTGATTAGGCCGAGCCGCACGCCGACGATGCCACCGACACATAATTCGGTGTTCTGGGCGCATCGGGCCGCGAACGGTAGCTTCGTTCGCGGCCCGCTGCGTTCGACCGCTCAGGCGGAGACGGTCGCCTTCTCCCGCTGCAATTCCAGCGCGATGTCGATGAGCTGGTCCTCCTGGCCGCCGACCAGCTTGCGCTTGCCGGCCCGTACGAGCATTTCGGCGGCGGAGACGCCGTAGCGCTCGGCTTGCCGTTCGGCGTGCTTGAGGAAGCTGGAGTAGACGCCGGCGTAGCCCATCATCAGGGCCTGGCGATCGAGCAGGCATTCCTGGGGCATGGCGGGGCGGACGACGTCTTCGGCGGCGTCGGCGATGGCGAAGAAGTCGATGCCCGTCTTCACGCCCAGCTTGTCGCACACGCCGACCAGCGCCTCGACCGGGGTGTTTCCCGCGCCCGCGCCGAAACGCCGTGCGCTGCCGTCGATCTGCTTGGCGCCCGCGCGGATGGCGTAGATCGAGTTGGCCACGGCCAAGTCGAGGTTCTCGTGGCCGTGGAAGCCGACCTGCGCGTCGTCGCCGAGTTCAGCCACCAGCGCCGCGACGCGGTCGGAAACCTGCTCGAGCACCAGCGCACCGGCCGAGTCGACGATGTAGACGCACTGGCAGCCGGCATCGGCCATGATGCGCGCCTGCTTGGCGAGCACCTCCGGCGGCTGGGTGTGCGACATCATCAGGAACCCGACCGTCTCCAGTCCGAGTTCCCGCGCCAGACCGAAGTGCTGGATGGACACGTCGGCTTCGGTGCAGTGCGTGGCGATCCGGCAGATGGACGCGCCGTTGTCCTGGGAGATCTTGATGTCTTCCTTCACCCCGACGCCGGGCAGCATCAGCACGGCGATCTTCGCCCGCTTCGCCGTCTCGGCCGCGATGGCGACCAGTTCCTGCTCCGGCGTCTTGGAGAAGCCGTAGTTGAACGACGAACCGCCGAGACCGTCGCCGTGGGTCACCTCGATCACCGGCACGCCCGCGCCGTCCAGCGCGGCCACGATGTCGCGGACCTCGGTGGCGGTGAACTGGTGGCGCTTGTGGTGGGATCCGTCGCGCAGCGAGGTGTCGGTGACGCGGATGTCGAGTTCTGCTGAGTAGGCCATGTCGAAAGCTCCTTACACCCGGGCCGTGACGATCTGCTCGGCGATGACCTCGCCGACCTGCGTAGCGGCGGCGGTCATGATGTCGAGGTTGCCCGCGTACGGGGGCAGGAAGTCGCCCGCGCCCTCCACCTCGACGAACACCGACACCTTGGCCATGCCGCCGGAGACCACCGAGGGCTCGTCGAACTGCGGCTCGTTGAGCAGCCGGTAGCCGGGCACGTACTGCTGGATGTCGGCGACCATCCGGTGGATCGAGTCGGCGATCGCGTCGGTGTCGGCGTCGTCGGGGATGGCGCAGAAGATGGTGTCGCGCATGATCATCGGCGGCTCGGCCGGATTCAGGATGATGATGGCCTTGCCGCGCTGCGCCCCGCCGATGGTCTCGACGCCGCGACTGGTGGTCTTGGTGAACTCGTCGATGTTCGCGCGGGTGCCGGGGCCCGCGGAGACCGACGACACCGACGCGACGATCTCCGCGTACGGCACCGGGACGACCCGCGACACCGCGGCGACGATCGGGATCGTCGCCTGGCCGCCGCAGGTGATCATGTTGACGTTCGGCGCGTCGATATTCGCGCCCAGGTTCACCGGCGGCACGACGGCGGGGCCGACGGCGGCGGGGGTGAGGTCGACGGCGCGGATGCCCGCTTCGGCGTAGCGCGGCGCGGCGGCGCGGTGCACGTACGCCGAGGTCGCCTCGAAGATCAGGTCGGGCAGTTCGGATTGCCCGAGCAGCCAGTCCACGCCTTCGTGCGAGGTTTCCAGCCCGAGCCCGCGCGCCCGCTTCAGCCCCTCGCTGTCCGGGTCGATCCCGATCATCCAACGCGGCTGGATCTTCTGCGAGCGCAGCAGTTTGTAGAGCAGATCGGTGCTGATGTTGCCGGACCCGACGATCGCGGCGGTGACGGTCCCGTTGGACACGACAGCCTCCCTAGGTGAATTGCAAACGGACGGAGCCGAGTCCGGCGAACTCGGCGTGGAAGTCATCGCCCGGACGGGCGTCGATGGCGCGGGTGCACGAGCCGGGCAGCACGATGTCACCTGCCTTCAACCGGACACCGAAGCTCGCGACCTTGCGCGCCAGCCAGGCCACCGCGATCACCGGATCACCCAGGACCGCGTCGCTGCGGCCCTCGGCGACCACCTCGCCGTTGCGGGTGAGCACCGCGTCGATGGCCTTGATGTCGATGTCCTTCGGCGCGACACGCTGCGCGCCGAGCACGAAGCCCGCCGAAGACGCGTTGTCGGAGATGGTGTCGGCCAGGCCGATGTTCCAGTCCTTGATCCGCGAGTCGATCAACTCGATCGCGGGCGCGAAGGCGACCGTGGCGGCGAGCACGTCCTCTTCGGTGCACTCCGCGCCGGGCAGGTCGGCGCCGAGCACGAACCCGACCTCCACCTCGACCCGGGGGAACAGATACCGGCCCGCTTCCACCGGAACGTCCTCGTAGACTTCCATTTCCGCGAGCAGATGCCCGTAGTCGGGCTCGTCCACGCCCATCATCTGCTGCATGGCCTTCGAGGACAGGCCCACCTTGTGCCCGACCACGCGCGCGCCCGCGTCGAGCCTGCGGCGGATGTTGATCAGCTGGATCTCGTAGGCGTCGACCACGTCGATGTCGGGGTGGCGGGCGATCAGCGGATCGATCGCCACCCGGTCGCGCTCGGCGCGCTCGAGTTCGTCGGCCAGTTCGGTTCGTACCGCGTCGGACAGCACGCTAATTTCCTTCCACTGTTGCGTTTTCCAGCGCCGAGACCTGCTCGCCCGCGGCCGACCGCCCCGCCCTGCGGCCGGAGAAGACGCAGTCGGCCAGCGACAGCCCGCTGACGTAGGACTTGGAGCAGACGCCGACCGCGGTGCGCCCGGCCGCGAAGAGCCCGGGGATGTCGGCGCCCTCGGCCGTCTTGACCGCGCCGGTGCGCTCGTCCACGACGACGCCGCCGAGGGTGAGCATGGGGCACGGGTTGGTCAGGCTCGGTTTGATGCCCACATCCAACAACCAGAAGGGGCCGGTACGGACCGGTTCGGTGAACTCGGCGGGTTTCCCGACCGGATCGGGGGCGCCGGTCTCGATCGCGGTGTTGTGCGCGTCGACCGTCGCGCGCAGCCCGGCCGGGTCGATGCCCGCCTTCGCCGCGGCTGCCTCCAGCGTGGCGCCGCGAATCGCGGTGCGACGCATGGTCTCGAACTGCCCGCGCTGGAACCAGGCTCCTTGCTTGCCGATCTGCCCGATCGCGATGTGCATGAGTGGGTTGTCGACCAGCAGCCACCCCTTGCCGCCGTGCTCGGTGATCAGCTTGTTGCCGACCGCGGCGCCGTAGCGCGTCTCATCGATCACCCGCCTGCCATCGGCGTCCACCAGCAGCGCCGCGGTGAACGCGCTGGGCGGGAGCAGGAATCGCCATGCGGAGACGTTGTCCATGTGATCCACGGCCGCGCCGACCTGCTCGGCCATCAGGATGCCGCTGCCGTCGTCGGCGGTGGTGCCGAGGGCGAGACCGCCGTGGAAGGCGGGCGCGTACTGCCGCACCAACTCGCGATTGGCGATGAACCCGCCCGCGCTGAGCACCACTGCGCGCCGCGCGAGGACCCGGATCGTGCTGCCGTACCGGCGTTCCAGCAGGTCCAGCCGCTGTTCCAGTGCCCGTCGCAGCGGCGGGTAGTAGATGCCGGGCTTTGCCGCGACCTTCGCCATGCGGGTGTAACGGTCGCGGACCCGGCCGGGCGCGTCGCGCAGGGTGCGGCACTCGACGCCGATCACCGCGCCCGCGCCGTCGGTGATCAGTCGGGTCACCCGGGTGAGGGTCTCCACGCGCACGCCCGCCCTGGACGCGGCGGCGGCGAGCGGGCCGGTGAGCTTCTTTCCCGAAGTGCCCCTTCCCTTCACCCGATGTCCGCGCTGGGCGGGCGGGATGTCGCGGAACGCGCCGGAGATCTCGCTGCCGGAGTAGTACAGGTAGTAGCGGTCGTTGGGGTAGGAAGTCTTGTACGGGCACAGCGAGGCTTCGAACGGAACGCCGTGCGCCTTCAGCCACTCGATCAGTTCCGGGCTCTCGTCGACGAACCGGCGCAACGTCTCGGGGGCGACCGCGTCGCCGACCTCGCGCTCGAGGTAGGCGTACATGGCCTCCGGGGTGTCCTCCACCCCGGCCTCCCGTTGCACGGAGGTGCCGCCGCCCGCGTAGATGATGCCGCCCGACAGCGCCGACGTCCCGCCTCCGGCGAAGCGTTCGAGCACGAGCACCTGCGCGCCCGCCTCGGTCGCTTCCAGCGCGGCCGCCGCCCCCGCGGCGCCGTATCCGACCACGACAACGTCGGTGGCCAGGTCCCATTCGAGGCCCATGTTCTTAACTCCGGTCTGAAACTGAAACAAGTTTCCTCGACAAACGGAACGTCGAGCAAGTCTTCTGCCACACAACATAGACCAATGGCGCGTCCATTCTATAACGTGTTCTACATGACTGATCGGGAATACGACGTGGTGGTGGTCGGCAGCGGCGCCGCCGGCATGACCGCCGCCCTCACCGCGGCCCACAACGGCCTGAGCGTGGTGGTCATCGAGAAGGCCGCGCACTACGGCGGGTCGACCGCGCGCTCCGGCGGCGGCGTGTGGATCCCGGGCAACAAGGCGCTGCGCGCGTCCGGTCGGCCCGACGACCGCGAGGACGCACGGACCTACCTGCACAGCATCATCGGCGACGTCGTCCCCTCCGAACGGGTCGACACCTTCATCGATCGCGGGGCCGAAGCGCTGGACTTCGTGCTCGATCACTCGCCCCTGAAGATGACGTGGGTGCCCGGCTACTCCGACTACCATCCCGAAGCGCCGGGCGGGCGGCCCGAGGGGCGCTCGTGCGAGCCCAAGCCGTTCGACACGAAGATCCTCGGCGACGAGCGGTTCAACCTGGAGCCGCCGTACGCGAAGGCTCCGCTGAACGTGGTGGTCATGCAGGCCGACTTCGTCCGGCTCAATCTGATTCGGCGGCATCCGAAGGGCATGCTCCGGGCCATGCGCGTCGGCGCGCGCACCTACTGGGCCAAGTTCACCCGCAAACACATCGTCGGCATGGGGCAGGCCATCATCGCGGGCATGCGCAAGGGGCTCATGGACGCGAACGTGCCGCTGTTGCTGAACACCCCGATGACCGACCTCGTGGTGACCGACGGCGTCGTCACCGGCGTCAACGCGCTGCACGAGGGCGAGCCGGTCACCTTCACCGCCCGCTACGGCGTCGTCCTGGGCAGCGGCGGTTTCGAGCACAACGCGGAAATGCGCACCAAATACCAGCGCCAGCCCATCACCACCGAGTGGACCACCGGCGCGGCCGCCAATACCGGCGACGGCATCCAAGCGGGCATGGCGGCGGGCGCGGCCATCGGTTTCATGGAGGACGCCTGGTGGGGGCCGACCATCTTCAAGGGCGGCAAACCGTGGTTCGCGCTGGCCGAACGGAACCTGCCCGGCAGCATCATGGTGAACGCCGACGGCAAGCGATTCGGAAATGAGTCCGCTCCTTACGTCGAGGCGGTGCACACCATGTACGGCGGCGAGTACGGGCAGGGCGAGGGACCGGGCGAGAACATCCCCGCGTGGCTGGTGTTCGACCAGCGCTACCGGAACCGCTACATCTTCGCCGGGCTACAGCCCGGTCAGCGTTTTCCGTCCCGGTGGATGGAAAACGACTTCATCGTCAAGGCCGACAGCATCGAGGAATTGGCAGGCAAGATCGACGTGCCCGCCGACGAGTTGGCCGCGACCGTCAGCCGCTTCAACGGCTTCGCCGAGACCGGGAAGGACGAGGACTTCGGCCGCGGCGACAGCCATTACGACCGGTACTACGGCGATCCGACCGTGCGGCCCAACCCGTGCCTGGCCGCGCTGGTGGAGGGCCCGTACTACGCCGCCAAGATCGTGCCGGGCGATCTGGGCACCAAGGGCGGACTGGTGGCCGACACCGCCGGGCGGGTGCTGCGCGAGGACGGCAGCGTCATCGAGGGGCTGTACGCCTCCGGCAACTGCTCCACACCGGTGATGGGCCACACGTATGCCGGGCCCGGCGCCACCATCGGCCCCGCGATCGCCTTCGGCTACCTCGCGGTGCTGGACATCGTCAAGCGCAAGAAGGAGCAGCCCGCAGTCGCCGCGGCAGAGGCCTGACGGTCGATGCGGTGCGTGTCGCGCTGGACGCGACCCGCACCGCGCGCCCATCTCGCCGAAGCAAAGCCCGCCGCTACCGCGAAAGGAGCGCCCCGGCTACAACTGGGGCGCCGAGCACGAGCTATGCCGCGACTCGCCCATCCCACCGACCGGACGGCGCACTGGCGAGCCGCGGCCGCGCCGATCAGGATCGAACCGAAGGCGCATCTATTTCCGGCGCGGCCTCGGGCGCGGCGCGGTAGATCCGGATCGATCCACATTCATGCACAAGGAGAACTGATGCCCATCGACCCGAAGATCGCGCTCGGCGCGGAGCTGCCGAGCCGGGAGTTCGCCTGGACCCCGTCGGACGTGCAGCTCTACCAACTGGGCCTCGGCGCCGGCACGCGCTGGACCGAGCCTGCCGAGTTGCGCTATCTCGACGATCGGGAACCCCAGGTGCTGCCGACCTTCGCCACCGTCGCGGCCACCGTGCACGAGACCGAGCCGCCCAGGGTGAGCTTCCCCGGCGTCGAGATCGATCTGGCGAAGGTGGTGCACGGTCATCAGGAGGTCGAGGTGCACCGGCCGATCCCGGCCGCGGGCAAGGCGACCAAGGTCAGCCGGATCGCCGAGATCTGGGACAAAGGCTCGGCCGCGGTCATCGTGCAGGAGCACACCGTCACCGGCTCCGACGGAGCGCCGCTGTGGACCGAGCGCTCCTCGATCTTCGCCAAAGGCGAGGGCGGCTTCGGCGGCGAGCGCGGACCGAGTACCAAGACCGAATTGCCCGATCGCGCCCCCGATTTCGACGTCACCACGCCGACGCTGCCGCAGCAGGCGCTGCTCTACCGGATGTCCGGCGACCGCAACCCGCTGCACTCCGACCCCGAATTCGCCCGCGCCGCCGGGTTTCCCGCGCCCATCCTGCACGGGTTGTGCACCTACGGCATCGTCTGCAAGACCGCGACCGACATCGTGCTCGACTCCGACGCGAGCCGCGTCACCGGTTTCCGCGCCCGGTTCGCCGGGGTGCTCTACCCGGGCGAGACGATCCGCACCCGGATCTGGCGCGAGGACGACCGACTCGTCATCGCCGCAACCGTGGTCGAACGCGACGACGCGCCGGTCCTTGGGGATGTCGAACTGCGATTCCGGCCCGCCTGAGGAATCACTACACAGCTTCACCCGAGCGGCACAGGCAGGTGCGCGTCCGACAGCACTCGCACGAACGGCGGAGGTGGCGCCTGAGGGCGCCAGTGCGGACGACTCCCGCCCCGCGCCGGTGCGGATGCCGGACGAAGGGCATCGGCGGTCAACGGCACGCAAGCGTCTCACGTTTCGTCGGCAGGTCGCGTCGCGGCGCTGGGGAGGGTTGGCCCGGCCGCTGTCCGCGTATCACGCGGGATCCGTCGACGGAAGGGAGATGCCGACGGCACCGCAAGCACCACTGGGTAGTGGGAATCGTGCGCAGCAGGCGAACCGAGATCTCGGCGTCACAGCGGCGGCAGCGGCCGTAACGTCCGGTGGAGATGAGCATGAGAGCTGCCTCGATGTCCGCCAGCGCTTGCCGTGCTGCCGCGGCCAGTTTGCTGTCGACCTCGCGTCTGGCCGCGTCAGCCGGGTCGGCGGGTTCACCTGCGCGGGCGATCGCGGCCTCGAGTTCGGCCAGCTGTTGCAGGCGGAAGCGGCGTTGCTGCAACAGGGCGGCGCGCAGCACGGGTAGCTGTTCGCTGAGGGGCTTGCGCGTGAAACGGGGTGTGCGTGGGTCATCGTCGACTCCAGGGCTGGTTGGTGGTCAATGCTCGGCCGCGGCGGGTGTGAGCGCGATGCTCGCGGTGCGGATGCCGGGCACGGTGCGGGTCAAGGCGACGGCGATGCGTCGTTCGGATTCGTCGGCGAACCGGCCGTAGACGGTGGCGTCGCCGTCGTCGACGGTGACCTGCCAGCGCCGCGCGCCGCGGTATTGATCGAGCAGGCGCTGCGCATCGGCCGCGAGCGCGTCGTCCGGGGTGAGCATGAGCCGCAGCGCGTCGCCGCGGCTGAACATGCCGACCACGCGGTCCTCGGCGTCGACGACCGGCAGACTGCGTAGTCCGTGAGTCACCAGCCTGCTCATACCCTCGGCCAGTGCCGCGGTCTGGGGCAGGGCGACCGCCGGCGTGGTCATCACCGCGCCGACAGCGTCGTCGAGTTCTCCGGACCGCAAGAGGTCACCGCTGGTGAGCATTCCGATGAGGCGGTCGTCCCCGTCGAGCACGGGCAGCGCCGCGTACCGCAGTTCGGCGAGCATCAGCGCCGCATCGCGCGCCGCATCCTCGCGCCGAACGGTGGTGACCGGCCTCCGCATCACCTCACGTACCTGCATGTTCCTCACTCCGATACCTCCTTTCCGGCTCAACCCCATGGTGGCGTGGCGGCGAGGCGATCGATTGCGCTGATCGGACAATCGGAGGGCGGAGATTTGTGGCGACGGCACAGCGGGCCGGGTCAGTCGGTGTCGGCGACGGCGAGTTCGATCATCATGGCGAGACGTTTGCGCGGATCGTCCAAGCCGAGATCGGTCACCTCCGCCATCTTGCGCAGCCGGTTGCGGACGGTGTTCTCGTGCACGCCGAGCTGCGCGCTCGCCTGGGCCGAGTCGCCCTGCGCCTGTAACCAAGCGCGCAGCGTAGCCACGTACTGGGTGGAGTGCGCGCGGTCGTGGCGCCGTAATTCCGACACCGGTCCCCGCGCCGGGGTGCGTCCGGAAAGTCCTGCGGTGCGCAATCGCTGTAGCAGGATCTCGTCCCACGACTCGTCGTAGGCGGGAGGCTCGGCCGCCGCGGGCCGGGCCTCGTGCAGCGCCAGGCACTCGTCGGCTTCTCGGCGCGCCGACGCCAATTCCGTGTCAGGCTTCGCCCGTCGCCGGAAGTTCGCGATCGCCGCGCCCGCGCCGGGCCGCGGCGCCCTGGATCACCAGCGCGTACAAAAGCAGCACGAGCACCGGCGCGGCCAGCGGCGCCCAAGCCAAGCGCAGCGGGACGAGAGCGGCGACGACGGCGACCGCCGTGAAGCCGACCGCACCGGTCACGGACGGGATCGTGGTCGGCACCACGCCGTGCGGCGCGGTCACCGTGGCGGCGTTGAGCAGATAGGTCGTGGCCACCAGACCCGTCGCCGCGGAAGCGAGCACACCCGCGTCGGCGACCGCGAGCACGGCGAGCGTGAGCAGCACCGCGCAGACCGCCAGCGGCCGCAGCCACCAGCCGAGCGCGACGAAGACCAGGGCGGGAATGCCGATCCACGGCTCAAGCAGCGCCACCGACGCCACCAGCAGCACCCCGGAGAGAACGGCGAGGAATCTGGTCATCGGCGCACCCGTACGGTCCTGCGGTGCTCCGGCAGCACCCGCATGATCTGGTCCAGGCGCGCGTCTTCCGGCCACGCGACGATGTCGACGCCGACGGTGCCCATGTCCCGGTACATCGCCGCGCGCTCGAGCTGCCACATCTTGGCCAGGATCGGGTCGAGGTCCTCACGGAACGGCGTGCCGCGCAGGACGTCCACCACGACCACCACGTGCCCGCGCTTGCGCAGATCGATCAGCGCGAGCGCGAACTGTGTGTCCAGCAGGGTGGAGAAGGCCACCACGATCGCGCCGAGCGGCACGGCGGAGTGCGGCGCGAGGGTGCCGGTGGTCGGGATGTGTTCGTCGCCCACGTCGAGCACGGTGTCCACGATGCGGTAGAACTGGCGCCGCCCGATGTCCGGCCGCAGCCAGCGCGGCGCCTGGCCCAAGCAGACCACCGCGGTCCGGTCGCCCGCCTGCAAGGTCGACTGCACCACCTGCGCCGCGCCGCGCACCGACAGCTCCAGCGAATCGGTCGCCGGTCCCGGCGCTTGCTGCGAGGTGTCCACCAGCACAACGACATCCGCGGAACGATTGGTCAGCCGCTCGGTGACGTACAGCCGCCCGCGCCGCGCGCTCACCGGCCAGTTCACGATGCGCAACTGGTCGCCGGGGGCGTAGGCGCGGATGTCCGCGTACTCGACGCCGGGACCGTGCCTGCGGGTCAGGTGGGTGCCGAGCCGCTCGGGAAGTTCGGTGCGCGGCAACCGCATTCGCTGCGGATCGGTGATCGGGTACACGAACAGCTGCCCCGCGGGCAGCACCGCGGTGGCGACTGCGAGCCCGGCGGGGCTCAGCGCCGAGACCCGCACCGACATCGGGTAGCGCCCCCACCTGGCCGCCGAGAGCGCGAGCCGCAACCCGGCGGGCGCGATTCCGGAATCGCCGGCCTCCTCGATCTGGATCTCCAAGCCGGCCGAACGCTCCGGCTTCAAGCGCAGCAGCGCATGCCCTTTCTCCACGAAGGCGGCGACGGTCAGCGTCACCTCCTCGGTCTCGAAACAGCGCAGCGTGCCGCCGCCGTCGACCTGGATCCTGGTCGAGGACTGCTGCCACGGCGCGGTTGCCAGCACGCCGAGCAGCGGCGCGGCGAACACGAGCAGTTGCCACCGGCCGAGGACCACCGCGAGCACCAGGGCCGCGGCGGCGCACCCCGCGAGCATGAAGACCAGCGGTGCGGGTCGCCACCGCAATTCGGCGTCGACCGCGGAACTGGCGTCGCGGTGCCTCATGTCACGGTGGCGCGCGGTACCGGCAGACGGCGCAGCAGTTCGGTGATCACGTCCTCGCCGCGGATGCGGCGCACCCACATCTCCGGCCGCAGCGTGATCCGGTGCGCCATGGCCGGGATCGCCAGCGCCTTGACGTCTTCGGGAATCACGTAGTCGCGGCCGAGCAGCAGAGCCCGCGCCCGGGACATCTGCACCAGGTCCAGTTCCGCGCGAGGGCTGGCGCCGACCTCGACCTGAGGGTGCCCTCGGGTCGCCGACGCCAGCGCGACGACATAGCTCACCACGTCGGGGTGCACGGTCACGTACTCGACGGATTGCCGCATCTCCAGCAAACCGTTGGCGTCGACGACCTGGTTGACCTGCGGCACCTGCGCCCCGCGCTCCAGTCTGCGGCGGATCATCTGCGTCTCGTCGTGCTCGGACAGGTAGCCCAACCGCAGCTGGATGGCGAAGCGGTCGAGCTGCGCTTCCGGCAGCGGGTAGGTGCCCTCGTACTCGATCGGGTTGTCGGTGGCCAGCACGATGAACGGTTGCGGCAGCAGGAACGTCTCGCCGTCGATGCTGACCTGTCCCTCGGCCATCGCCTCCAGCAGCGCGGCCTGTGTCTTCGGCGGTGTGCGGTTCACCTCGTCGGCCAGCAGCACGTTGGTGAACACCGGCCCGCGACGGAAGGTGAACCGGCCCGAGGACATGTCGTAGATCGTCGAACCGAGCAGATCCGCGGGCAGCAGGTCCGGGGTGAACTGCACCCGGGTGAACTGCAACCCGAGCGCGGCCGCGAACGATCTCGCGATGAGCGTCTTGCCGAGACCGGGTAAGTCCTCGATCAGCACATGCCCACCGGACAGCACCGCGATCATGATCAACTGCAACTCGTCCTGCTTGCCGACCACGACCCGGGACAACTCCCGGAGCACGGCCTCGCTGCGCTGGATGGTCATGTCCATCGGCATGGTCATGTGTGTACCCGCACTTGCCTCAACCCATTTCACATTCTCTGCAGGCGGCTCAGGATCTCGTCCAGCGCCGCACGTCCCGGTGCCCTGCCGGCTTGATCACGAAGGGCCGAATTGGCCGGGTCCACCCAGCGCCACAGTTCCGGCCCGAACTGGTGGACACCCGCCGCCTCGACCGCTCTGCGGTTCTTCGCCACCCGCTGGCCGCTGGACAGCTCGAACTCCTTGGCCAGCAGAGGACGCAGGTGCCGGTCCCAATCGGCACGACTGCCGTCCGCCCGGTCGGCGAGCATCTCCGCCCTGGCGTGCCAGCGCTGCAACATCTCGGCCGGGCCGTTCTCCATGTCGTCGAACTCGTCGGCGTCCCCGGCCTCGGCGCGTTCGAGCAGCGACCAGATCAGCCAGCCCAGCGCCACAGCGACCGGGATGCCCGCGACGATCAGCAGCAGTCCGCGGGCGCGCTCGACGGCGACCAGCTCGATCACCGCGATGACGATCACCCCGGTGATCACCACCCCCATCCGATTCACGCGATGTCCTTTCTCACCCGGCCGGTCACGCGGGCACCTCCCCTTGCAGATCGGCGAGCACGATGCGCAGCAGTTGCTCGGCTCGCATGCGCTGCCATTCGAGCATGGCGTGCGGGCTGAACCTGGCCTCCTCGAACAAGGCGACCAGTTCGCGGGCGGACGCGTCGTGCAGCGCGCCGCGTTCGAACGCGCGGGCCAGCACTTCCATCGGGGTGTCCGAGGCGAGCGGAGCGGCGGCGCGGTCGGAGGCGAGGCCGCGCTCCATCGCGACGTAGCAGGCGATGATCGCGGTGCGCGGGTCCTGGCCCGGGGCGTTCATCGCGGCCAAGCCCAGCTCGGCCGCGCGGGCCAGCGAGTCGGCCACGGTGGGCGTCGGCGCGACCCCGGGCGCCTGCGCCGGGACGGGCTTGCGCCGGGACGACACCGCGACCACGACCAAACCGCTCATCGCCACCGTCACCAGGCCCGCGGCCGCGATTCCGGCCAGCACCAGCGCCGTTCCGGTCAACTCCGCCGACCTGGGCTCGCGTTCGGCGGGCGGCGGGGTCCCCTGCTCCGGCGCGGCGCCCGTGGTGGTGGCGGGGGTCGCCGGGCGCGCGGGTTCGCTCGGCCTGCCCGCGCCGATGAAGTAGATCGCCGTCACAGCCGCGAACAGCACGCCGAGCAGCGCGAGCGCACCGAGCACTGCCAGGCCCACGCGCCCCAACCGCCACTGCTTGCGCTCGTCCGCGCGTTCGGGCTCCGGCATGGCCAGCGGCAATCGGTGCTGGCTGGCGATGACGCCCGCCAGCAGGATGACGATCGATACGGTCAGCAACACGGGCATCAGAGCGACCGACAACGCGGACGGGACTTGCCTGCGCGACTCGCTCTCCGTGATTCCTGGGATGTATCCGTGCAATGCGATGGCGGCAAAAGCCAGCAGCGTGATCAGCACGATCACGCGCGATATCGGCGCTCGCGCCCTGGCCACTGCGTTACCACCAAATCTGAGTACTCCACAAAACAGCCACATAGTTACATGCCGGGCGGTCCGCTCGGGATGGAATGGAATACTTCGCAGTCCTTCCTCCTAAACCGCAACTGTGCGGGGAGGCGGCGGGTCGGCCATCGCGACGGTGCCTACCGGACGATTTCGGCCGAGGATTGGGACAATGCACAAAGCCGACTCGTCAAACGTGAGATATCCGGCACTTCCCGCACCTCCCGCACCAGCTCGCCGAGCGCTGCGGACGCGATGACGGTGAGTGCACGATCGGCGTCGTAGAGCACGTCGACGACGTTCACGAAACGCATCGTCCAGTCGGGCGGAACTGTGCGCAGCGGTGGTACATCCCGGATTTCCCAGCGCGGAAAACGTTGTGCCAGCGCAACATAATCCGCCGCGGAAGTTGGGGTCCCGCACAATGCGGCGAAGTCGATGACGAGTGCGCCTCCGTCCGTCGCAATCGCCCGCAAACTTCTGGCACCGAGGGATATCTCGACGATCGATTCGATTTCCTGTTGTGCCGCATCATTATTGCGGGAGGACGAAGCCGACAACGCTTCCACGGTCATGTGCCATCGGGGCGCCACGACGTATCGCCCGGCCGCGAATCCGGTACCGGCGCCCCGGGCACCGAGGGTCCGATAGTCGATCGCGCCGTCGACGGCGACCACGTCCATGTTCGCGAGAATTCGCTCGATCGTCGGCACGAACCGGTCGTGGAACAACGGATTCGGCAGCAGCTCGGCGGGCGGATAGTTCGACGTCACCACCAGCGCGACGCGGCGGGCGAACAGCGCGTCGAGCAGCCGGGCGAACAGCATCGCGTCGCCGATGTCGTGGACGTGGAATTCGTCGAAGCAGACCAGCAGGGCGTCGCCGAGCAGCGCGTCCACCGCGGCATCGATCGAGCCGGACGCGTGCGCCGCGGCGTGCAGGCTCGCGAAGAACTGGTGAAAGTGGTAGCGCCGCTTGCGTTCCGATGCCACCTCGGCGAAGAACCGGTCCATGAGCATGGTCTTGCCGCGCCCGGGCCTGCCGTGGACGTAGACGCCACGGCTCCGTCGGCTCGGCCTGCCGCGCCGATCGACCAACTCGCGCAACCGCGCCGCCGCCCGCGCCTGCTCGGCATCCCACCGTAGTTCCACGGCACCTCCAAAGTCCTCTACATTTGTAGAGGACGAGGCCGCGCGGCGGCCAGGAAGGGTGATCATGTCCACAGGCGACCGGCGTGCGCTCCTCGTCGACACGGCCATCGAAGTGATCGCGGCACGCGGCCTGCGCGCGCTCACCCACCGCGCGCTGGACACGGAACTGGGCCTGCCCGCCGGTTCGGCTTCCTACTACTTCCGCACCAAACGCGCCCTCATCGAGGCCATCGTGGAGCGGATCACCACCCGCACCCGCGACGATTTCGCCGCTGCCGCGTTGACGCCGACCGCCGACCGGCAACCGGTCGCGGAAGCCATCGCGGCCTGGCTGGACCGGCTACTCGCGCAACGGCGCGGTCACCTGATCGCACGGCACGCTCTGCTGATCGATCTGCTGGACGATCCCGACCTGCATCCCCGGCTGGTGCGCAGCCTGTTCTCCGTCGACCGCGCCCGCGACCTGTTCCGCGCCATGGGCGCGCCCGATCCGGATATCCGGGCCGCGGATTTCGTCGCCGTCATCGAGGGAGCCGTCTTCGACCGCTTCGCGGGCAATCGCACCGCCCTGCGCCCGGACACGCCGGAGAGCGTCCAGCAGCTCGCCCGCGTTCTCGCCGCGCACTTGCTGCGCGTGTGATCAGCTGGGCCAGCCCCGCTGGCTGTAGGTCACGCCGGTGAGGTAGCCGTGGATACCGGCGGCCGGATACGGAATGAGGGTTTCCGGAAGGTTCGCGAGCGAGAACCACCGCAGCTCGTAGGACTTGTCCGGCTCGCGGTTGACCGGCTCGCCCGACCAGCGGCGCGTCTCGAAGAACAACCCGACCCGGGCTTCCCGTTCGGACTCGACGACGTGCGCGGAATGGACGTGCCGCAGATCCGCCGGATCGATCACCACGCCGACCTCTTCGTGCGCTTCGCGGACCACCGCGGCGAGCACCGACTCCCCCACCTCGAGCTTTCCGGCGGGCAGGTGCCACAGCCCGTCGAACTCGTCCGCGCTGCGCCGCCTGCTCAGCAATAATTCCGCGCCGCGCAGCAGCAACACATGCACATCCACCAAATGCCTGGCCACCACTTGCCCCAAGCTACGCGCCACCCCCCGCACCGGCGGCGGTTCGCACACCCGTCAGCACTCCGGACCCACCATGACGGGTGCCGGAGTGCTGAAGCAGGCAGGCGCGGCCGACCTGATCAGTCCGCACTGAGGACGAGGCCGGAGGTCGGCACGCCGGTGCCCGCGGTGACCAGGATGTTGGTCAGGTCGGCGACCGGGTTGACCGAGACGCCGCGGATCTGGCGCACCGCCTCGGCGATGCCGTTCATGCCGTGGATGTACGCCTCGCCGAGCTGGCCGCCGTGCGTGTTGAGGGGCAGGCGTCCGCCGACCTCGATGGCGCCGTCGGCGATGAACTCCTTCGCCTCGCCCCGGCCGCAGAACCCGAGTTCCTCCAGTTGCATGAGGACGAACGGGGTGAAGTGGTCGTACAGGATGGCGGCCTGCATGTCCTCCGGACGCAACCCGCTCTGCGCCCACAGCTGCTCACCGACCAGGCCCATCTCCGGCAGGCCGGTCATGGCGTCGCGGTAGTAGCTGGTCATCACGTACTGGTCGGCGCCGGAACCCTGGGCGGCCGCGGCGATGACGGCGGGCCGCTGCGGCAGGTCGCGAGCCCGCTCGACGCTGGTGACCACGATCGCGACGCCGCCGTCGGACTCCTGGCAGCAATCCAGCAGGTGCAGCGGCTCGGCGATCCAGCGGGAATTCTGATGATCCGCCAGCGTGATCGGCTTGCCGTAGAAGAAGGCCGCGGGGTTCACCGCGGCATGCTTGCGGTCGGCGACGGCCACGCGGCCGAAGTCCTCGCTGGTGGCCCCGTAGACGTGCATATAGCGCCGGGCGACCATCGCGACCTGCGCGGCCGGGGTGCCCAGTCCTTGCGGGTAGGACCAGCCCGCGTCGATGCCCGACGAGGTGGGCGCGGTGGCCAGCGCCGTGGAGAACTGCCCGAACCGCGACACCGACCGCTCGTTGAACGCGCGGTAGGCCACCACGACGTCCGCGACGCCGGTGGCCACCGCCATGGCGGCCTGCTGAATGGTGGCGCAGGCCGCGCCGCCGCCGTAGCCGATGTGGCTGAAGAACTTCAGCTGCGGAATGCCGACCGCCCTGGCCACAGCGGCCTGGGTGTTGGTGTCCATGGTGAACGTGGTCAGGCCGTCCACGTCGGCGGGCGTCAGGCCCGCGTCGGCCAGTGCGGCGGTGACCGCCTCGGCGGCCAGGCGCAGTTCGCTGCGTCCGGAGTCCTTGGAGAAATCCGTGGCGCCGATGCCGACGATGGCCGCACGGCCGGAAATCTTCTGCTCAGACATCGGCCCTCCGCAACGCGATGACGGCCGTAGCCGTGATGTGGTCGCCGAGGCTGTCCTTGCCGACCACGTCGATGTGTATGTCGTCGCCCTCCAGCGCGGTCACCGTGCCGGTCAGCGTCAGCGTGTCCCCGGCGTACAGCGGCACGCCGAGGCGCAGCGCGATCGACTTGACGACGGCGCGCGGGCCCGCCCAGTCGGTGACGAAACGCTGCACCAAGCCGGTGTCGGTGAGGATGTTGACGAAGATGTCCTTCGAGCCGCGGGCGACGGCCTTGTCCCTGTCGTGGTGCACGTCCTGGAAGTCTCTGGTGGCCAGGGCGGTGCTGATCACGAACGTGGGGTCGGCGCCGATCACCAGCTCGGGCAGCACCGTGCCCACGCGCACGGCGGCGCTCACGAGACCACCTGCCAGACCGGCAGTGTCGCCTCGTCGTCGAGCTTCTCGAAGCCCACCTCGACCGGCAGACCGATCCGCACCTCGGCCGGGTCGATGCCGCGCAGTTCACCGAGCATGCGCACGCCTTCCTCCAGTTCGACCAGCGCCACCACGAACGGCAACTGCCGCCCCGGCACCTTCGGCGCGTGGTGCACGACGTAACTGAACACGGTGCCGCGCCCGGAGGCGACGACGTAATCGGTCGGTTTCGACTTGTCCTGCCAGATGGCGGGAATGGGCGGATGCCGCAGCGAGCCGTCCGGCAGCCGCTGGATGCGCAGCTCGCCCGCTTTCGTTCCTTCCCAGAAGAATTCGGTGTCCCAGGAGACCAGCGGCTTGACCCGCGCGCCCTCCGGGGCTTTCGGCGCGGCGGTGCCGGGAGCGAATTTCAGCAGCCGGAACAGCATCTCGGCGACCACCTCGTCGCCGACCCGCCAGGTGGTCTGGAAGGTGACGAACCATCCCTCACCCAGCGCGGTGCGCTTCGGGCCGCGGATGTCCGACAGCGTGCTGGTGACCGAGACCTGTTCGCCGACCGCGAGGTAGCGGTGGTAGGTCTGCTGACAATCCGTGGCGACCACGGAGGTGTAACCCGCGGCGTCGAGCAGTTCCGTGGCCGACCCCATCGGGTCGTCTGCGGGGCGAGAACCGTTGAGCCCGAACATGGTCCACACCTGGGCCATGGCGGGCGGCGCGACGATGCCTGGATGTCCCGCCGCGCGCGCCGCCTCCTCGTCGACATAGATCGGATTGGCGTCGCCGAGCGCCTCGACCCAGTTGTTGATCATCGGCTGGTTCACCGGATCGCGCCCGAAACGGGGCGCGCTCGCACCCGCCGCCTTGATGGCCTCGGCTGCGGCGACGATCGCTTCCGGAGTAGTGGTTTCCGGCACGCGCGGCTCCTTCACTCGTTATCGGGGTACTCGCGGCAACCGCAGACCGGACGAGGCGACCAGTTCGCGCATCACCTCGTTGACGCCACCGCCGAAGGTGACCACGAGGTTCTGCTTGGTCCTGCGGTCCAGCCAGGTCAGCAGCTCGCCGGTGGCCGGGTCGGCCGGGTCGCCGTAGCGGCCGACGATCTCCTCGGCGAGCCTGCCCGCCTCCTGGAGCGATTCGGTGGAGTAGACCTTGGTCGCGGACGCGTCGGCGATCACTTGCGCCTGGTCGCCGTCCACAGTCGCGGCGACCTGCCAGTTCAGCAGTTCGTTCAACCGGACCATGGCGTGGATGCGGCCCAGCGCCCTGCGCACGTCGAGTTCGGCGAGCACGCCGCGCGGTTGCGCCCAGTCGCGCACCCGGTCGTAGAGCTGCTCGATCTTGCCGGACGGCCCCAGGCTCACCCGCTCGTGGTTGAGCTGCGTCGTGATCAGCTTCCAGCCCCGGTTCTCCTCGCCGACCAGCATGTTCGCCGGGACGCGCACGTTGTCGAAATAGGTCGCGTTGGTGTGGTGAGCGCCGTCGCAGGTGATGATCGGCGTCCACGAGTAGCCGCGGTCGGTGGTGTCCACGATCAGGATCGTGATGCCGCGGTGGCGCGACTCGGTCGAGCCGGTGCGGCAGGCCAGCCAGACGAAGTCGGCCTCGTGCGCGCCCGTGGTGAAGATCTTCTGCCCGTTGACGATCCAGTCCCCGGACTCGTCACGCACCGCCGAGGTGCGCAGCGAGGCGAGGTCGGTGCCCGCGTCCGGCTCGGAGTAGCCGATCGCGAAATGGACGTCGCCGGAGAGGATTCCGGGCAAGAACCGCCGCTTCTGTTCCTCGGTGCCGAACTGCTGCAAAGTCGGTCCGACGGTCAGCAGCGTCACCAGCGGGAGCGGGACGTCGGCCCGGACCGCCTCGTTGAAGAAGATCTGCTGCTCGACCGGCCCGAAGCCTTGGCCGCCGTATTCCTTGGGCCAGCCGACGCCGAGCCAGCCGTCGCGGCCCATCCGGCGCACCACGGCGCGATAGGCGTCACCGTGCCGGTTCACCGCCATCTCGGCCTCCTCCTCGGGAGTCACGAGATCGGCGAAGTAGGCACGCAATTCGTCGCGCAGCCCGCGTTGCTCGGTGGTCAGGTCGATGAACATCTCGCCCCCAATCGGTCGAGCCGGAACGACGCGCCGCCGAGCCAGCGAGCGATGTCCTTGGCTTGTGAGTAGTAGCGATGCATCGGGTGGGTCACGTCCACACCGAGGCCGCCGTGCAGGTGATGGCACTTCTGCATGGCCGCGGGCAGTTCCGCGGCGACGGTGTAGGCGAGGATCTCCAGGTCGTCGTCGGTGCGCTCGCGATGCTCCCGGCTCGCGTCGGGCTGCGCCAGCGCCCAGTTCGCCGAGACCGCGGCCACGTGCAGGGTCCGCGAGACGACGTACAGGTCCGCGATCTGCTGGGCCACCGCCTGGAACTCGGCCAGCGGCCTGCCGAACTGATGCCGGGTGCGCAGATGCTCGGCGGTGAGCGTGATCGCGCCTTTGAGCAATCCGTCGGCCACCGATCCGATCGAGGCGAGCGCCAGCCGGTGCAGATCGGCGAGACCGACCGGCCACAGCTGGTCGGCCGGAATCTGCACCTGGTCCAGCCGGACCGTGTACTCGGGAATGCCGCCGGAGACCGGCGTCGGCGTGCGGGTCAGGCCGACGGCCTGCGCGTCCACCACGGCGATACCGGCGTCGGTCGGCACGAGCAGCCAGCTCGCCTCCTCCGCGTACGGCACCGCCACCTTGTGCCCGGTGATGCGCACCGTGTCGCCGCTGACGACGGCGGTGGTCTCCGGCTCGCGGACGAACGGCGCCCCCGGTTCGCTCAGCGCCGCGGTGAGCACCGCGCCCTCGGCGACCCCCGGCAGCACGAGCGACTGCACGCGCTCCGGCGCGCAGGCCACCAGCGGCAGCACGCCCAACCCCAGCGTCGACAGCGCCGGCACCGCCACCGCGTCGGTGGCCAGTTCGGTGAGCAGCGCCGACACCTCGAGCAGCCCCATCCCATCGCCGCCGAACCGTTCCGGCAACGCGACGACGAGCAGGCCGGAGTCGGCCAGCTTCGGCCACAATCGCATGTCGCGCGCCGGTTCGCGCTCCAGCAAGCTCACGACGACCTCGGCCACCGCGTCCTGGCCCTCGTCCCTGGTGAAGTCCACGCTTGTCTCCCGATTGGCTGTAGGGCTAGCTGTCCGCGTCACGAGGCAGCCCCAGAATCCGCTCCGCGGCCACGGTGAGCAGGATCTGCTCGGTCCCGCCCGCGATCGACAGGCAACGCGTGAGCAGGAACTCCTTGGTCACCTCGGAGTCCTGCGCGCCGAGCGGGCCCGCCGCCTCCGCGGCGAATTCCGCTACCGCTTGGCGGTGGCGCACGCCGACCAGCTTGCGCACGCTGCTCTGCGCGCCGGGGTCACCGCCCGCGAGCATCTTCACCGCGGCGCGTTGCTCGAGCAGCAGGCCCGCGATCGCCTCGGCCACGAATCCACCGAGCCGGTCGTTCACCAGCTCGGTGCCGGGGCCGGTGGCGGGCGATTTCGCGATCAGCTCTTCGAGTACCGGACCGATGCCGTTGCCACCCATGGCGACTCGCTCCGTCGACAGCGTGGAGCGGGCGATCTTCCATCCGTTGTTCAGCGCGCCGACCACGCAATCGTCCGGCACGAACACATCGTCGAGGAAGACCTCGCTGAAACGCGCCTCTCCGGTGATCTGCACCAGCGGGCGCACCTCGAGCCCGGCGCTGTGCATATCGACCAAGAAGTACGTGATGCCGCGGTGTTTGGGCGAGTCGGGGTCCGTGCGCGCCAGGCAGATCGCCCAGTTCGCCTTGTCGCCCAGCGATGTCCACACCTTTTGCCCGCGCAGCACCCAGCCGCCGTCGGTCTTTTTCGCGGTGGTGCGCAACGCCGCCAGGTCGGAACCCGCCTCTGGTTCGCTGAACAGCTGGCACCAGACCACTTCGCCGCGCAAGGTGGGCCAGGCGAAGCGCTCGATCTGTTCCGGCGTCCCGTGCTGCAACAGCGTGGGGATCGCCCAGCCGCCGATGGCCAGGTCCGGCGCGGTGAGTCCGGCACGGCGCAGCTCCTCGGAGATCACCAGGCCGGTCATCGGGTCCGCGGCGCGTCCGTATGGCCGCGGCCAGTGCGGCATGACCAGGCCCGCGTCCACCAGCGCGGCACGCTGCCGGTCGGCTGGCAGCGCCGCGATCCGCGCGACCTCGGCGGCGAGTTCGTGCGCGCTGTCGCCATCCACAGCGGCCACGCCTTCCTCGGCGAAGACCCGATCGGCCCCGGTGGTGCGCCGCAGGCCCCTTCGGGTCAGTTCGGTGACCCGCGCCCGCCAGTGCGCCGAACCGCCGAGCAGTTGGCGCAAGGCCGTGGCCCGCCGCAGATACAGGTGCGCGTCGTGCTCCCAGGTGAAGCCGATGCCACCGAGCACCTGAATACAGTCCTTCGCGGTCTCCACCGCGGCGTCCAGGGCGATGGCGGCCGCGATGGCGGCCGCGATCGGCAGTTCGGCTCCGCCGTCGTCCACGGCCGCCGCGACGTCCGCCGCCGCGGCGCGGATGAGTTCGGCGCGGCACAGCATCCAGGCGCAGATGTGCTTGACCGCTTGGAACGAACCGATCTTGCGGCCGAACTGCTCGCGCACCTTCGCGTACTCGACCGCGGTCTCGAGGCACCAGCCCGCGAGGCCGGACAGTTCGGCGGTGGCCAGCGCGACGAGCAGGTCCCCTGCCGCGTGCGGCGCGACGAATACGCGTTCGGCGGGCACGCGCAGGTCGGCGCAGTGCACCCGCGCCAGCGGCGTGCTCGGATCCAGCGGCGCGAGCGCTTCCACCCGCAGGCCCTCGGCGTCGGGCGCGACCAGGCACCACCGCTGTCCTTGCGGTTGGTCGATCGGCAGCAGCACGGCGGTGCCTGGGGCGGCGCCGACGACGGAATCCCAGGTACCCGTGAGCAACACGCCGTCGCTCGCGACGGGTACGCTCACCGTCGAACCGACGACGAAGTCGAGCGCCACACCGCACGGCAGGTCCTCGTCGAGCTGTCCGGCGGTGATCAGATTGGCCAGAGCCGTCGCGAGTACCGGGCCGCCGACGAGATCGTGCGCCGCCTGTTCCACCAGCACGGCCAGATCGGAGACCGACCCGCCCGCACCTCCCGCGTCCTCGGCCACCGCGACCCGGAAGATCCCGATCTCGGCCAGCGCGGGCCAGTAGGCGCGCCAGAAGTCGGCCGCGCCGGCCCGCATTGTTGCAATCGGACGGACCGAAGCGGCCCATCCGCGCATCGACTCCTGAACGGCTTTATGCTCGTCAGTGGTGGCGATGGTCACACTCCATACCGCCTTTCCGGCGTGACTCCCACACCTAGAACATGTTCTAATATCCTAGCCGGGCGGAAGTCAAGAGACCGCCGCGGCCACACCGCGCACGCAGCCGACGAAACGACGTTTCCGGAAAGGACTTTCATCAATGGCCAGTCCGTCCCGATCGCAGCCAGCCGACCCGAGCGCGGGACGGCCCGCCGCCACGGTCACCACGCTCAGCGAGGACGAGCTGAGCTCGGCGGCGCAGCGCGAGCGGCGCAAGCGGATCCTGGACGCGACCTTGGCGCTCGCGTCCAAGGGCGGTTACGACGCGGTGCAGATGCGCGCGGTGGCCGAGCGCGCCGATGTCGCGGTCGGCACGCTGTACCGCTACTTCCCGTCGAAGGTGCACCTGCTGGTCTCGGCGCTGTCGCGCGAGTTCGAGCAGATCGAGGGCAAACGCAAGCCGCTTGCCGGGCAGTCCCCACAGGAGCGCATGCACCTGCTGCTCACCCAGATCACTCGGATGATGCAGCGCGACCCGCTGCTCACCGAGGCCATGACCCGCGCGTTCATGTTCGCCGACGCCTCGGCCGCCGCCGAGGTGGACCGGGTCGGCAAGGTGATGGACCGCGTCTTCGCCCGCGCGATGAACGACGGCGAGCCCACCGAACGCCAGCTGGCCATCGCGCGGGTGATCAGCGACGTGTGGCTGTCGAATCTGGTCGCCTGGCTGACCCGGCGCGCCTCGGCCACCGACGTGACCGAACGACTGGAACTGACCGTGGACCTCCTCCTGGGCGAACGCAACCAGTAAGCTCTAGCGGGATCTCTCAGCACACAGCGAGCGAATCAGCGCCCAGTCACCCCACCGGGCCCGAATAGCTCGTTGTGCTGCGACGAAGCTCACCCGCTCGGATCCCGTTGCCGTTAGCTGGGCAGATCTACCGGACACCGGTTCAGGTGTGCGTTATCGTGCGCACGCGAACCGGCGCGCTTCTGTGCGGCAAATTCAACACAGTATTGTTTTGCCCGCCCCCTGAAAAAACTCCTCCGATCACTAGGTTGGATGCGTGAGCGCACAGGATCTGCCACTGGAACTTCGCCGTGCACTGTCGACGGTCGCGCGCGTGCCACGGCTGTTGGTCGCATCGGACTACGACGGGACACTCGCGCCCATCGTGTCCGACCCGACCAAAGCCTTTCCCCATCGGGAATCGGTGAGCGCGTTACGAGCCCTCGCCGGCCTGACCGGGACCACTGCCGCCGTGATCTCCGGCCGCGCGCTGCGAGATCTCGCGGCGCTGTCCCGCCTTCCGGTCGAGGTGCAACTGATCGGCAGCCACGGCTCGGAATTCGACGTGGGCTTCGTGCACGCGATCGACAACGACGCCAAGCATCTGCTCCAAGAGGTGCAGACGGCCCTGAATCAGGTCGCCGCGGACAACCCCGGCGTCACCGTCGAGATCAAACCGGCCAGTGTCGCGTTGCACGTGCGCAACGCCAGCCCGGAGATCGGTCATCGCGCGCTGTCGCAGGTCCGGCTCGGTCCGGCGTGCTGGTTCGGCGTGCAGGTCACCGAGGGCAAGGCGGTCATCGAACTGGCCGTGGTGCAGACCGACAAGGGCACCGCACTGGACACCGTTCGGCATCAGGCGGGGGCCTCGGCCGCGGTGTTCTTCGGTGACGACGTCACCGACGAGAAGGCGTTCCGCGTGCTGTCCGGCCCGGACGTCGGCATCAAGGTCGGCGACGGCGAGAGCCTGGCCAAGTTCCGGGTGGACAGCACCGAGGCCGTGGCGTGCGCGCTGGCCTACCTGCTGGAGGAGCGCCGGACCTGGCTGGCGGGCGCGAGCGCGCCGCGCATCGAGCGGCTGACCATGCTGGCCAGCCCGCGCTCGGTCGCGCTGCTCACCCCGGACGCCACGGTGACCTGGTTCTGCCACCCCGAGCCCGATTCGGCCGCGGTGTTCGCCCACCTGCTCGGCGGCCCGCAGGGCGGCCACTTCACCATCGAGCCGGAGCGGCCGGGCCTGCCGCTGTCGCAGCGTTACGTCGACGGCACGATGACCGTCGAAACCCGTTGGGCCAAACTGCAAGTCACGGACTACCTGCCGCACGACGTAGCCCCGACCCGCACCGACCTCACCCGGGTGATCACCGGCGACGCGAAGGCCGTGGTCACCTTCGCCCCCCGCCCGGAGTTCGGCCAGGTGCCGGTGAACCTCGAGGCGCAGGAGGGCGGGCTGCGGGTGTACGGCACCAACGACCCGATCGTGCTGCGTTCACCCGGCGTGCGGTGGGAGATCGTCTCGGACGGTACCCACGAGTCGGCACGGGCCGTCGTGGATCCGTCCAAGGGGCCGGTCGTGCTCGAACTGCGCTGCGGCACCGCCGATCTCGATCCCGCCCCGGCCAGTGAGGCGGAGCGGCGACGGGAGGCGCAGCGGTACTGGTCGGATTGGGCGGGGACGCTCACACTGCCGCCGCTCAAGCCCGACCTGATGAAGCGCTCCGCGCTGACCCTGCGCGGCCTGGTGCACGCGCCGTCCGGCTCGATCCTCGCGGCCGCCACCACCTCGCTGCCCGAGGACATCGGCGGCGTGCGCAACTGGGACTACCGCTACTGCTGGCTGCGCGACGCGGCGCTGACCGCGCAGTCGCTGGTCTCGCTCGGCTCGCTCGCCGAGGCGGAGGACTACCTGGGCTGGGTGCACCGCGTGCTGGAGACCTTGCCCGGCCCCGAGCGGCTGCACCCGCTGTACACGCTGTACGGCGAGACGCTGCCGCCGGAGGCCTCGATCGACCAGCTACCCGGCTACGCCGGCTCCCGCCCGGTGCGCGTCGGCAACGCGGCCAACATGCAGGTTCAGCTGGACGTCTTCGGTCCGATCGTGGACCTCATCGCCACCCTGGCGCACGCCAGGGAGCTGCGCGGCGTCACCGATCCGGCGAACGTGCTGCCCGACGCCGACTGGGAGCTGGTGTGCGCCATGGTCTCGGCGGTGCAGCGGCGCTGGCAAGAGCCCGACCACGGCATCTGGGAGATCCGCGGCAACCCCCGCCACCACGTGTACTCGAAGGTGATGGGCTGGCTGACCGTCGACCGGGCGCTCACCCTGGCGCAGAAGTTCGATCGCGAGGCCGATCCGGCCTGGCCGGTGCTGCGCGACACCATCGCCGACGAGGTGAAGGCCAAGGGCTGGAACGACGAGGTGCAGTCCTACACCGCGGCGTACGACGGCACCGACCTGGACGCTGCGACGCTGCACATCGGGCTGAGCGGCCTGATCGACCCGTCCGACCCGCGCTTCGCGGCGACGGTCGTGGCGACCGAGGCCGAGCTGCGCAGCGGCTCGACGGTATACCGCTACCACCACGACGACGGCCTGCCCGGCGGCGAGGGCGGATTCCACCTGTGCGCGGCCTGGCTGGTCGAGGCGTACCTGCTGATCGGCAAGCGCTCCGACGCCGAGGCGCTGTTCGCCCAGCTGGTCGACGTGGCGGGCCCGACCGGGCTGCTCAGCGAGGAATACGACCCGGTGGCCGAACGGTCGCTCGGCAACCATCCGCAGGCGTACAGCCATCTGGGCCTGTTGCGCTGCGCGCAGCTGCTGGGGCAGCCGGTGGAGGCCGCGCTGGTCTGACCACGTAGGAGCCGAGGGCCCGCGAACGAGGAATCGTTCACGGGCCCTTCGCATTCGGTTTCCAGGTGGGCGTCGCATCCGAACGCTTGACGGCCCCTGCTAGAGTTAACGGGAACGATTTCCATTATGATCTAGAGCACGGCCAGGAGTACCCCACGTGAGAACCCGATTCGCCATCAGTTGCGCAGGTATCGCCGTGGGAGTCGTCTCCGCCCTGACGCTGACCGCCTGCGGCGGCTCCAACGACGACGGACGCCCGACCGTCGTCGCCTCCACCGACGTCTGGGGCGATATCGCCGCCGCCGTCGCGGGCCCCGACGCCGCCGTCCGGTCGCTGATCACCGATCCGTCCGCCGACCCGCACTCGCACGAGACCTCCGCGGTCGAGTCGGCGGCGCTCAGCGATGCCGACCTCGTGGTCTACAACGGCGGCGGCTACGACCGGTTCGCCGAGAAGGCGGTGGCGGGCACGAACAAGCGCACCGTGGACGCGTTCGCCCTGCGGGCCGATCAGAGCGACGACAACGAGCACGTCTGGTACGACGTGCGCACCGTCGACGTGGTCGCCGACCGGATCGCCGCCCAACTCGGCGAACTGGATCCGGGCAAGGCCGCGGCCTACGCCGAGCGCGCGACGACGTTCAAGAACCGGCTCGCCGCGGTTACCGCCATCACCGGCGCACTCGCCGCCGAGCATCCGAAAACGCCGGTGCTGCAGACCGAGCCTCTCGCGCACTATCTCCTGGTCGCCACCGGAGCCGACGACCGGACTCCGCACGAGTTCCAGGAAGCCATCGAGCAGGAGACCGACCCGGCCCCCGCGGCCGTCGCGGCGACGCAGGACCTGCTCACCGGCAAGCGGGTCCGCGCCCTGATCTACAACGTGCAGACCGAGGACAAGATCACCAAAGACCTGCGCGCGACCGCGCGGAGCGCGGGCGTCGCCGTCGTCGAGGTGACCGAGACCCTGCCCGACGGCGTGGATTACATTCAGTGGCAGACGAAGAACGCGCAAGCGCTCGCCGCCGCGCTGGGCTGAGCAGATGAACAAGGGAGCCGCGCTGACCGCACACGCCGACGAGGTGGAACGGCGCTCGACCATCGGCGAATCGGCCGCGGTGCGACTGGAAGCCGCCTGCTTGTCGTTCGGAGACCGAACCCTCTGGGAGGGGCTGGATCTCACTGTCGCGCCGGGTGAATTCGTCGCGGTCCTCGGGCCGAACGGTTCGGGCAAGACCTCGCTGCTGAAGGTGCTGTTGGGCCAGGTCGGCCTGAGTTCGGGCGCGGCTCGGATCGCGGGCTCTCCCGCGCGCACCGGCAATCACGACATCGGCTACATACCGCAACAGAAGACGATCGACGCCGGGGTGCAGTTGCGCGGCGTCGATCTCGTCGGCCTCGGCGTCGACGGGCATCGCTGGGGGCTCGGGCTGCGCTCCCGCGCCGAACGCAGGCGAAAGGTGGCCGCGGCCATCGCCGACGTGGGCGCAGAGCGATTCGCCCACGCGCCACTGGAATCCATGTCCGGCGGGGAACAGCAGCGACTGCGGGTGGCGCAGGCGCTGGTCGGCGATCCGAAGGTGCTGCTGTGCGACGAACCGTTGCTCAGCCTCGACCTGGCGAATCAGCGACTGGTCGCCGAGCTCATCGATCGCCGCAGGCGCACTCACGACACCGCGGTGCTCTTCGTGACGCACGAGATCAACCCGATCCTGCCCCTGGTGGACCGGGTGCTGTACCTGGTCGACGGCAGGTTCCGGATCGGGACGCCGGAAGAGGTGATGACCTCGGCGGTGCTGTCGGAGTTGTACCGCACCCAGGTGGACGTACTACGGGTACGCGGGCGTCTGGTGGTCGTCGGCACCGGCGACACCATGGACGCGCTCGGCACCGCGGGCGGGCACTGCCACGGCCCGGCCGGCGACGAGTTCGCCCACGGCGATTCCGCCGGTAGCCCCGCACCGGACGATGACGCCACCTCGACCACGGGATCCGTCGAAGAGCCGGTCCCCTCAGCACCGACCTCAGCGCATGCCGCCGTCGCCGCTACCTCGACCGACACGGAAACCGGCACACGAACCAGCCGCTCGGCAATCAACGGCAGCGCCCCGGCCGAACGAACACCGGCAGTCCCGACGACCGCCGCCCCGACTTCAGGCCGATCGCCGACCACCGACGAGGCACGCGTCGCCGCTACCTCGACCGACACGGGAACCGGCACACGAGCCGGCCACGCGGCGACCCGCGGCACCGCTCCGGCCGAACGAACACCGGCAGTCCCGACGACCGCCGTGCGCCCGAACTCGGACCCACCCTCGACCGTCGATGTGACGAGTGGTGGCTCGACGCCGATCGACCCGAAGACCAACGAACCGGCGGTGAGCAGTGCGCCGATGACCGAACCGACATCGAGCAGCCTGGCATCCGCGGTCGACACATCGCCCAGCCCGGCGAACGGCAACGCGGCAACGGGCGACGTGGCGTCCGGACACCCGATCCACGGCAACGGTTCGACGGCGGCCCACGCTTCGGCGGAGCGTGGCCAAGGCGACGGCGACCGTCCGACGGCGGATCCCGAGCAGAGCGGAGTGCGTTCGTGACCGACAAGCTCTCCAGCGTCCTCGGCAAGATGCTCGACTTCGGCACCACGGCGAACCTGCTGTCCTACGGTTTCGTCCAGCAGGCGCTGCTCGCGGCGGCCCTACTGGGGCTGCTGTCCGGCGTGATCGGTCCGCTGATCATCAGCAGGCAGATGTCGTTCGCAGTGCACGGCACCAGCGAGCTTTCGTTGACCGGAGCCGCCGCCGCGCTGCTGGCCGGTGTCGGCGTCGGTTTGGGGGCCATCGCGGGGTCGGTGGTCGCGGCGGTGTTGTTCGGCCTGCTCGGCGCGCGGGCGCGGGAACGCGATTCGGTGATCGCCGTGGTGCTCTCGTTCGGGCTCGGGCTCTCGGTGCTGTTCCTGTGGTTGGGCCCCGATCGCGCGGGATCGAAATTCTCCCTGCTGACCGGCCAAGTGGTCAGCGTCGGCAACAACGGGCTCGGCCTGCTCGCCGTCTGCACCGCCGGAGTGATCGCGGTGCTGGCCTTCGTCTACCGGCCGCTACTATTCGCCAGTTCCGACCCGGAAGTGGCCGTGGCGCGCGGTGTCCCGGTGCGGGCGCTGTCCATCGTGTTCGCGGTCCTGCTGGGCATCACGGCGGCGTTCGGGGTGCAGATCGTCGGCGCGCTGCTGGTCCTCGCCCTGCTGATCACCCCGGCCGCCGCGGCCGCCCAGCTCACCGCGGACCCGGTTCGAGCGACCGTGCTCGCCGTGGTGTTCGCTGAGATCGCCGCCGTCGGCGGCATCCTGCTGTCGCTCGCGCCTGGCGTCCCCGTCTCGACCTTCGTCACCACGATCTCGTTCCTGATCTACCTGGCCTGCCGCCTGCTCGGCACCCGTGACCGCAGACTCGCGCACGCCCGCTGAAGGCGTCGCGCGCCGGTCTACTGACGCCGCACCGGCATGTCGAGAAGTTCTCGCGATCGACGTCCGGGTGATGGCGGTGACCTCATGGCGAGCGCAACGCCGAGCGGTGCCGCGACCGCCAGTCCAGCGGCTATCAGTGCTGATCAGCGCCTAGCTCGGAAACCGGACCAACTTGATGGCAGCCGCCTTCAGTCGTTGGCGAATGCTTTCGTATGCTCGACTCATCGCGCCCCCGAACGAATGGTGACCAACGATGATCGACTTCGCGATTCCCGCCGACCTCGCCGCCGAACGCGACCGAGTGCGCCGCTTCGTCATCGACAAGATCGTCCCCTACGAGCGCGACCCGCGCCTGACCGCGCACGGGCCGACCGACGAGCTGCGGCAGGAACTCGTCGAGCTCGCCCGCGCCGAGAAGCTGCTCACCGTGCAGGCGCCCGAGTCGCTCGGCGGACGCGGACTGACCCACATCGAGCAGGCGGTGATCTACGAGGCGGCGGGCTGGTCCACGCTCGGCCCGGTCGCGATGAACTGCGCGGCGCCCGACGAGGGCAACATGTTCCTGCTGTCCAAGGTGGCCGATCCCGACCAGGTCCAGCGTTACCTGGCCCCCGTGGTCGCGGGCCACCAGCGTTCGGTCTTCGCCATGACCGAGCCCGACGGGGCCGGCTCCGACCCGGCCCAGCTGGCCACCAGCGCCGCCTTCGACGGCGAGAACTTCACCATCAACGGCCGCAAATGGCTGATCACCGGGGCGAACGGCGCGAAGACCTGGATCATCATGGCCCGCCTCGCCGCCAACCCGCATCTGCCCGAGGGCCCAACGCTGTTCCTGGCCGACGGCGCGGAACCCGGCATCGTCATCGAACGCACGATGAACACGATGGACCGCAACTACGTCGCCGGGCACGGTGTGGTCCGCTTCGACAACTTGACTCTGCCCAGGGAAGCGCTGCTCGGCGAGGCGGGCCAGGCGCTGCGCTACGCCCAGCTCCGGCTCGCCCCGGCCCGCCTGACCCATTGCATGCGGTGGCTCGGCGCGGCCGAACGCGCCCAGAGCATCGCCGTCGAGCACGCGCGCACCCGCACGGCGTTCGGCAAGCCGATCGGCGAACACGAGGGCGTGTCGTTCATGCTCGCCGACAACGAGATCGCCCTGCACCAGTGCAGGCTGACCATCTGGCACGCGTGCTGGCTGATGGACAACGGCGAGAAGGCACGGCACGAGAGTTCGATCGCCAAATCGTTCGTGTCCGAGGAGTTGTTCAAGGTCGCCGACCGCTGCGTGCAGGTGCTCGGCGGCATCGGCATCAGCGACGAGACAGTCGTCGAGATGATCTTCCGGGACATGCGCGCCTTCCGCCTCTACGACGGGCCCACCGAGGTGCACAAGTACGCCATCGGGCGCAAGGTGCTGCGCGGATAGCCGAGGACTTTCGGCCCCGGGTCAGCTGCGCGCGCGTCGGCTAACATCCTGTGGCATGAGTTCGGAACTGCACGTCGACGTCTCCCGGGGCGTCGCCGTGCTCACGCTCAACCGGCCCGCCCAGCAGAATGCCTTCACCCCCACGATGGCCGCCGAGTTGGGCGCCGCGTTGCAGCGCTGCGATTCGGAAGACGCCATCCGTGCCGTGATCATCACCGGCACCCCGCCCGCGTTCTGCGCGGGCGCGGACCTGTCCAATCGGGTGGGCGAGGTCAGCGCCACCATCGATCCGCCGCCGTGGCGGGTGCGCAAACCGGTGATCGCGGCCGTCAACGGCCACGCGGTCGGCATCGGCTTGGCCCTGGCCTTGCAGTGCGATCTGCGGTACATGGCACGCGACGCGGTGTACGGGCTGAATCAGGTCCGCCGCGGCGTGCTGGCCGACGGCTACGCGCACTGGACGCTACCCAGGCTGGTCGGCATGGCCAACGCCGCCGACATCATGCTGACGGGGCGCACCTTCGACGGCGACGAGGCGAAGGCGATGGGCGTGGCCAACAGCTCGCTGCCCGCGGGCGAGGTGCTACCGACGGCGCTGGCCGTCGCGCACGACATCGCGAACGGCTCGGCGCCACTACCGGTGGCACTGTCCAAGCGGCTGCTCTGGGAGGGGCTCGGGATGAACCCGGCCATGGTCGGTCAACTGGAAACCGATCTCAACCAGCACGCGACCAAGAGCATCGACGGCGGCGAGGCCATGGCCGCGTTCCGGGATCGCAGGCAGCCCAGCTGGTCGGGCAGCGTCAGCACGGAATGGCCCGCCTGGGACACCGCCGGGCGCGAACGGCCCAGTCTGGACTAGGCGGCTCGCCCGGCTGAGTGCGATGCCGCGGAATGTCACCGCCGGCGGTAGCGCCCCTCCGCCCCACGCGGGACTCGGTCAGCGCCGCTCAAGCATTACCGCCGAGCACGATGAACAGGAACAGCAGCGCGAAGACGATCATCAGGACGGTGCCGATGACGCCGAGGACGTAGCCGACCACCACCTGAGCGCGACCACCGTACGCGCCACCGGATTCCTCGATCTGGTCGAGCGCGCGCCGTCCCAGCGCCCACGCCACCGGCCCCAGCACTCCGCAGCAGAGGACGCTCGCCGCGCCGAGAAACAACACCGCCGTCGCATTCGGATGCTCGACCGGCGCGCCAATGGGCTGATTGGGTATCACCACCAGCCGAATTCTACTGGGCTCCTCGGCGTCTCCGGGTTTTTAGGCCGTATGGGTCGGGAGCCGCGAGATTCGGGGGCAGGTCCTGCGTTCAGTGGTACTCGGGTTCTGGGCGTGCCCGGTGAGCTACCCATGTTCTGGCTAGATGAGTTGTTGCGCTGCGTTTTTCGTCGCGAACTACGAGCCGTCCGCAGCTCGGAGCGTGCCAGTGCGACGTGGGACACCCGGAGCCGGGCAACGGGAGTCCAGCACGGGAACGTGCTCAGGCGCGGCGTTGGCGGGCGACTTCGGACAGCACCACACCGGCGGCGACCGACGCGTTCAACGATTCCACCGGGCCCGCCATCGGAATCGACAAGATCGAGTCACAGGACTCCCGCACCAGGCGGGACAGTCCTTTGCCCTCCGAGCCGACCACGATCACGGTCGGCTCGCGACCGTCGAAATCGTCCAGCGTGGTATCGCCACCGGCGTCCAAGCCGACGACCTGAATGCCCTGAGCCGCCCAATCCTTCAGCGTGCGAGTGAGATTGGTCGCGCGGGCGACCGGAAGCCGAGCGGCGGCGCCCGCGCTGGTGCGCCAGGCCACCGCGGTGACGCTCGCGCTGCGTCGCTGCGGGATCAGGACGCCGTGGCCACCGAAAGCCGCCACGGAACGCACCACCGCGCCCAGATTGCGCGGATCGGAGATGTTGTCCAGCGCCACCAGCAACGCGGGCTCGGCGGCGTTGCGCACCCGGTCGAGCAGATCGTCCGGGTGGGCGTAGCGATACGGCGGCACTTGGAGCGCCACACCCTGGTGCAAACCGTTGGCGCTCAACCGATCCAAGTCGGTGCGCGGCACCTCCAGGATGGAGATACCGGTGTCGGCGGCCAGCCGCACGCTCTCGGTCAGCCGGTCGTCGTTCTCGGTGCCGACCGCGACGTACAGTGCCGTCGCGGGCACGCCGGCACGCAAGCACTCGACCACCGGGTTGCGCCCGAGCACCAACTCCGGCCCGTCCTCGGTCTTGCGTCCGGCGGGCCGTGCCGCCGCGCCACGAGCGGACGGACGGCCCTGCGCGGCTTTGGTTTTCGCGACCGCGCGCTTGGCGGCGGGATGCTTGGTGCGCATCTCGGCGGGCGGGGTGGCGCCACGCCCCTCCAGTCCGCGCCTGCGCTTGCCGCCGGAGCCGACCACGGCACCCTTCTTGCTGCCGCTCTTGCGGACCGCGCCGCGGCGCTGCGAATTGCCTGCCATCACTTGGCCTTTCCGGGTTGCGGCGCACCGAGCGCCCATTCGGGACCGCCGGCCGTGTCGGTGACCTCGATCCCCGCGGACTGCAGACGATCGCGCACGGCGTCGGCGGCCGCCCAGTCCTTCGCGGCCCGCGCCTCCTGACGGCGGTCGAGTTCCGCACGCACCAGCACGTCCAGCGCGCCGAGCGCGGCCGAGGAATCGCTCGGTGTGTACCAGTGCGGATCGAGCGGGTCGACACCGAGAATGGCGAGCATGGCACGCACCTGGCTCGCCAGGTCGCGCGCGGAGTCGATCGCGCCGACCTCCAGCGCCTTGTTGCCCTCGTGCACCGCGCGATGGATCTCCGCCAGCGCCTTCGGCACCGCGAGATCGTCGTCGAGCGCGGCGGCGAACGCGTCGGTCCACTTGCCCACCGGGATCTCACCGGCCCGGTCCACCACCCGGTTCACGAACGCCTCGATGCGCTGATAGGACTGCGCCGCGTCGTGCAGCGCCTTGTCCGAGTACTCCAGCATCGAGCGGTAGTGCGCGCTACCCAGGTAGAACCGCAGTTCGACGGCCCGCACCTGCTTCAGCACGTTCGGCACGGAGAGCACGTTGCCCAGCGACTTGGACATCTTCTCCCCGCCCATGGTCACCCAGCCGTTGTGCAGCCAGTACCTGGCGAAGCCGTCACCGGCGCCCTTCGACTGGGCGATCTCGTTCTCATGGTGCGGGAACACCAGATCCATTCCGCCGCAATGGATGTCGAATTCCGCACCGAGATAGAACTCGGCCATCGCGGAGCACTCCAGGTGCCAGCCGGGGCGGCCGGGGCCCCACGGGGACGGCCAGGTCGGCTCGCCCGGCTTGGCCGCCTTCCACAAGGTGAAGTCACGCGGATCGCGTTTGCCTTCGCCCGCGCTCTCGCCTTGATGCACGTCGTCGAGCTTGTGGCCGGACAGCTTGCCGTAATCGGGGTAACTGACCACGTCGAAGTAGACGTTGCCCTCCGAAGCGTAGGCGTGACCGCGATCGATCAGCCGCCGCATCATCTCGACCATCTGCGTGATGTGGCCGGTGGCCCTGGGCTCCGCGGATGGCGGCAGCACACCGAGCCGTTCGTAGGCGCGATCGAAGGCGCGCTCGTGCGTGGCGGCCCACTCCCACCACGGCCTGCCCGCCTCGGCGGCCTTGGTGAGGATCTTGTCCTCGATATCGGTGACGTTGCGGATGAAGAAGACGTCGATGTCATGCGCGAGCAGCCAGCGTCGCAGCACGTCGAACGCGACTCCGCTACGCACATGGCCGATGTGCGGCTCGCCCTGCACGGTAGCGCCACAGAGGTACACCGAAGCACGGCCGGGGACCAAGGGCGCGAAATCGCGCACGGTCCGCGTGTCGGTGTCAAAGAGGCGCAGCGTCACGGCAGTCGATCCTAGCTGGTGTATAAGGTCGTTCACGGACCGGCTCGGGTCCGTCGGAGCTGGATCAACGACAGGCTTGCAGCAAGGCCGTCGCCACGGCGGCGACGCCCTCGCCGCGACCGGTCAGGCCGAGCCCGTCGGTGGTGGTGCCGGACACCGAGACCGGGGCGTCGAGGAGCTCGCCGAGTACCTGTTGCGCCTCGGCGCGCCGAGGCCCGATCTTGGGGCGATTGCCGATCACCTGCACCGCGGCGTTGACCACCTCGAAGCCCGCCTCGTCCAGCAGGCGGCGCACTTCCTTCAGCATGGCCGCGCCGGAGACGCCCGCCCATTCGGGGCGTCCGGTGCCGAATACCGCGCCGACATCGCCGAGGCCCGCCGCGGACAGCAGCGCGTCGCAGAGGGCGTGCGCGGCGACGTCGCCGTCCGAGTGGCCCGCGCAGCCGTCGTCGCCGTCGAACAGAAGACCGGCCATCCAGCAGGGCCTGCCCGCTTCGATCGGATGGACGTCGCTGCCGATGCCGACGCGCATGGTCACGGCGTCACCGCCCGTCCGATGCCCGCGCCGTCGAGCACCGCGTCGGCGAGCCGGAGGTCGAGTGGAGTGGTGATCTTGAAGGCGAGCGGATCGCCGGGAATGGTGTGGACCGCGACGCCCAGCCGCTCGACCAGGCCCGCGTCATCGGTCGCCTGGATGCCCTCGGGCGCGTAGGCGGAGCGCAGCAAGTCGGCCGCGAAACCCTGCGGCGTCTGGATCGCGCGCAACCGGGCGCGGTCGGGCGTGCCGGTCACCGCGCCGACCGCGTCGACGGACTTGATGGTGTCGGCCACCGGGAGCCCGGGGACCACGGCGGGACGGCCCGCCCGCAGTTCCGCCGCGACCCGGGCGATGAGCTCGGGCGGCGTGAGCGCTCGGGCGGCGTCGTGCACCAGAAAGTAGGCGGCGTCGGGCGCCGCGGCGATACCCGCCCGCACCGAGTCGATGCGTTCGGCGCCGCCGACGACCACCTGGACCGAATTCGTGGGCGGCAGCAGGGCAACGGCGCTGTCGACGAGTTCGGCGGGAACCATCACGATGATCCGCTCGACCGCGCCGGAGGCGATCAAGCCTTCGACGGCGAGCCGGACCATGGGTGTGCCGCCGACCGGGACGAACGCCTTGGGTGCGGATTCACCCAGACGCACGCCACGACCGGCGGCAGGCACCAGAGCAACGACGGGTCCGTCGGTGGAACGGACACCGTTGTCAGGTGTGTTCACGGTCAGGAAGCCGCTGCGAGGACCTCATCGAGCAGGGTCTCAGCCTTGCCGTCATCGGTGCCTTCGGCCAGCGCGAGCTCACCGACAAGAATCTGCCGAGCCTTGGCGAGCATGCGCTTCTCACCCGCGGACAGGCCGCGGTCCTGTTCCCGGCGCCACAGATCGCGGACGACCTCGGCCACCTTGTTCACATCGCCGGAAGCGAGCTTCTCGAGGTTGGCCTTGTAGCGGCGGGACCAGTTGGTCGGCTCCTCCGTATGCGGCGCGCGAAGCACCTGGAAGACCCGATCGAGACCCTCCTGACCCACGACGTCACGCACGCCGACGTATTCGGCGTTCTCCGCGGGAACCCGAACAGTGAGATCGCCTTGGGCGACCTTCAGGACCAGATACTCTTTTTGCTCACCCTTTATGGTGCGAGTCTCGATTGCTTCGATCAGCGCCGCTCCGTGGTGGGGGTAAACGACGGTGTCTCCGACCTTAAAAATCATGTGTCCCGTGCCCCTTTCGATGTTCACAGTTTAACATGCGACTCGATAACGGCGCGATCAACTGTGCAGGTCAGGGCCACAACGAGGCAACCGTGGGGCTTGACAGATGCCAGGCTGTGTGCATTACGTTGTGCCAGAACGGGTTATCTCCCGGCTGGAGTCGGCGCCGCTCGCCGCCCACGCGCCGGCACCTTCGTGGCAACCTCCGAAGTTCGATCGAACCGTTATCGACACGCCGGGTGTCGGCGCGGACGCCCCCGTGGCCCCGTCGCATGCGCCCGGGCCGAACCCCGAGTTCGACCCGGCCCCCGCGCCCGGGCTCTCGAGGGAACTACTACGCTGCCTAGTTACTACGCTCCCGCGCGGAGCCAGAGCCCGGTCGACATGGAGGGACAACCCGTGACTGCCCTGAAAGCTGTGACCGCCCCGAAGGGGGCGCGACGTCGCATGGTGACGGTTGCCGCACTCGCCGCCGGAGCGGCGATCGCGCTGTCCGGCTGCGGCGCGGGCCAGATCGCGCAGACCGCCGAACAGGTCGCCGCCGTGAACGGCAACCACGCCGACGTGGGCCGCATCGCGCTGCGCAACGTGCACATCGTGTACCCGTCCGAGGGCACCGCGTACAACAACGCCAAGGGCGGCAAGGCGCTCATCGCGCTGTCCATCATCAACAACGGCGAGTCCGTCCCCGACGAGCTGACCAGCATCACGACCGACCTCGGCACCGTCAAGATCACCCCCGCCTCCGGCAAGTCGGTCGTCGAACTCGCCCCGCAGCAGACCGTCGTCGCGGCGAGCCAGCCGGTCAAGCGCGAGGCCGCGTCGACCACCACCAGCGCCGCGCCGACCACGAGCGCCGGTGCGCCCACCTCAGCGCCGCGCTCCGCCGCGCCGACCACCACCGCCGAGTCGCACGGCTCCCCGGCCGCCGCCGAGGACCCGGAGGCCAACCCGATCCTGATCGAGATCACCGGCCTGACCAAGGACATCGCCCCCGGCCTGACCTACAACGTCTCGTTCAACTTCAAGCAGAACGGCACCGTCCAGGTCCAGGTCCCGGTCGACGCGGGCCAGCACACCGAGCGCCACGAGTCCGACAAGTCGGGCCCGGCCGAAGCCGAGCACACCGGCGGTCACTGAGGCTGTGTCTGATTCGCAGCGCCTGCGGCGCTGCGTGTTCGCGACGCAGTCGCGGCAAATCCAACACTGTCGGCCCTGGTGCGTATGGTGCCGGTGTGGCAAAGACCAAGCCGACCTTCCGCTGCTCCGCCTGTTCGCATGAAGTCGCCAAATGGGTGGGCAAGTGCCCCGAATGCGGGGCTTGGGGCACCGTCGACGAAGTAGTCGCCGCGGCGGGTGCGGTCGGGTCTCCTGGGCGCAAGGCGATGTTGCCGAGCACCGCGGCCGCGCCGATTTCGCAGATCGATTCCAAGGTCACCAGAGCGCGGCCGACGGGCGTCACCGAGTTGGACCGCGTGCTCGGCGGCGGGGTGGTGCCGGGATCGGTGGTGTTGCTGTCCGGCGAGCCGGGGGTGGGCAAGTCGACGCTGCTGCTCGAGGTGGCGCATCGCTGGGCGGCTCAGCGCGACGAGAAGTCGCTGTACGTCACCGCCGAGGAGTCGGCGGGGCAGGTCCGGCTGCGGGCCGATCGCACCGGCGCGGTGCACGACCGGGTCTATCTGGCGGCGGAATCGGACCTGTCGATCGTGCTGGGACACGTCGAGCAGGTGCGGCCGACGCTTCTGGTGGTCGACTCGGTGCAGACCATGCTCGCCCCGGAGGTGGACGGCGTGATCGGCGGCGTCACCCAGGTGCGCGAGGTGACCGCCGCGCTGACCTCGCTGGCCAAGGCGAGCGGGATCGCGGTGCTGCTGGTCGGGCACGTCACCAAGGACGGCAACGTCGCGGGCCCGCGCACGCTCGAGCACCTGGTCGACGTGGTCCTCCAGTTCGAAGGCGACAAGAACTCCACGTTACGCATGGTGCGCGGCATCAAGAACCGCTTCGGCAGCGCCGACGAGGTGGGCTGCTTCGAGCTGCACGAGGACGGCATCGCCTGTGTCGACGACCCGTCCGGCCTGTTCCTGCACCATCGAACGGATTCCGTGCCGGGCACGGCGGTGACCGTCGCGATGGACGGCAAGCGTCCGCTGGTCGGCGAGGTGCAGGGCCTGACCGTGAAGACCGAGATCCCGCAGCCGCGCCGCGCGGTGAGCGGTCTGGACTACAACCGGGTCGCCATGGTGCTGGCCGTCCTGCAGAGCCGCGGCCGGGTGTTCGTCGGCAAGAGCGACGTCTACGCCGCGACGGTCGGCGGCATGCGCCTGGTCGAGCCGTCCGCCGACCTGGCCATCGCGCTCGCCATCGCCAGCGCCGAGTCCGACGTCCCGATCCCCCCGGGCTGGGTGATCCTCGGTGAGGTCGGACTGGCCGGTGAGGTCCGCAAGGTAACCGGCCTCAACCGCAGACTGGCCGAAGCCGAACGCCTCGGCTTCACCACCGCCCTGGTACCCCCCGGCCTCGCCCCGGTGAAAAGCACCATGAAGATTCACGAGGTCACCGACCTCCGCTCCGCCATCCGCATAGCGGGCCTGCGCAAACTACGCGCCGCCCCTGAGGAGGCCGCCAGCTGACCTACCCTCTCAAGCGATGTTGAACGGCTCGGCCATGCTGCGTACCGAACCCAATTGCGCGACAACGCTGTACGCACCCGGTGGGACTTGGACGCGTTCGCCCGCGCAGTTGGGCTGGGATGTGGTGCCCGACCAGGTCACCGTGAACGCGGCCTGCTCGCCGCGGCTCATCGTGCGGACGTCGGGCTGGCCGTCCGGGTAGCAGTCGGTGCTCGACCACAGGCGCCGCTGGCCGTCGAGCGTGTGCACCGACACCTGTTGCAGACCGGAACCCATATCGCGGGTGCAGGCCATCGCCGAGATGTTGGTGATGACGATCCCGAACACCGGCTGCTCGCCCGTCTTGTAGGTGGGCTGCTCGACGGTCACCTTGATCGCCAGCGATTGGTCCGGGCACGGGCCTGCCGCGACGCTGGTTGCCGCCGCGGAGGACTTCGGCACGCCGGACTCGCCCGACGGCTTGGCCGCCCCGTCGGCGGACTTGGTCACGACCGAGCTGGTCCCGGCGGCCGCGGTGTCACCGGGCGAGTCGCCGCCACGCGCGACCGCGAGCACGACCCAGATCACCAGCGCCAGGGCCACCACCAGGATCCCGATGGCGAACACGCGTCGACGCCAGTAGATCTCCGGTGGCAGCGGTCCATTCGGTTCCAGCACGCCTCAACGGTAAGGGCACCATCGGGCGCATCGTCTCAGGGGCACGGCGTGTCGGCCGCCCGCACCCGCGGGCGACGAGTACATTCCGCCGGCACGCTGGGGCGATGGCGGGCGCGCGGCAGCCTCAGACCACCTCGCCGATGTTGCCGACAACCCGGTGCAACTGCACTTTGCCCTCGGCCAGTTTGTAGGTCACGCAGGCGATGGCGCACTCACCGGTCGCGACCCGCTGCGAGATGATCATCGACCGCTGCATGAGCAGGCGGCTGGTCTCCACCACGTGCCTGGCCTCCATCTCGTCGACGGTGGACAGGCCTTCGCGCCGTCCGACCAGGATGGACGGCGCGACCCGCTCGACCACGCTGCGGATGAATCCGCCGGGCACCTCGCCGCCGTCGAGCGCGTCGATAGTGGCCTTCACGGCTCCGCAGCTGTCGTGCCCGAGCACTACGATGAGCGGCACGTTGAGCACCTGCACCCCGTACTCGATCGAGCCGAGCACCGAGCTGTCGACCACATGGCCCGCGGTACGCACCACGAACATGTCGCCGAGGCCCTGGTCGAAGATCAATTCGGCGGCGACCCTGGAGTCACCGCAACCGAACAGGATCGCGTGCGGGTGCTGGCCGCTGACGAGTTTGGCCCGGTCTGCGGCGCCCTGGCTAGGATGCAGCAGCGCACCGCTGACGAAGCGCTCGTTGCCTTCGCGCAGGGACTTCCAGGCACTGATCGGGTTGGAATCCGGCATACCGACCATTGTGCAGGACAGTTACGGTTACCAGCGAGTTCGGCCGGTTACAGGCGGGCAAATACCGTCTGGCGGCAGTAGTACGGGGATGGTGAGGACAGTGCGGAACGGCGCACCGAACGGCATCGACGCCGACACGTTGCTGGACTGGTACCAGGAGACCGCCCGGGATCTGCCGTGGCGCCGCCCCGGCGTCACGGCGTGGCAGATCCTGATGAGCGAGATCATGCTTCAGCAAACGCCCGTGGTCCGGGTCGAGCCGATCTGGCGGGAATGGGTGGCGCGCTGGCCGGTCCCTTCGGCGATGGCCGCCTCGTCGCAGGCGGAAGTGCTGCGGGCCTGGGGCAAGCTCGGGTACCCGCGCCGTGCGCTGCGGCTGCACGAGTGCGCGAGGGTGCTGGCGAGCGAGCACGGCGACGAGGTGCCCGCCGACGTGGAGGTACTGCTCGGGCTACCGGGCATCGGCGCGTACACCGCGCGCGCCGTCGCCTGTTTCGCCTACGGACAACGCGTTCCGGTGGTGGACACGAACGTCCGCCGGGTGGTTGCCAGGGCGGTGCACGGGCGCGCGGAAGCGGGCAACCCGTCGTCGCGCGATCTCCCCGAGACCGAGGCGCTGCTGCCGCTGCGGATCGATCGGGCCGCGGTGTTCTCCGCCGCCCTCATGGAACTGGGTGCGACCGTGTGCACCGCCCGCACCCCCGATTGCTCGCGCTGCCCGCTGCCGAGCTGCGCGTGGGTCACCGCCGGGCGACCGGTGAGCGAAGTGGTCCGCCGCACGCAGAAGTACGAGGGCACCGATCGCCAAGCGCGCGGTCGGCTGTTGGACGTGCTGCGCGCCGCGAGCGGCCCGGTGGAGCGGGTGCGCCTGGATCTGGCCTGGACTCGCGACCCGGGCCAGCGCGACCGCGCGTTGGACTCGCTGCTGGTGGACGGACTGATCGAACAAACACCCGGCGGGTTGTTCGCATTGGCGGGCGAGGGCGGGACTCCTGGGGCCGACAGCTGAACGCCGAGATGGACTCCTGCCCTAGCTGCCAAGGACCCGCCGCAGGAAGCGCTCGACCTCCGCTCGGTAGCGCTCCGGTTGGTCGTCGTGCACGAGGTGTCCCGCACCGGGCACCAAGACATAGTCGGCGCCCGGATGGTCGGCGGCCATCTGCCGCATCTGCCCCGGCGGTGTGATGCTGTGCTCGCCCTCCAGCAGCAGGGCGGGCACTCGCACCGCATGCCAGTGCTGCCAGAAATCCCGCGTCCCCCACTCCTCGGAGATATCGCGGAAAGTGGTGACCGACCCGTGCAGCCGGTATCCCTCCGGCCCGCGTTCGAAAGAGTTCAGGAAATACCGCCCGGCGACCGGCCCGAAGAAGGACAGTACGGCTTCGTCGTCAGGGAATGGCTGCGGCCAGGCCTCGATCATCGCCGCCCAGTGCGTCGCGGTGCGGCCGGTGAAATCCGGCGCGATGTCCTCGATCACCAGCGCCCGCACCCGGTCGGGGTGAGTCGCCGCGAACACCCAGCCGTGCAGCGCACCCATCGAATGCCCGATCACCACCATCGGTTCCGCGATCGCGGCGGTGCCCGTGGCGAGGTCCGCGATGAAGGCCTCGGTCGTCAATTTCTCGGGTGCGGGCCTGCCGTGCCCGGCGGCGTCGAAGGTGTAGACGTGGCCGTGCTCGCGCAGCCAGTCCAGCTGATCGCGCCAGGTGCGCGCGCTGCCCATCAGGCCGTGCAACAGCAGGATCGGCGCGCCTGCTCCGCCTTCGTCGTGCAACATCGGTTCGACAATACGAGGCACCGAGCATCTGCTCGGCATCAGCCGCTAGCTTGGACACATGGCTGTTGTGAAGATCAACGCGATCGAGGTTCCCGAGGGCGCGGGCCCCGAGCTGGAGAAGCGGTTCGCCCACCGTGCGCACGCGGTCGAGAACTCCCCCGGCTTCCTCGGCTTCCAGCTGCTGCGCCCGGTGGCCGGAGAGAAGCGGTATTTCGTGGTCACCCAATGGGATTCGGAAGAGTCCTTCGCGGCCTGGCGGGACGGACCTGCGCGCGAGGCGCACGCGGGCGAGCGGCAGAAGCCGGTCTCGACCGGTGCGTCGCTGCTCGAGTTCGAGGTCGTGCTCGACGTGGACGCGAAGCCCGCCGACTGAGTCCGAGGCACCGCCGGGCAGGCCCGCCTGCCCGGCGACTCGCCCGACGCCGTGGTACGCCCGTGCCGGACCCGGTTGACGCCGGGGGTGTGCGGGTGTCACAGTTCGAAGGACAAACGCGAGGGTGACGCGGTAATTCCGGTGCGATTCCGGAGCGGTCGCGCCACTGTGTTCCACGCACCGAGTCCGGTGCCGGAAAGCCAGACACCGGCACCGTCGCGCCACCACCCTACGGGACGCGTATCCCAAGGAGGACTCGAATGGCCATCGCGCATTCACCCAGCCGGGCAACCGATTCCCTGGCCACCGTGCTCGTCACGGTCGGTGTCGTTCTTCTCGCACTGCTCACGCTGTACCTGGTCGGTTTCGACCAGGGCGTCATCTCGCGCAGCGGGATGTATCTGCATGAGCTGATGCACGACGGACGCCACCTGCTGGGGCTTCCGTGCCACTGATCGGTTCACTCCGAACACTGCTGTTGCGCGGCCTGCTGGCCGGTCTGATCGCCGGGCTGCTGGCCGCCACAGTCGGTTATTTCGTCGGCGAACCCAAGGTGGAAGCGGCCATCGCCATCGAGGAAGCGCACAGCGAACACGCCGGAGCCGCTGACGGGCACTCTCACGGCGAGCACGCCGAATCTCCTGGCGGGCATTCCCACGGTGACGAGGAAGAACCGCTGGTGAGCCGCGGCGGCCAGAAGTTCGGACAGTTTCTCGCCCTGGGGTTGGCCGGTCTCGCTCTCGGCGCCATCTACGCCTCGGTCGCGCATTTCGCGCGGCGCCACACCACGCTGTCCGGGCCGCGGCTCGCGCTGACGCTCGGTGTGGCCGGTTGGGCCGCGATCGTCGCGGTGCCTTTCTTCAAGTACCCGGCCAACCCACCGGCGGTGGGCGACCCGGACACCATCAACGAACGCACCCTGCTGTGGGTGGCGGCCGTCGTGCTCGGCATCGTGGCGGTCGGTGCGGCGGTGGCGGCGTTCACCGCGCTGCGCGCGCAATTGCCCACTTTCCGGCTGATCGGTGGCGTCGCCGCGTTCGTACTGGTCACCACCCTCGGCTACGTCCTGCTGCCCGGCGTGAACGAGGTGAGCGCGGATTTCCCGGCCACCCTGCTGTGGCAGTTCCGGGTGGCGTCGCTGGCCGAGACCGCGACCCTGTGGGCCTGCCTTGCTCTCGGTTTCGCGGCGCTCACCGAGTTCGCGACGCGTACCGATACCCGGGTACCGGTAGCCGCCGCTACCGGGGAGTGATTCGCGTCCGGAAACATTCAGGCAGTGTCGGTCCCATGACCGGCACTGCCTTTTCCGTCTGGCCCGCTTCGCCGCGTGTCCACCCGGGTGGACCGCCGCACGCCGTCCGCGTCGCGTTCGTCGCGTTGGTCGCGGGTGGCGCCGAGGCGATCACGCGAGCCGTCCGCGCGTTCTCGACTGCCGACCCGGCGAGCCTCGCGACGGGGTTGGGGTTCCGCGCGGCGCTCTACCTTCTGGTGCTGGCCGTCGCGGTGCGCATGACCTACGGCGACCGCTGGGCCCACCTGCTGATCGCCATCCCGGCTCTCTACACCCGCCACGCCCGGCGCTACTTCCGCAAACGCTGACTGCCCCCAACGGTTTCGTGCCCCGCACCTGTCCCGGTGCGGGGCACGAAGCCTGCGCGGACTACGCGAGTGCGGCGTCGAGGGTGATGTGGTCGACGCCGGCGAGGGCCTTGCTGACGGGGCAGCCCGCCTTGGCGGCTTCGGCGGCGGCCTGGAAGGCGTCGGCGTCGATGCCGGAGACGCGACCGCGAACGGTCAGCTTGATCCCGGTGATCCGAAAGCCGCCCGCCGGATCGGGGCCGAGGGTCACGTCGGCGGTGACGTCCAGGCTGTCCGGGGTGCCGCCCGCGTTGCCGATCTGCGCCGACAGCGCCATCGCGTAGCACGAGGAGTGCGCGGCCGCGATCAGTTCCTCCGGGCTGGTGGTGCCGTCGGCCTCCTCGGCGGAGCGCTTGGGGAACGACACGTCGTACTTACCGACCCCCGAACTGGCCAGTTCGACCTGGCCCGAACCCTCCTGCAGGGTGCCGGTCCAGGCGGTACGCGCGGTACGTGTGGGCATCACGGTCCTTTCGCCGATGATCGTTTCACGATTCAGCACGAACCTACCCCGGCCGATTCGTCCCGGCCCACCTGTTCGCCGATCGGGTTCGCCCGACGCCCCGGGCGCGCGCGCCGCGCGGTAAAGCACCGGCGCGCCAAACGAATCCGCGCGGAGTTCTACTCCGGATTCGTGATCCTCGCCAGCACGATGCCGCCGAGGATCAACGCCAGGGCCAGCAAGCGCCCCGCACCGAGCGG
>NZ_JBEXME010000010.1:0-240123 GCF_040610355.1 Nocardia sp. NPDC004168 | reverse complement strand
GCGCGTCCGCTGGCCTACCTGATCGCGCAAGAGGCCATCGACCAACTCCTCGACGCACTGCCGGAGATCGAACTGAACCTGCCGAACCGAACCCCCGACTGGCGACCGGGCCCCTTCCACCGCGCCCTGACCGAATTGCCGGTCACCTTCCCCCCGACCTCTCCGCTGAACATCTGACAAGATTTCTGGGCGCGGTGCCCGAAAATTGTCGAGCACCCGCCCAGGAAGGTCGGTCAGTCCCGAGTCCGGCGGAGCAACCGGGCATAACGCTGTCCGGATCCGGTAGTTGGTGCGACAGTGATAGGAAAGTTCAAGGAGCCCGGCTGTCCGGTCGGGCTGTCCGAGAGCCGCTTGCGTGCAGCGGATCGGAGGGGAAGCGGTCATTGTGCTCGAGCGTGGTGACAGGTTGGCCGGATTCACGATCCAGCGAACGCTGGGAGCGGGAGCCCAGGGGACGGTTTACCTGGCGCATGACGATGGATCGTCGCCGGTCGCATTGAAGGTTCTCGAGGCCAGGCCCGGCCGAACTCGGAAAGAACTGGATGAATTTCGTGTGGCTGTCGAGAGATTTCGGCTCGAAGCCGAACTCGCGGCAACGCTGCATCATCCCAATATCGTCGATATTCTCGGCCATGGCGACGATGGTGGGCAGCCGTGGATAGCTATGCGGTTCATCGACGGCGTCAACTGTGAGGAACTCGCCAGCGGCTCGGGATTGACTCCGGACCGGGCGGTCGGCCTGCTGATACAGGCTTCCAGCGGTCTCGACTATGCGCACCGCGCGGGAATTCTACATCGCGATATCAAGCCCGCTAATTTCCTCGTACAGTCCGATTCCGGCGTAGAGCGGCTTTGGATTTCAGATTTCGGCATAGCGCGAAATCTGCTCAGTCCCACAAACCTCACGGCCACGGGGACGGTCCACGGCACTATGGCCTATATGGCACCGGAGCGGATCCTCGGGGGAGAGGTGGACAGCAGAGCGGACGTCTACTCTCTCGGTTGCAGCTTCTTCCGAATGATCACTGGAAAAGTTCCTTTTCCGCGAGACCATGATCCCGCTGTCATGCACGCTCACATCTACGAGCCGCCACCACAGCCGAGTCGAATCAATCCGGCGATCCCGCCGGCGCTGGACGGCGTAATCGCGAAAGCAATGGCAAAAGAACCCGTTGACCGTTATCCGGATTGTCGATCCTTGGCCGACGCCGCACTACAAGTGCTCCGGGTCGCGTATGCGCCTACGCGAGTCGGCACTGTCGGCGGTCGTCCTCCAGTCGTCGTACACAACAGGCCCGCCCCGGCGTCACGCCGCGAACGGAGAGAGCATGCGCGCCGAGTAGAAGTCAGGAATCGTCCTTCGGCCGAGTTCGGTCTGTTGGATTCATTTCGCCGCCGAAGGTCTGCAAAGATGATCGAACGTCTGAGTCACCTGGCCGATCAGGTCCTGGCTACTTCGCCGGAGATGGAAGCGCTTGCGGACGGCGAGCTCCGCGAAAAGACGGACGAATTCCGCGATCGGTACGACTCCGGAGAAACTCTCGATGAATTCTTGATGGAGACTTTCGCTGTCGGCCGCGAAGCGTCCAGCCGAGTTCTGTCTTACCGGCAGAGCAAGCTCCAGATCATGGGCGCGGCGGCCGCTTATATCGGAAATATGGTAGAGATGAAGCCGCGTGACAGTACTCCGGCTCTGATCTTGTCGGTGTATTTGAGGGCCATTGCTGACGAGGGAATTCATGTCGTGACGAAGAACGAGGAGATCGCCATTACTACCGCGGCATGGGCCGGTCGGGTGTACCACTTTTTGGGTTCGAACGTGGGCGTCAACCTTGCCGGGCAGCCTCCCGAATCTCTACGTCGAGGATATGATTCCGAAATCACTTACGGCACTGTCAACTTCGGGTTCGACTACTTACGTGCCGGTATTGCGATCGGCTCCGCGCATCCGTTGAAATTCGGAACCCGAGCAGCGGTGTTCGTCGATGGCGCCGGATCTCTGCTTGCGAGTGAATCTACTGCGCGACTGGCCCTGCTGAGCCTCGGCAACGATCCGAGCAACCTCGAAGCATCTGTCCTCCAGGGGGGCCGCGTACCTGACAATCGACGTGAGGTAGCTGGAATCTCCGTCCTCGACTACTTTCGTATGTACGAGACGATCGGAGGCATCAGTTCCGAAAAGATGGACCCGGGGCTGCTGAAGAAGAATCTCAACATCGGGGTGATTTCTTTGAGTGATTCGCGATAGCGCCCGACCCACATGGTCACCGGACTTCGCCGCGACCCCGCTCGAGTGCGGCGGGGTCGCACGTACGCACCGTGATCATCAACTGGCGCTACCCCGCGATCGGCCGGACGTGAGGCGGCCGGTGGGGGCCGCCAGGAGTGCGGTCGGCGGGGATGCTGGTGGCGCTGGCCGCGTTGCCGGGGGTGAGGTTGGTCTGACCGCCGGGAGTCAGGTTGGTTTGCGGCCCGCATGCGAGGTTGGGCCAGGAGCAGGTCGGTAGGTTGGGGTCCTGGCCGGCCTGGGCCACGCCGGCCGTCAGCAGCCCCATGCCCAGCAGGGCGGGTGCTGCGGCGATCGCCAGGGCGCGGGCGAAGCGGCGGGTCGAGCGCTGGTCGATGGTCATATGGGTGCTCCTTCGTGTCGGTGTGGCGGGGCGGTCCCGCTGTCGTCATTTATGACGCTGTCCAGACTCATCGACGCTGGTCCGGGCCGAAAGGACACCCAGGGTGCGCGGCAGCGCACCCTGCTCGTGGTTCGATCCCACCAAGGTGTCGGGTTCCGATTGCCCACGCGGACACCTTTGCGCGTCGTCCCCGGCATCGCGTTCTCGATCAGCACGGGCGGCGACATCGTCTGCGGCCGCGGAATCGGGACCGCCGAGGATGGCGTATCGGGATACAGCAGCCTGGCAATCGGCGGCGACCGCCGACTCCGCCGCATTGGCCGGGCGAGCGGAGTGGACCGACTACAAGGCGATCATCCTGCAGGCCACGCGCTGATCTCCGGATCGAAGCGAATGCCGGTCACCCAGCGCGTGAACACAGTGGCCCGCAGCAGTTTTTGGCGATCGCTGCGGGCTCGCTCTGCCGACACGCCATCAAACGTGGGAGAGCTGCTCGCGCAGCACCGTACTCAAGGTGACGGGTTCGCGACCGAGCAGGGTGGCCAGTGTCGGGTCGACAGTGGCGAACTCGCCGACTCGGCTGGCGGCGAAGATGCCCAGCAACTGATCCGCCCGCTGCGCGGGAACGCCTTGGCCCACCAGCTCATCCCGGAACTTATCGTCGGGTGTCGTGGTCCTCGTCACGGCGCGGCCCGTGATCTCGGTGGCGATACCGGCGATGTCGTCGAAGGTGAGCGCTTGCCCTCCGGTGAGCGGCGGCGTGGGGCCGTCGAAGCGGCCTTCGTCGGCCAGGATGGTGGCGGCGGCTTCGGCGAGGTCGGCGTGCGCGGTCCAGCTGAACGGCCCGTCCGCGGGGAGTTCGAGCTGACCGGATTCCACTGCGTGGCCGAGGAAGTGCGCCGCGCTGGTGGCGTAGAAGCCATTGCGCAGCGACGTGAACGGCACACCGCAGGCGCGTAGTGCGTCCTCGGTGGCGGCGTGATCACGGCACGCCTGGAAGTGCGACGAGGCACTGGCTCCCATCTGGCTGGTGTAGAGGATGCGCCGGGCGCCCGCGGCGACGGCCGCTTCGATCGCGGTGCGGTGTTGTTCGACGCACTCTTCGCCCATTTTGTCGACGGAGACGATGAGTACCTGAGAGGCGCCCTCGAAGGCGTTGGCGAGGCCGGCGGCGTCGGTGAAGCTTCCCTCGCGTACCCGTACCCCTCGCTCGGCGAACGCCCGCGCTTTTCGCGGGTCGCGGACGCTGACGCCGACTCGGTCCGCCGGCACGCGCGTCAGCAGTCTCTCGACGATCTGACGTCCCAGCTGTCCGGTGGCTCCGGTCACGATGATCATGATGCGCTCCTGTGTTGCGGCGATGGTTCCAATGGAAACAGTTGAACGGTATCACTGATACTAACAATGGAACCAGGGAAGCGGTATCGTTGATATATGACATCGCGCGCACGCGGCACCGATGACGCAACTACCGTCGAGTCCGGCACGGCCACGGGCCGTGAGCAGACCCGGCAGCGGGTCATCGAGGCCGCCATCGACCTGCTGACGCGTGGGGGTCGCGACGCGGTCACCACGCGCGCGGTCGCTGATGCGGCGGGCTTGCAGCCGCCGGCCATCTACCGGCTGTTCGGCGACAAGGACGGGCTGCTCGACGCGGTGGCCGAGCACGGCTTCGCCGCGTTTCTCGCCACCAAGCACGTCGACCCCGATCCGCCGGACCCCATCGCGGACCTCAGAGCCGGCTGGGACGTCGCGGTCGAATTCGGTTTGGCCAACCCCGCGCTGTACACGTTGATGTACACCGAACCCGTCGGTACCACCTCGGCTGCCTTCAAGGCCGGCATGGAGATCCTGATGGGCCGAATCCGGCGCCTCGCCGCAGGCGGCTGGCTGCGCGTCGACGAGGAACTCGCGGCCCAGATCATCCATGCCACGGCGCGCGGCGCAGTGCTCACCTGGCTCTCGCTGCGCGAGGAGCGGCGTAACCCGGCCTTGTTGACCACCCTGCGGGAGTCGATGGTCGCCGCCGTCACCAACCAACAACCGGCGGTGCGAGACGCGGGCCCGGCAGGCGCCGCCCGCGCCTTGCGCGCCGCACTGCCCGAGCAGACGACCCTCAGCAGCGCGGAGCAAGATCTACTGCGGGAGTGGCTGAACCGCCTTGCCGCCGACGGCTGATCGCCGACCCTCGATCTTCCCGGCGCCGACACCGTCGGATGCCGCGGCAATCGGGTGCCGAGCCGCGGCCAGCCGCGCGAGCGCGGTTTCGGTGAAGACCGACAACCCGAGGTCGGGGTTGTATCCGTGAATTTCCTTGACGTCGAGGTCGGCGAGGAAATAAAGGATCTCCGTCGAGACCACCTGCCCCGGAACCAGTATCGGGAAGCCGGGCGGGTAGGGCACCACGAAGGTGGCCGATACCAGGGGCTTCCCCTTGGCGAGCCGTCGCCCGGCATCGCCGAGCAGGACGTGTTCGCGGTCGGACTCCGCATACCCGGCGTAGAAGGCCGAACGCATATCGCCGAACGAGCTGGCGCCGTCGGGACGAAAAGCGCTGTCGAACTCGCTGAAATCGGGCAGTGCGGGCAGATCCTTGGTGATCTCCTCGACCCGGCGCTGTTGCAGGGCGCGATCGGCCCTGCCACCCGCGCTCCGGCTTCTCTCGAAGTCGGTGGCGACCCGGCGCAGCACGTCGAGCAGGTAGTGCACGCTCGACCAGGTGACGCCGATCGTGAAGATCAACAGCACACTGTTGATCGAGGTCTTGTTGATCTGGATGCCGAACCGGTCCATCAGGATCTTCTCGCGGAAGTCGTATCCGTTCATGCCGGTCTTGCCGATGAACAGGGTGACCCGGGTCGGGTCGAGCACGAACTGATCGGACCGCCACGCCTCGTTCCACTCCGCCAAGCGACCCTGTCTGACCTGCCGGTAGGAGATGACTTCGGAAGGGCGGAACTCGTCGGGCACCAGGTCGTCCTCGTCGAGGATGCGGAACCACTTCCCGATCAGCCGGTCCTTACGGACGCGGTGGCGGAACACGAGCGCCATGTCGTAGACGTTGCGGACCAGCTGGAAGCCCTCGATGTCGACCTGCCTGCGCGCCAGGTCCAACGACGCCAGGAGTTGCTGGTTCGGCGAGGTCGAGGTGTGGGTCAGGAACGCCTCGGCGAACGTCTCGCGGACGAGAGCTTTGAAATCCTGGTCGCGGACATGGATCATCGACGCCTGCCGAAGCGCGGACAGCGATTTGTGGGTGGAATGCGTCGCGTACACGCGCACCCGCGCACGCTCGGGGTCGGGAAGCAGCTTGCGCTCGCTCAACTCGGCACGGTCGACTCCCCGCATCGACGCACGCCACTCGCGGTACTCCTCGGCGTACCCGGGCGAGGACAACATCGATCGGAGTTGCTCGGCGGCAACCATCGCGGTGCGCTGTCGCGCCCACGGCACGGCGGTCGCGAACGCGTACCACGCCTCGTCCCACAGGAAGCAGATGTCCGGCTTGATCGCCAGAACCTCCTCCATCACGCGCTGGGGGTTGTAGACGATGCCGTCGAAAGTGCAGTTGGTCAGCAGCAGCATCCGCACCCGGTCCAGTTGTCCGGCCGCCTCGAGGTCCAGCAGTGCCTTCTTGATGGTGTGCAGGGACACGGCTCCGTAGATCGCGAACGGCGCGAGCGGGTAGGCATCCAGGTACAGCGGGTACGCTCCGGCGAGCACCAAGCCGTAGTGGTGCGACTTGTGGCAATTGCGGTCGATCAGGACGATGTCGCCCGGCCGGGTCAGGGCCTGCACGACGATCTTGTTCGCGGTGGATGTGCCATTGGTGACGAAGTACGTCTGATCGGCGCACCACGTCTCGGCGGCTTTGTCCATCGCCGCCCTGATCGTGCCGTGTGGGTCCAGCAGTGAGTCCAGCCCGCCGGAGGTGGACGACGTCTCGGCCATGAAGATGTTGCGGCCGTAGAACTCGCCCATGTCCTGCAGCGACTTGGAGTTGAAGATGCTGGCGCCACGTGCGACGGGTAGCGCGTGGAATTGGCCGACCGGCGCGGCCGCGTAGGCACGCAAGGCATCGAAGAACGGTGTGGCGAACCGGCTGCGGACGCCCGCGAGCACCGTGCTGTACAGGTCGGTGACGTCGTTGAGGCGGTAGAACGTGCGATCGTAGACGTCCGTCTCGTCCTCGGTCTCCGCGGCGATCGACTCGTCGGTGAGCAGGTACAGGTCGATATGCGGTCGCAGCTTCCTGATCCACTCGCCGCATTCGACCCAGTCGTGGTTGCGGTCGGTCACGTTCACGTCTTCGTTGGCGCCGAGCAACGTGGTCATCAACGGCGCGCGGTCGCTGGAACGGAGGGGGAGGTCGTGCCGGATGATCGCCGCCTGAATCTCGCCGTTCAACGCGACGGCGGTGATGGCGTCCTCGATGCTCGCCACGACGAGCAGTTCGAACTGCACATCGTCCGATGGGTCGCGCAGTGCCCGCAGGCTCTCCGCCAGGCCCGCGGGAGCGTCGGGCGGAGCGTCGTCGCCGAGCAGGACGGTGTAGAACTGCTGCTCTTTGGCCCGCGCCACGAGTTCCTGATCTTCCAGCGGCGCGGAGGTGTCGAACAAGGCCGCACGGTCGCCGTACTCGGAGAGCAGGCGCACGGCCAGCGACACTTCGTCGGTGAGCCGCGCCGTCGCGAGATCGGCGAGATAATCGCGGAACGCCGCCAATCTCGCCGGTCCCGGGTACAGCCAGTACCGCTCATAGGTGCCGAGTCGATCGAGAAGACGCCGCACCCGGGCGGCTTCGTGGGTGGCGTCCAGCCCGGCCCGATTGACATCGGCGAGCCGACGGCACGCGTCGTCGAGCAGATTCCAGGTGTCGATTCGCGAGTACGACGGGTTGGCCACCGCCGCCAGCGCGGAAACAGAAAGCCCTTTCGGGCGCTCGCCGTCTCGGTGCATGTCGTCAGTTCCTCCCCCTCGATGGGCGAAGTGATCTGTCGAACGCGGTAGACCTAATTGTGCCTCGCAGCAGATCGAATTCCTAGCCGAGCGAAGAGAGCACGTCGGCAGGTTCCTCGCCGCGCTTCTCGCTCGAGGGCCGCCCGCGATATTTCCGTGGCGTCGAAGCGAGGTACCTACAATGATCGTGTGACGACTTTTCGTCGCGATAGCGAAGTCGAGCTCGGCGACTACGTCGGAGGGATCGCCGCCCGGATGAACGAGCGGGTGACGGAAATCGGCACGGCCATCCGGCGCAAACTCGAGGAAGAAATAGCCGAACTGCGCGAGGACACGCATTCGCGGGAACTGCTCGGGGCCAGCGTGCACGCGAATGTCGAGACACTGTTGCAGGCGCTGCGCCACAATATCCCGGTCGCGCGCGTCCAGGCGCCGACGGCGGCGATCGAATACGCCAAACGGCTTGCTCAGCACGAGGTTTCGCTCAATGCTCTGATTCGCGCCTACTGGGTGGGGCAGCGACGGATGAGCGAACTGGTGTTCGCGGAGGTGCGGGCCGCCGACATCACGCCGCAGCAGCGTGTCGACGCCCTGCAGACCATCACTACGACGCTGTTCAACTACATCGACTCGATCACCCGGCAGGTCGTCGCCGCCTACCAGGGCGAGCGGGAACAGTGGTTGGAGAATCAGAACAGCATTCGCACACTCCAGGTCCGCGAAGTGCTGACCGAGACGAGCGCCGTCGACGTGGACGCGGCGACCGAGTCGATCCGCTACCCGCTGCGCTGGCATCACCTCGCGCTGGTGCTGTGGTATTCGGAGCTGAGCACCGACGGTGACGAACTGCCCCGGATACAGCGGTTCGTGCGGGAACTGGCCGAAGCGGCGAACGCGTCGGCGCGCCCGCTGTTCGCCGCCGTCGATCGGGTCAGCGCATGGGCCTGGCTGCCCTACCGGTCGGTTCCCGCCGACCCGGTCGGCGCCGTACGCAGGTTCGCACGCGACCGGGCCGGCGCTCCCTGTTTCGCGATCGGCACGCTCGGCGCCGGCGTCGAGGGCTTCCAGCGGTCCCATCGGCACGCTCAGGCCGCGCGCGCGGTCGCGCTCGCCCGCGGCACGGACGATCCGACGGTCTTCTCCGCGACCGATCCGGGACTGTCCGCCGCGGCGCTGCTGGGTGGTGACATGGCGGAAGCGCGGGACTGGGTGAGCGAGGTACTCGGCGACCTGGCCTCCGACAACGACAACGACGAGCGGCTCCGCGAGACGTTGCGGGTCTTCCTGCGCACCGGATCGAGCTACAAGGCCGCGGCCGCGGAAATGAACCTGCACTTCAATTCCGTGAAGTACCGGATAACGCGAGCGATCGCGCGGCGAGGTCGACCGATAGACGACGACCGGCTCGAGGTCGAGATGGCGTTGCTGGTGTGCCAGTGGTACGGGGGCGCGGCATTGCGCCGAGGCCCGGCGTAGCGCAGATCGTTTTCACCTCCTGGCTTGAAACCCATCACCCCAAAGCAAAGGAGAAGGCAATGTCCACCATCCACTTCAAGGAGACGACGAACTCGACACCGGAGCAGTTCGTAGCGGCGCTCACCGATTTCGGGCCGGGCCGCTCACAGGTGTTCGGCAACAGCGCCGACGAATACCTCGAAGTGCACAACCAGGGCCGCCGTGAGGCCGACGTCACGGAAGGCTCGCACGGCATCTGGGAACGCCTGCACTACGACTGGTCGAATCCCGAGCGGGTCGTCATGACGACCACCGACTCGAACGTATGGGGCGGCCACTCGGGCCACACCTACACCTTCAACCGCCGGTCGGACGGGAAGACCGATGTGGATGTCGTCATCGTGCGCGAGGGCAAGAACCTGAAAGGGCGAGTCCTCGAAGTCGTGGTCGGGACCGTCGGCAAACGCGTCCTGCGCCAGGCCCTGGACAAGACCGTGAAGGCCATCGAAACCCGCGACAACGGCGGAGGAACGGCCGAACGCCCGTAACGGGTCCTGCGTATCGGCGGTCAATCGCCGAGGTCGGGTGGGGTGGTGGCCAGCAGGCGCGGGTCCGGATCGGAGCCGGCCATGGCGAGGGCTCCGGCGGCGGCTCGGCCGAGCTTCCACAGGTCACGAGGATCGCGTTTGTTCAGTCCGCCCACCAGTTGTCGGAGAATGGTGAGCTGGTCGAAGTAGATCCGTTCGGTCACCAGGTTCTCGTGCTCGTCGAAGACGAAGTAGGCCGTCATCCTCGTGCGGTGCCGGGAGCCGGTCGGGGGAATCTTGCCGAGTGATCCGAGATGTGTTCCGAGCAGCCAGAATTCGACGATGACGGCGTCATGGCTGTGCCGGAGCGCGATGAGTTCGTGGTCCTGATCGGGGAAGGCGACGCGGGTGTCGTGATAGTAGCCGCGCACTTCGCCGTCGCCGTCGTGGACGAGCATCTGCGCGATGATCTCGTAGTGCGGGTGGGGGAATGTCGACAGGGTGGCGTCCCAGTCCTGGCGGACTTCGTCGCGGAAGTGGTCGAGAACCAGTTTCTCGCGGGCTCGCAGCACGTCTTCGGGCGGCAGGTGGAATCGGGACGACATGGGAGTACTCCTTCGAAGCCGGGTCCATCAGTGCTGTGGCCGTGACTGCGCATGGGCCTGGTGCCCGGGTTGGTCCATGTGCCGGTGAGTTCGCTGGGGGAGGGAAACCGCGGATACGGAAAGCGCATGCCTCCGATATCCACAGTGTGGGTTAAGTGAGGACGAACTTATACCCACGCCGTGGATATAATCAAGGAGGTGTGCGGTCCGGCACCTCGATCGTGCGAAAAATAGGTATACCCCCGGGTAATTTCACCGTCGCTCGACGTGGCTCAGCGGGGCAGTCTGGAGCGGAACTTGCCAGCACCGCCTCGGGGAGGCCCGTATGCACACGAACCAGGTCGAGCACACTTCGAACGTCGTCGGAGGTGGCAGTGCGCTGCGCGCGGACGACATGTTGATGATCTACCGCTGCATGCGGTGCGAGAAGTTGCTCGCGCCGATAACGTCCGGGTGCTCGTCCTGCGGATCCGACGACCTCGAAAGTGTGCCGTCGTCGGGTGCGGGTTCCGTCGTGTCATGGCGGGTAGTGGATCGGGCCCCGACCGACAGGCAGGGCGGGTTGGTGCCGCTGACGATCGCCATCGTGGAGCTCGACGAAGGCCCGTGGGTCTACACATCGCTCGAAGGCGAGATCCCCTCGTCCGCGGGCCCGTCGGTGCGCGTTCAATTCCAACCCCATCCCCCGGAAGGCAGGTTCCCGGTCTTCGCGGTCAGCACCCGTTTGCCCTGACAGTCCGACTGCGCGACCCGCTGGATAAGTCCCGGCGATATCCTGGGGATACGTCACCGGGAGGTGTGCAGTGGTGGGTTTGCCAATGGGCTCGGATGGGGTGAATCGGTGTAGTCGATGACCGATGCCGATCCCTTCGCGACGCAACGCGACGCGTCCGGTTCGGTCGCGGCGGAACTGGCGGCGGCTGGGCTGGAGGACGCCGCCGAGATCGGCCGGGGTGGTTTCGGCGCTGTGTATTGCTGCAGGCAGGCTTCGCTCGACCGAGTGGTCGCGGTCAAGGTCCTCACCGCCGATCTGGACGAGGACAACCGGGCCCGGTTCTTACGCGAGCAGCGGGCCGCGGGCAGGTTGACCGGCCATCCCAATATCGTGCATGTCCTGCACGCCGACGTCACCGACGACGGTCGCCCCTACATCGTCATGCCGTATTACCCGCACGGCTCTCTGGACGCCCGGATCCGCGGCAGCGGGCCGCTGGGACTCGAGGAAGTGCTGCGGCTGGGGGTGAAGATGGCCGGGGCTCTCGAGACGGCGCATCGCGCCGGGGTGCTCCATCGTGACGTCAAGCCCGGAAATATCCTCTACACCGACTACGACGAGCCCACGCTGGTGGATTTCGGCATCGCTCATATCGGAGGCGGGTTCGTCACCGGCGCGGGCATCGTGACCGGGACGCCCGCCTTCACTGCTCCGGAAGTGATCGGCGGCGAGGCGGCCGGCCCGGCCGCGGACGTCTACGGCCTCGGCGCCACCTTGTTCACCGCGATCACCGGCCATGCGGCCTTCGAACGCCGCGACGGCGAGCAGTTGGTGGCCCAGTTCCTCAGAATCACCTCCGAGCCGGTACCGGACCTGCGCGAGCACGGCATTCCCGAGGCCGTGGGAGCCATCATCGAACGTGCCATGGCCGGTGACCCGAACAGCCGACCTTCCGCCGCGGAACTGGGTGAGCAACTCCGAGAAGCGCAGACCCGTCATGGTTTCCCTGTCGATGAAATGGCGTTGCACACTCCGCTCGCGGGGGAGCCCGAGGCCGAGTCACCAGGCCGGCAGTTGCCTTCGACGGGGTCGCGGCAGCATCGAGCGACGGAGGCTTCGTCGGGTTCGGGGAAGCTTCCGCTGGAACTGACCAGCTTCATCGATCGACGAACCGAGCTGACGCAAGCGACGAACTCGTTGTCGACCTCGCGGTTGGTGACCCTCACCGGGATCGGCGGAGTGGGCAAGACGCGGCTCGCGGTGCAAGTCGCCACCACTGCGCAACGCGACTTCGCCGACGGTGTGGTGTTCGTCGAGCTGGGTGAGCTGCTTGACGAATCGCTGTTGGCGAGCGTCATCGCGGGCGCGCTGAACTTGCAGGACCGATCGATGCGGCCGTTACGCGACGTACTCGCCGAGTTCCTCGCCGATCGCGAACTGCTGCTCGTGCTGGACAATTGCGAGCAACTGGTGGCCGCGGTGGCGGAACTCGCGGAGTCGCTGCTTCGCGCGTGTCAGCGAGTGCGCATTCTCGCGACGAGCCGCGAGCCGATCGGCCTCGCAGGGGAAGCGGTTCTGCCGATCCACCCGCTGGCCGTCCCCGATCCGGATCGGCTACCCAGGAACCCGGCCCGCAATGACGCGATGAGGTTGTTCAGCGACCGGGCCGCCACTGCCGTGCCGGGGTTCGAACTCACCGAGGACAACCAACGCCCCATCGCCCGGATCTGCCGGCAGCTGGACGGCTTGCCGTTGCCGATCGAGCTGGCGACGGCCTGGTTGCGGGTGATGTCGCCGGAGCAGATATTGCGACGCTTGACCGACCGGTTCGCCTTGCTCACTCGCGGCAGCAGGAGCGCACCGCCGCGGCAACAGACATTGCGCATGTGCATCGACTGGAGCTACGACCTGTGTACACCGGTGCAACAACGAGTGTGGGCTCAGTTGTCGGTCTTCGCGGGCAGCTTCGACCTCGAGGCCGCGCAATACGTCTGCGGAGAGGATCTGGCAGCGGAGAACATTCTGGATACGGTCGCGTTCCTCGTCGACAAGTCGATCCTCATTCGCGAAGAGTCGGCGGGGGTGGTGCGGTTTCGGATGCTGGACACGGTGCGTGACTACGGCCGCGAAAAAGGGGAGCGGACCGGCGAATACCTCGAACTCTGCCGTCGCCACCGTGACTGGTACGAACAGCTGGCGATCGATGCGAATGCCGACTTGATCAGTCCTCGGGACTTCGAGTGGGTCGGACGGTTGCGCCGGGAGCAGCCGAACATGCGGCAAGCGCTGGAATTCTGCGTGTCCGACAGCCCCGAAGCCGGAATCCGGATCGCCAACGCTCTGTTGCCCTTCCGGTTCTCCCACGGCTCCCTCGCCGAGGAGCGTCGCTGGCTGGAGCGTCTGCTGGCCCGCCGCACCGGCACAGTCACCGTCGACCAGGCCGCGGCGATATTCGCGACCTCCCTCATAGCCGCAGTACAGGGCGACGTCTCAGGGGTGGCCGATCTGGTACGCGAAGGGCACGCGTTCGCCGAGCGGACGACCGACCCGCTGATCCGCGCACACATCGACTTCGCCGATGGACTCCTCGCACTGTTCAATGGAAACCTCTCCGACGCCCGCCTGTATCTCGAGAAAGCCCTCCAGGTGTATACCGAGCGAGGCGGCCCTCTCCTCTTCCGAGTCGACGCGCTGACCTTTCTCGGTCTCACACACGGACTTAGTGACGACAGCGCGCGGGCCATCGAATATTTCGAACGCTCTCTCGCGCTCATCGAAGAACACGGCGGGACGGTATATCAGGCCTACGCGATGTGGGCGCTGGCTATTTCGTTGTGGCGTCGAGGAGATTCCGTGCGGGCGACTCGACTCATCGTGCGAGCACTGCGGGTGAGCAGGAAGGTGGACGACCGCACGAACCTCAGCATGTGCCTGCAAGCACTGGCGTGGATCGCAGCCGACCACGAAGCTGCCGAGCGTGTGGTCGTCTTGTTCGCGGCCGCCGAACAGATCGGCCGGTCCGTGGGTACCGCGCCGACCCAATTCCCAGAGCTGCTCGCTTATCAGGAAGAGTGCGAGCGCCGAACTCGAGAAGCCATCAGCGAGCACGCCTACGCCGCGGCCCACCGGGAGGGCGCCGCGCTCGATCTCGACGCCGCGATCGCCTACGCCCTGGGTGAACCGGCCTCACCCTCGGCGCGAAATCCCCTGGGCAGCAAATTGACCAAACGCGAGCGTCAAGTCGCCGAACTGGTCGCCGAAGGCCTGACCAACAGGGAGATCGCCGCTCGCTTGGTGATCTCGCCCCGCACCGCACAAGGCCATGTCGAACACGTGCTGACCAAACTGGGCTTCACCTCGCGAACACAGGTCGCGGCGTGGATAGCGGCCTCACGCAACTCCTCGGCAACATGAGCGAGCTTTCACGATCGACTACGCATTTCTCGGTCGGTCAACCGGACGAATGATGTCGCGGCCGATCCGTCGAAGTCGGTGCGAGAAAGCCTGCGCGACAAGCCGCGTCCGCGACGATGCTCGGTCGGCGGCTACGCTCATCGCGGTATCGGCATAGGTGACGTGATCGACAAGGGGAAGGCGTAATGGAGGATCTCGCCGCGCGATTCGAGGAGCTGGGTCGCCTGGTACCGATCCCCCACCCATGGGACGTAACGGAGTACATCGCGCGGGTGGCAGAGTACCGGGAACGGCCGATCACGTTGTGCCCGATCGATGTCGGCGCACTCTCGGAGAACGGATGCGGCACCGGAAGCGGCCTGTGGATCGCCCGTGCAGGCGACGACGTGATCATGTACGGAGCCGACACCGAATGGCATGCCGATCACATCATCGCCCACGAGATCGGTCATATGTTGCTCGGCCACGGAGGAACTGCGAGCGGTACCGATGGTGCCGCGGCCGATCTGCCGTTGCGCGAATTGATGCCCTCGCTGTCGCTGGAAACCATCCGCAGCGTACTGCGCCGCCAGGACTACGGAAGTGAGCGCGAGCGCGCCGCCGAAACCTTCGCGGACCTGTTGCTCGTCGAAGCGATGCTGCCGAAGCGGTCGGCGAGCCGGTTCCGCTCGACGTTCTTCCGAAACCGGCATCGGTGAGATGACTTCCCCGATCCCGGGTTCGATCACCTGGCCCGTCCTGACAGGTATCGCGTTGGCGCTCATCGGTCGGTGGTGGCTGTTGCCGGACAGCGTCGTCGACCGGCTCGTCAACCGCGCGCTCGCCGCGGCTCTCCTCGAACACCTGTTGCGGGAGTCGTGGTTCGAACAGTCACTGACCCGGCTGCTGCCCGGCGACAACAGCGACGTGGTGAACATCGCCCGGCAGCTCTCGCTGGGAGCAACCGTGCTGGCCGTCTCGAATATCTACGGCATCGCCAAGCTGTGGGCAGGCGCAGACCCCGCCCACACGTGGCACAGGCAGCGGCGCTACTACCTGCTCACCCTCACCGCCACCGTTGTCATCCTGATCGCAGGGACGCCCGCCCGCCGCGCCGACCAGTTGATCGACCAAGCCCTCGGCTGGCCTGCCGTCGTGATCTGGATCGCGTTTTCCCTGCCGCTCGGTGCGACGGCTGTGCTCGTCAGCCGGGCAAGCGTGCGCGAGATGCGCGCCGCGGGCGATAGCCCCTGGCAGGAACGCGCACTGTACACGGTGGTCCTGTGCACCGCGGTGGGCATGGGGATTGTCGCGGTCGCATACCCGATCGATTCGCTTGTCAGTGTCCTGACCGGCCAACCGCCATTCGATCCCGAAATGCGCTGGAAAGCATGGTGCGGGTTCCTTCTCTCGGCGGTCGGCGCTCCCGCTGTGGTCACGGTGCCGCTGATCAGCGCCTTGGTCTCCCACGTCGGATGGGACCGCACCAGCCGATATCGCCGCCGCTTGCAGCCGATGTGGGCCGATCTCACCGCAGCCGTACCGGAAATCGTCATGGAGACGCGGCGCGACCTCGACGGCCGAACAGACCCGGCCATCCGTCTGCACCGCATGACGGTCGAGATCCGCGACAGTCTGCTGCATCTCAAGCGCTACAGCGACTGCCCCGACGATCTGGCCGCCACCGGCGGCGACCCGCACATCTATGCCCGTCGCGTCGCCGAGGCCATCGCCACGAAAGCTGCCGGGCACGCCCCGCGCGCGAGCCGGCTCACGCCGCGGCACCAAATCCAACCGGGGGCAAGGGATCTCACCGCGGAGCTGCGCCAGCTCCTCGCACTCGCCAAGGCATGGCCACACGTCCGCGGCCTGACAAAATCGCCGTAGCCGTCGCGCGTCGGTGTATCCGCCGCCGTCGACTGCTCGAAATTCCTCATATCGACGGTGATGGTGTCGCGAAAATCGTCCCCACGCGAACGTCCGCCTAGTCAGGGCGCCGCAGGGTGGATGCCACGGGTGGTCACGGTAGCCCGGCGAGGGCCGCGACGACTGCCCATGCGTCGGCACGTGGTTCCGAAGTCCAAGGGGCCGTTGGTTTGTGGATCCGTAGCGAGACCACGCCGTGCAGGGCGCACCACGCGCGCAGCGCGAGGTCCGGGGACTTCTCGGCGGCCGGTAACAGATCGGCCAGACGATCCAGCAGATCCAGTCCCGGCCCGGTACCGGGCTCGATCGAGGGATCGGGTCGTTCGAACAGCAACTGGTAGGCGCCGGGATGATTCTCGGCCCACGTCAGATAGGCATCGATCAGCGAACGAAGCCGGTCGACGCGGGTGCCGTCGGGCATGTCCGCGGCGTCGAGCGCATGCCGCAGCCGGCCGAACAATTCCTCGGTCACGGCATAGTTCAGCGCATCTTGAGACGGGAAGTGCATGTAGACCGCGCTGGGCGCGACACCGCAGGCCCGGGCGATGGCCCGCAGTGACGGCGTCGGCAACGACTGCGGTTCCAGCAGCAGCTCGATCGCGGCGGCAACCAACTCCGCGCGCAGCTGCTCGCCCTCTCCGCGCGCTCGTCGTTGGCGTGTATCGGTCATCGAGGCTCCCTTGACATGGATCACTGAACAGATGTTAAGTATAGCTAGCTGAACACCTGTTCACCTTCAGGAGGCGACATGAAGAACTGGGATGGCGCGACGGCGGTCGTGACCGGTGCGAGTAGCGGAATCGGCGCGGCATTCGCCACGGCCTTGGCGGAAAGACGGTGTGACCTGATCCTGGTCGCCAGGCGCGAGCATCGGCTGCGCGAGCTGGCGACAGACCTCGAACACACCTTCGGTATCCGGGCTCGGGTCGTCACCGCGGACCTTTCGATCCCCGCGGATGTCGAGCGCCTCGCCGCCCTGCTGAGCGCGGACGAGCACCCGATCGACGTACTGGTCAACAACGCCGGTTTCGCGACCCACGGCCCGCTCGCCGACCACGACCGCGCGCGCGTGCGCGAGGAGATCGCGGTCAACATCACCGCCGTCGCGGAACTGACCCGGGCGGCACTGCCGGACATGATCCGGCGCGGCCGCGGAGCGGTGATCAACATCGCCTCCACCGCGGCGTTCCAACCGATCCCGTTCATGGCCGTCTACGGCGCGACGAAGGCGTTCGTGCTCTCGTTCACCGAGGCGTTGTGGGGCGAGCTGGAAGGTAGTGGCGTCACCGCGCTCGCCGTGTGCCCGGGCGCCACCGATACCGAGTTCTTCGAGGTGGCGGGCGAAGCCGCCAGTGTCGGACGACGGCAGACATCGGAGCAGGTGGTGGCGACCGCTCTGCGCGAACTGGACCGTCGCACGCCCCGGCCGAGCGTGGTATCCGGGCTGACGAACGCGGTGTCCACGCGTCTGCCGCGGTACCTGCCGCGCCGCACCACGATTCGCCTGACCCGTGGATTGGTCGCCGCGAAATGACCATGTACGCCCTGCGTCCCAGCAGCCTGCGCGATATCTCTTCGATGCGCCGCCACCTACTCAGCGAACGTATCGTGGACGCATCGGCGCAGCGAACCTTCGACATTCTCGCCACCGGGGAAGGCCAAGGGGAGTGGGCCGACGGGTACCGGGCCACCACCTGGTACGGAAATGCTGCGCATGACGTGGGAACGATCCGCGACATTCACTTGCGCTGGATCACGGTGCGCGAACGATTCCTGGCCTGGGAGCCCGCCGCCCGTTTCACGTTCTCCGCCGATGCCATGTCGATCCCGCTGGCGCGCCGAATGATCGAAGACATCACCTTCGAGCCGCTCGGCCCCGGCCGCTGCCGCATGGTCTGGCAGGTACACCTCGACCCGGCGCCGGCGCTGCGCCCGGTCGAATCATTGGTGATGCGACGCCTTTTCGAGCCGATGTTCGACTCGTTCGCCGCCGGACTCGCCGGATTCGCTCGCACACATAGTACTCGCGGGATGGTTTGACCATGGCGGCTAGTGAAGTTGGCGGTCCCAGTCTTGGGCCCATGCGGTGATCGGTTGCAAGCTGTGGATGAGTCGTTGTCCGATCGGTGTCAGCGAGTAGCCGTTCACGTGGTCGACGATGCCGGCCGCCGTGAGTTCATGGAGCCGACGGGTCAGCACGCTCGAGGAGATTTCGCCGCATGCCGTACGCAGTTCGCGGAAGGTCGGTGGGTGTGCGGCTCTGTCGAGTTCCCAGATCACTCGCAGGGTCCACCGCCGCCCGATCAGGTCGAACAGGGCCATGATCGGGCGGCCGGTCGAGGAGCCGCGGACGGGATGTCCGGGTCGTGGCGCGTCGGTGGGCATGGCTATCCGGCCTGGCTGGGCAGAGGTGAATCCTGCAGCCGCCGTGCCATTTCCGCGATCGCGATGCGCAGGGTTCCCAACGGACGCAGGAACAACGTGACGTGTGTGATCCGATCGGAGGCGTCGCGTTCCTCGCGCAGCATGCCCTGCAAGTGGTGATCCTCGACCTGTGCGGTGAACGCGAAAACCCCGTCCCGTTCGGCTCTCCACTGGTTCGTCTCGGTGATACCACCGAGCACTGTCGAGATCAGTCCCAGCACGTGTGTGGCGTCCTCGCGCCCGTGATAGTCGGCGACCGGGCTGGTGAAGATCGCGTCGTCCGCAAGATGCTGTGCGAGGTCCTGCGAGCGGTCGGCTTGCCAGAAGGAGAGAACCACACTGTCGCTCATGCCTCTATTTTAGAGGCATGAGCGACAGTGTGGTAGGCGCTGGTCCGGCGGCCGCAACCGCGGCAGACGAACTCAGCGGCTCGCGCGCAGTATGCGGATCGCGCGCAGTGCGGGGGGCGGTTCGCCCTCGAAATTTTCGGATCCTTCGAGGTAGCCGGCGATGAGGTCGGGGGCGGAGTGGTCTTCGAGGTCGGTGAAGCCGAGGGCGCGCAGCTGTGCGGCGAGGTCGTCGGGCGTGAAGTAGCTGAACACGGGTTCACCGAGGCCGGCCAGCCGATCGGCGCGGGCCTGCTGGTGCGCACGGTCGTCATCGGTGTCCGCGGGCTGCAGGTAGTCGAAGACCACCTCGACCGGCTGGGCCTGACCGGCGATGTATTCGAGAGTGGCGTGGGCGGCGTCGGGAGTCAGATAGAAGACGACGCCGAGCCACACGAAGACGGCCGGGTCCGTCCGTTCGAATCCGGTGGATTCCAACGCCGCTGCCAGCGTCTGGGTTTCGAAATCGACCGGCACGAAGGTCAACGTCTCGGGGCGGTCGATTCCGGCGGTAGTGAGGCGTTCGCGTTTCCACGCTTGGGTGGCGGGGTGGTCGACCTCGAAGACACGCAAGTCCGGGCGCGGATTGCGGTAGGCGAAGGTGTCCAGACCGGCGCCGAGGATCACGACCTGCCGCACACCGGCGGCGATGGCCGCGGCCACGGCCTCCTCGGCGAAGCGCGCGCGGGCGGCGAAGAACAGTCGGCGGGGCCGATCGCTGACCCCGTCACGGTGGTGATCGGTTGTGGGTGTCCCCTTTTCGGCCAGGTCCTCTGCGGTGACGCCGAGTAGACGTGCCGCCAGGGGGTCGGTGAAGATTTGTGGTCGGTCAGCGATCTGGTGATAGGCGCGGGCGTACGCGGTGATGAGCGCTGTACGGCTGGGTCCGTCGTTATCCATGTTCGACAACCTAGTCACGAGTGTGGCGCACGCTCTATGCATTACTCACGCTCACTCCGATCTGCGCACCCGCAACCCGATGATCACCTCGCGACTGGTTATCGCGATGTCCGACAACCGCCGCCGGTAACGGCTGTGAACCCGCCCGGAGCACCCCGCAGCCGGAACACGCCACCGGATCCTCACCGGTAGCAGCCTCGATCCGCACTGCCGAACCCGCCGCGCGCACCACCTCGATCCGCGCATATCCCTACCGAGGGTCAGGAGCCGTCGGATACACGGTCCAGAACGCTATCGTCGGCTATCGGCTATCGGCTATCGGCTATCGGCTATCGGCTATCGGCTATCGGCTATCGGCTATCGGCTGGACTACTCCGACCCCATATTTCCCATTAGCTGGGATCGGTACGGATCGAGCCAACCGGCCACCGCCCTCCAGTCGGCTGGGGTCATTCGAGCAAGAGGATGTGCCGCGAACTCGAGACAGTATGTGTGCAGGCGTCGACGCTGATCCGCTGCCGATAGCAGCGCTCTTCTGCATCGTGAGCAGAATCTGTTCGTTGTTGTGTTGATGTTCTCGTCCATTGTTCTCCCGCCAGTAAATGCGCGAAGAGGATCGGAACCGGTTGTGTAGCGCTATCGAGACCGAGCCGATCAGTCGTCGGTTACGAGCGACTGTGTCCATGTCCACGTAGCTGCGAACAACCATGCGAATCGGTGACGTCCAGGCGAGCTGGATCGACACGCTCAGGATCCGGCGACGCTATCGCGCTTCGGCCGTGCCATGTACGGCGAACTGTCGCGTGACGTGCGTGGCACGGCGACTCGCTGACGAGCCTGCCTGAGGGGTCATCGGTGCGAGATTGCTCGAGTTCGGAGCGGCCTCGACAATGCGCATGCGCAGTTCGAGTCGGCGATCTGACCCGAGGTGGAGCGTATTCCAGCATCGGCTGGTCGCGTCGGGTCGATTCTGTCGCACCATTGGCTGTGCAGTGTTCGCCAGCCTTCGGGGGCCGTGCGGATCCACTTCTCTTGCAGCTCTGCCGCAGCCAAGGCGGGGTTCTCGCGCTCGACTTCGTTTTCCGCGTGTGCGGCCCGGTCGACCAGCGCGGTCCAGCGGTGGAAATCCTGATGGAGTGCCTGTTCGGCCTTCTTGTGCACTGTCAGCTCCTAAGGTGACGGTTGTCGTTGTTTTTCTGAACCTGCGCTTCTGGATGGTGCGCTCGGATCACCACAAGTCGGATCCGTATATCGCGAGCGTTGCTGTGGGCGGTGACTGGTTGTGACGTATCACGGCTCCTGGCTCACCTTGGTAAAATTGATGCACCGCATCAGATTTCGATCTACCGGTACTCGAATGTGCCGATGCCCCTCGCTGTGCGTATTGAATAGCTACATGCTCGGTCGGCTGCATGTGCGGTAGGTGCGGCCACGGCTACCATGCCCGTGGCGCCGAGGGCGACGCCGATGCGTTCGCGATTCGCGCCGCAGCGCTGGTATAGATGTCGGCAGTCAGACATTGTGCATCGATCTCTTGTACGGAAGGATCGGATTCCGACAGCGCGTAGGGCTGCACGGACCCTTGGAGAGAGCCGCTGAGGCTCGCCGATGGAGCGGTCTTCTGTTGTCGGATGCTCAACTCTCCGGCGTCACGCATTCGCGCGGCTACCATCCCGTCATCACGGGGCTGACCGCGGTGCCGGGTGGCCAACGTTTGATGTCGGCTTGGTCACAATTCAAGCACAGACGATTAACTATGCACAGGGCAAGTGGGGACTTTTCTATCAAAAGCCGCAGGTCTGCCATGGCTTCGTCGCCCAACCAGCGAATTTGCTGATTGCATGTGATGCATATCACATGCGATATCTATTGACGGTTACCTGACCCTCTGTGTCCGACTTCCGGCTCGATGGAGCGGACATGAATTCGCCACCTGAGTGTGGTGGCGTGGGCCGGCGACCGGGCTGAGGGCTCTGCAACGAGTCGGTGCTACGTCGGCATGGTCTATTGCCGTGCGATGTTGTCGCAGTGCGGGATTCAGCCACCGCTGTATTTTTGGGGAGGCGGAACGCGCCGCACTCGCGGCGCCAACTGCACATCCACGGAGCCAACGGGTCCGCACCCGAACACAACAAGCGCGCACTCGAATACATCTCCTCAGGGCAAGTGCCGGTGAAAGACCTCATCACCCATCGCATCCCCCTCGAAAACGTGCTGGACGCATTCTCGATCGTCAAGAACGGCGCGGCCATCAAGGTGACCGTGGAGCCTTGAGCTGTCGGCGGCCTTCCGTGCCCCGGCCGCGGGCCGGGGACGGGGGAGGCCCTCTGCGGTCCGTGTCGCATCACGGACCCAGATGGGCAACCGTGCACACGGGTGTGCAGAAGGTCGATCGGACGGTGAAGAACACCGCACCATCGCGAGTTGCGGTGCGCCGCGATCGGAGATCACCCGGACGCCGCCTCCTCGAATAGGTCAAGGGGTGACCGGCCACGCCCGGAGTTGTTCCTACAACAGCTGAGATCACTATCGAACCGGGAACGTCCGGCAGTCTTACCGGCTTGCAGTACCTGCGACGTGTCCGTGGCCTTGGCAGCAGATGTCGGGTGTGTGCCGATTCGTCGGCGGGTACCCGCAGGTTGCGCGAGCACTGAGGTTGTGGCGCTGGAATCAGGTGCCGAACAGCGAGCGAGGTTGTCAGAGATGCCGCGGGCTGGTGCGGAGCGTGAATGCAGTGTGGCCTGTCCAGGCCCTGTGGCTGACAGGGGGTTTTCCGCCGCGCCGGTCGGTTGAGGCGGGAAATAGGTATACCGCGGGTCATTCGACCGTCGCCGGGCGCGTCTTTCCATCGCAGGCTGGAGCGGAACCTGTCAGCACCCTCTCGTGGAGGCCCGTATGTACCCGCCTGACCTGGAGAAAACTGCGAAGTGCCTCGGCGACGACAGCGGGCTGTGCGCGGATGACGTGTTGATGATTCACCGTTGCGTGCGGTGCGCCAAGCTGCTCGCGCCGATCACGTCTGGGTGTTCGTCCTGTGGATCCGGCGAGCTCGAGCGTGTGCCGTCGTCGGGTGCGGGTTCGGTCGTGTCGTGGCGGGTTGTCGACCAAGCCTCGTCCGATCGGCCAGGTAGGTTGGTGCCACTGACGATCGCGATCGTGGCGCTCGACGAGGGCCCGTGGGTCTACACCTCCCTGGAAGGGGAGATCCCCTCGTCGCCGGGTCGGTCCGTGCGCGTTCGATTCCAGCCCCATCCATGGGAGGACCGGTTCCCAGTCTTCGCGGTCAGCGCCGATCCCCGAAATTCGGCGTAGTGGCCCGCGACGCGCCTATCCGATCGAGACTGATCGATGCACCGCTCACCAGATCAATCTGTCTACCGAGGCCACTTTGCCACGGGTACGTCGGTGTCCAACCAGTGCCGTAGCGGGGTGGGCCTGCTAGGTAGCGTGCGCTGCGGCTCGGACCAGCGCCGCGACAGTTGCCACGCCGGGCGAGTTTTTTGATTCTCGGTGGGCCAGCATGAGATCGACCGTTTCCGGCTGCCGGAGTGGTCGGTAGGTGACGCCGTCCAGTCCTAGGCTGCGGACGGGTTCGGGGGCGAGGGCGACGCCGAGGCCGGCGGCTACGGAGACGGCGAGGGTGGCGGTTTCGCTGACTTCCAGGACGGGGGGCCGGAATCCGGCGCGGGCGCATGCGTCGAGCACCAGGTGGTGCATGGTGGATCGGTCGCCGGAGGGGTGGGTGATGAAGGTTTCGCCGTCCAGGGCGGCGAGATCGACCGGATCGGTGTGGGCTAGTGGGTGGTTGACGGGGAGGACGGCGAGAAGGTGTTCGGTGCGCAGTGTTTCGAGCACGATGTTCGGCGCGTCGGGGCTCCGTGCGAGCAGGTGGTGGAGTCCTCGGGCTGGTCCCGGTTCGGAGCTCGGTTGGGGTCGGACCAGTGCCAGGTCGTATTCGCCGGTGGCCAGGCCGTCGAGCAGTTGCGGGGACAGCAGTTCGCCGCGCACTCGCAGGTCGATGTCGGGGAGTTCGGTGCGGACCATCCGGGTCAGGCGGGGGAGGACGTCGTAGGTGGCGGTGCCGATGAAGCCGACCGAGACGCGGCCTGCGCTGCCGCGGGCGAATGCCGCCATGTCGTCGGTGGCGCGTGCGCATGCCGCCTCGATCCGCCGGGCGTGTTCGGTGAAGCGTTCGCCCGCGGGGGTGATCTCGACGCGGCGGGTCGAGCGGTCGAACAGCTGGATTCCGAGTTGGGTTTCGAGTTGTTTGATCTGTTGGGACAGGGCGGGTTGGGCGATGTGGACGCGAGCTGCGGCTCGGCCGAAATGACGCTCGTCGGCGAGGGCGAGGAAATAGCGCAGGGTCCGCAGGTCGAAGTCCACACAGCCATCCTATCGCTGCTACTTATCAATTCACCCGAAATGAGTATTGGACTGCATCAATCTGCGTGTCTAGCGTCGAGGCGTGACCGATTCCTTCGTCTATGCCGCGGCGCGCACGCCGTTCGGGCGTTTCGGGGGTGCGCTGGCCGATCAGCGCCCCGATGATTTGGCCGCCGCGGCCCTGTCGGGTGTGCTGGCCAAAGCACCGCACCTGTCGCCTTATGCGGTGGGGGAGGTGGTCTGGGGGTGTGCGAATCAGGCCGGTGAGGACAATCGCAACGTCGGTCGGATGGCGGTGCTGCTGGCCGGGCTGCCGACCGGGGTGCCGGCGACCACGGTGAACCGGTTGTGCGGCTCGTCTTTGGATGCGGTGATGAGTGCCTCGCGGATCATCGAGGCCGGTGACGCGGAGGCGGTGGTGGCCGGGGGAGTGGAGTCGATGACGCGGGCGCCGTGGGTGCTGCCGAAGCCTTCGCGGGCCTTTCCTGCCGGGAACGTCACCGCGGTCTCGACCACGCTGGGCTGGCGGCTGGTCAACGACAGGATGCCTGCGGAGTGGACGGTGTCGCTGGGTGAGTGCAACGAACAGCTCGCGCAGCGGTTCGGGATCTCCCGTGCCCGCCAGGACGGGTTCGCCGCCCGCTCACACCTTTTGGCGGACGCGGCGTGGGATGCGGGTTTCTACGACAACCTCGTGATCGCGGTCGGTGGCCTGGCCCGCGACGAGGGCATCCGTCCCGGCTCCACTGCCGAGAAGCTGGCCGGATTGAAACCGGCGTTCCGGGAGGATGGGTCGATCACCGCCGGGAACGCTTCCCCGCTCAACGACGGCGCCGCTGCGGTCCTGCTCGCGAGCGACTCAGCCGGTTTGGGTATCGATCCGCTGGCTCGGATCGCTGGCCGGGGGACGTATGCGCTGGATCCGCAGGATTTCGGTTACGCACCGGTGGAGGCGGCCAATCGCGCGCTGGCTCGCGCGGGGATCGGCTGGGCTGATGTGTCGGCGGTGGAACTGAACGAGGCTTTCGCGGTGCAGTCGCTGGCTTGTGTCGATGCCTGGCTCGCGCAGGGACTGGCCGATCCGGAGATCGTCAATGCCAAGGGCGGCGCGATCGCGATCGGGCATCCGCTGGGTGCTTCGGGCGCGCGGATCGTGGGCACTTTGGCGCACCGTCTCGTCGAGTCCGGTGGCCGGTGGGGTGTGGCGGCGATCTGCATCGGTGTCGGTCAGGGATTGGCGGTCGTGCTCGAGAACGTGCGGGGGGTGTGGTGATGGTGGACATCTGTGGGACGACCGCGGCGGCGGTCGCCGGAATCGCCGACGGCAGCACCGTTCTCGTCGGTGGTTTCGGTATGGCGGGGATGCCCGTGCAACTCATCGAAGCACTCATCGACCAGGGCGCGACCGATCTGACGGTGGTGTCGAACAACGCGGGCAACGGCGACACCGGCCTCGCCGCGCTGCTGGCCGCCAAACGGGTGCGCAAGGTGATCTGCTCATTCCCCCGTCAGTCCGACTCGTGGGTCTTCGACCGCCTCTACCGGGCTGGACAGATCGAGCTCGAGGTCGTGCCGCAGGGTAACCTCGCCGAACGCATCCGCGCGGCGGGCGCGGGGATCGGCGCGTTCTTCTGCCCCACCGGCGTCGGCACCCAACTCGCCGCAGGTAAGGAGACCCGCGAGATCGACGGCCGCACTTACGTTCTGGAGTATCCACTGCGCGGGGACGTCGCCCTCATCGGCGCCTACCGATCGGATCGAATGGGCAATCTGGTCTACCGCAAGACCGCCCGCAACTTCGGCCCGGTCATGGCGACCGCCGCCACCACGACCATCGTCCAAGTCCAAGAGATCGTCGAAACCGGCGCCCTGGATCCCGAAGCGGTCGTCACCCCCAGCATCTACGTCGACAAGGTGGTCGCGGTATGAACACCGGCCCGCTCAGCAAGGATCAGATCGCGGCCCTGATCGCCGAGGACATCCCGCCCGGCGCGTATGTCAACCTCGGCATCGGCCAGCCCACCACCGTCGCCGATCATCTCTCGGCCAGTTCCGGGGTGGTGCTGCACACCGAGAACGGCATGCTGAACATGGGCCCCGCAGCGGTGGGTGACGACATCGATCCAGACCTCACCAACGCGGGCAAGATCCCCGTCACCGAGCTCCCCGGAAGCGCCTACTTCCACCACGCCGACTCCTTCGCCATGATGCGCGGCGGGCATTTGGATGTGTGCGTGCTCGGCGCCTTCCAGGTCTCCGCGACCGGTGACCTGGCGAACTGGCACACCGGCGCACCCGACGCCATCCCCGCGGTGGGCGGCGCGATGGATCTGGCCATCGGAGCCAAACAGATCTTCGTGATGATGACGCTGTTCACCAAAGACGGCACCCCGAAACTGGTTCCGGCCTGCACCTACCCCCTCACCGGAGTCGCCTGCGTGTCAAGGGTTTACACCGACCTCGCGGTCTTCGACATCGAACCCGACGCAGTCGTCGTGCGCGACACCTACGGCATCAGCCTCCCCGAACTGGCCAGCCGCTTGGACGTGCCCCTGCGAGGCCGACGAGTAACGGCCTGACCGGAGTCACGTCCGGTCTTCCGGCTTCCCGAGTTGTGACCGCCGCAAGACAGCGTGTCACCGGTCGCCGGCCGACCACGCGCGCGGTCCTGGAACGAACGGTCGCATCAGCGTTCACCAGGCACCAGCTTCCGGTGGACCGTTCAGCACCGGGAAAGAGGTCAAGTCCGAATGCGTGGTTTAGCGGATGGTGGTCCGCGTCAGGGCCAGGCGTGGCACTGACCAGACGTGAACGCCAGGTCGCAGAGCTTATCGCCCAAGGCCGCACCAACAACAGATCGCCGCCGAACTGGTGATCTCTCAACGCACCGCCCAGGGCCACGTCGAGCACATCCTCACCAAGCTCGGATTCACCTCCCGCGCTCAGATCGCGGCGTGGATCGCAGAAGGCACCGATCGACAAAATCAGTGAGCGCCTCGACCAGTTGTCGGTGTGCTGTACCTAAAGCAAGGTCGATACTCGGACACGCCCCACACTAGGGACGTGTTGAGCGCTAGTGTTCCGCGCCTGAAATCCGTTGATTGATTCTAGGATTGCCGCGATCGTGGTCCGCCACGGCGAACACGTCGTGCAGGCGCATGCCGGTGCCGGTCCATCGGGACGTCCTGGAACGCTGGGCCCGCGGCGACGAGGGCGAAAGTATGAGATTTTGACTGGCTCGGGTCGAATCCGGCCCCATGCCGATGAACGAGAAAACCCCTTCCGACGCTGGTCGGAAGGGGTTTCCTGTGTCGGGCTGACAGGATTTGAACCTGCGACCACTTGACCCCCAGTCAAGTGCGCTACCAAACTGCGCCACAGCCCGTTGCGTCCGCTGTGCGGGCGCTCGAAGAGATTACCGCACGAGGCTGGAGGGGTGCTAATCGGCTGGTCAGAGGGGGTTGAAGGGTTGGGCTGGCCGGGGTGGATCGCCGGTCGGGGAGGAGTGGGCGGTCAGCGGTAGTCGTCCACGTGGTCTACGGCCCATTGGGCGAAGGTGCGGGCGGGTGTGCCGGTGACCGACTCGGAAGTGAGGCCGACCGGGCTCGGTTCCGAGCCGGCCTTCGCCCACATGTCGAGGACGGGGCGGTAGTAGACGTCGGCTGCTTCCTCATAGGTCAGTTCGATCAGTTGGACCGGCTCGCCCAGGGCGGCGGCGATGGCGGCGACCTGCTGGTGGTGCGACAGGGATTCGGGGCCGGTGAGCGGGTAGGTCTTGCCCGCGTGGGAGGAGTCGTCGAGCGCCGCGATGGCCGCGTCGGCGATATCGGCCTCATGGATGGGGGTCAGGTGCAGGTCGGGGAAGGGGACGCGGACGACGCGCTCGGCCCTGATGGTGGGAAACCAGGTGCGGGCGTTGGCGGCGAAGGCTCCCGGCCGCAGGACGGTCAGCGGCAGGCCGGATGCTCGCAGCGGGTTCTCGACCGCGAGATGCCTTGCGCCGATGGGGTTCTGGTCGTTCTCCGCCGCGATGGACGACAGCAGCACGACGTGGGCGACACCAGCGGCCTCGGCGGCGTCGATGAAGTTGCCGATGCCTTCCGCGGCGGCGTAGCAGAAGACCTTGTCCACGCCCGCGAGCGCGGCGGTGACCGATTCCGGGTCGGTCAGGTCGAGTCCGACGAGTTCGACATCGTCCGGCACGGTGGTCTCGGCGGGACGAGAGCTGGCCGCGCGCACCGGTTTTCCGGCCGCGCGCAGCTGGTCGACGACGGTCCGGCCGACGATGCCGCGAACGCCGGTGACGAGGTAGGTCATGAAATATCTCCTTCGGAACGGGAATCGGTGAGATGGGCGAGAATGCGGCGCAACTGTTCGCCGTAGCGCTGCTCGAATTCGGCGGTCCGGGCCTCCACGCCGAACAGTTCGCGAACCTGGACCGGCAGCAGCAGTGGGGCGATGACCATCCCCATCACCGCGAGCTGGAACGCGGCCGGGTCGAGGTCGGCGGCGACCTCGCCGCGCTCTTGCCGGCGCCTGGTCTCGGCGATGTCGGTCTCGGAGATCGGGTGCGTACCGGTCGGCGCGGCATCGGACAATCCCCGCCACATGAGCAAGCGGATGCCGCGGGGGTCGCGCAGACCATCGCGGAGATAGTTCGTGACCACCTCCGCCAACGGCAGCGCCGGATCGCTGAAGGCGGCCTCACGCTCCAGCCAGTTCTGCTGGAGCGCCCGGTAGAGACCTTCCTTGCCGCCGAAGTAGTAGGTGATCAACTGCTTGTTGACACCGGCCCGCTGGGCGATGTCACCCACCCGGGCACCGGCGTAGCCCTTGGCGGCGAACTCCTCCAAAGCCGCCTCGAGCAGGCAGCGTTTGGTGCGTTCGGCGTCGCGGACGCGGTGAGCGGGATCAGGTGTGCGGTGTGTCGCCACATACCCAGATTAGGCCAGTATTTTACAACTGGCTAATTGTTTTAGACGCTCGGTGGATAGTCGAGGTGCGTTGCCTCGCACCGCGACCCGCCCCATCGCTGTCAAACGAACGCCAGGGGCGGAGACGCCGGAAAGGTCACCGGAACGGCCGCCGGTGCGCGGTGGAAGGAGCTCGGCAGCCACTCCAGTTCGTCGGCGGGGACCGACAGCCGGATCTCCGGAAGGGCGTCCAGCAGTTGGTCGAGCGCTTCCTGGACGATGACCATGGCGACCGACTGGGCAGGACAGGTGTGTGGCCCGGCGCCCCAGGCCAGGTGCGACCGGTTGCCCTGGCGCTCGCCTGCCACCGCCGCGGGATCGTTGTTGCACGCCGCCAAACCGATCAACACCGGTTGGTGCTGGGGCAGCCACACATTCCCGACGATCTGCGGCTGGTTCGGGTATCGCACGCAGGAATTCGCAGTGGGAGGATCGGTGAACAGCACCTCGTCGATGGCGTCCCGGGTGGACAGCGCTCCGCCGAGCAGTTCGCCGCCGAATCGTTCATCGGTCACCAGCAACAGCACGGTGACCGCGATGAGGTTCCACGTCGGTTCGGCGCCCGTGGTGTACAACGAGGCCATCTGCTGCACGAGTTCGGTTTCGCTCAACCGAGCCGGATGCTGTACCAGCCAGGACGCCACATCCGCCGCGGGCGCCGCGCGTTTGGCCGAGATCACCTCGAGCATCGCCGCGGCGAGCGTTCGATGGCTCGCCTCCGCCGAGGCCGCGTCGGCGGCGTCGCGCAGGCTCATCATCGCCGTGTAGGCGTTCTGCCGGACCTCCGGCGGGAATCCCAATACCTCTTCCAGCACCCTGACGGTGAGCGGGATCGCGTACTGGCTGAGCAGATCCGCCGAACCGGCCACGCAGAAACCGTTGATCAGCGACAGCGCGGTGCGTTCCACGGTGTCGCGCAGCGTGTGCAGGTCGATGCGATCGAGGCTGCCGGTGACGGCGTTCCGGTAGCGAGCATGCTCCTCTCCCGCTGTCCGCGACGCGTCCGGCCGCCAGCGCATCGCCCACGGCACCGGACATCCTTCCGGCACGTTCTGTTCCCATACGCTGGGATCGGCCGAGAAATGCACGGCGTCGGTGAGCACGTCCAATGCCGTGCGGTAATCGATGATCAATGTCGCGGGCACCTCCGGCGCTACTTCGACCGGGACGAGCGGGCCGTGATCGCTGCGCATCCGCCGGTATGCGGCGTGCGGGTCGGCCGCGAACTCGTTCGAATACAGCTTCACCCTCGCGCACCGTGGCGATCGAAGGGCAGCGCAAGAGACGAGGGATCAGTCAAGACAGGCTCCTGGAACGAAATGCACGATCGAGAGCGGAATCCGCACGACTTCTCTGGCGTACGCGAATCCGGCCCTGCGCGGAATGGCCGGGTCGGCTACCGAAGGAAAGCGTGTGCGAGAGAACGACGACACGCAGTGGGTGAAAATAGTCGCAGGCCTGCCGATCGGATCGTGAATCCTGGTGATCCGTATACCCGGTGCCACCTCGACACTTCTGAACTCCCCTGCTTACGCCGCCGGCATTCGGTGCCACGGCCGAACCCGGCCGTCATACCGACCGGTCCGCCAAAAGTGTTCGACCGCAGCGTAATTCGACTAACGAGGGGAGCATACCGAGGTCTGTCGTCCTTCGCAGCGCGAGCAATTCGAGACAGTCATGCCCCGCGAGACATTCGCCTCCGCGACGTTCTGCCCGGACATGAATATTTGTAAACGCATCTCTAACAAAGCGTGAACTGATCACCCCCCGACGCGGTGCGTCAAACCATGACACTCGTGGGCGACGACTGCGCAGGGGCCTGCACGACAGTCAATTTCGAACGTTTGCGCAGCGTGAATCCCAGCGTCTCGTACAAATGGATCGCCGATGTATTGCCGGCGGAAGCGTGCAGAAACGGTGTCTCACCCCGCGCGCGGATGCCCGCGCCGACCGCGCGGACCAGGCGCGTAGCGAAGCCGCGGCCACGGAATCCGCCGTCGGTGCACACGGCGCTGATCTCGGTCCAGCCCGGCGGGTGCATGCGCTCCCCGGCCATCGCCACCAGTCTGCCGTCGACCCGCAGCCCCAGATAGGTGCCCATCTCGATGGTCCGCGGAGCGAATGGGCCGGGTTGGGTGCGAGCGATCAGCTCGAGGATCTCGGGCACGGCCGCCGCGGTGAGCCGTTCCAGTTCCGGGTCGTGGGCGACGCGCAGGGCGGTGCCGTCCATCTGTACCGAGTCCATGTGGTTCAGGACCGTCCAGCCGTCGGGCGGCACGTGGCCGTAGCCGCGCAACGCGGTGCTGCCGCCCGGCCCGAGAAGTGTGGCCAGGTCGGCCCAGTCTCGTTCGTCCAGCACCGGCGGGTGGCCGACGAACCTGGCGACCTCCGGGTCGTAGCGGCCGATCCGGCCCACCCAGCCGGCGAACCGGCGGTGTTCGCCACGCAGCGACGCCCGCACCGGGTCGTCGAGCGGGTGTAGCGAGGTATCGACGTCGACAATCGAATCAGTGGTCACCGCGTACTCCTCCACAACAGCGTCCGACGGGAGAACGTTAGCGAGGCGCACGATCACCCGACACTGGTTGCGCTCACCGCGATTCCGATGCATCGACCCGCGTGGAGGCGCGGGCGAGTCATCGCGCGTGTGTCGAAACCATCGATGTCTGCGGCGTATTCGCGCCGGTGCGGAAGTCGGGCGCGAACGCCGCCACTGTCGCCAGGGCCGAGGCCGCGAAGCACAGCAGCACCGCCCAGCCAAGTGACGCCGACGACGCGGTTCCACCGAATGCCAGTAGTACACCGGTGGTCATGGCGATGCAGAACGTGGCCGACAGCCGCTGCGTCAACTGCAGGAAGGACGCGGCCACCCCGTGCAACGACGAGGGTGAGAACGCCAGTGTCACCGCCCGCAGCGGCGGCTCCACCACGCCGCTGGTGAGACCGCAGGCGACTTGGATCGCGGCCAGCACGAGGAACAGAATCCACCCGTCCAGGAACAGTGTCGTGGCGGCGGTCGCCGCCATGCAGGCGGTTTGGACGACGAGCCCGTAGGCTACGACCACGGACCCGTGCACCGCGAAAAGCCGTTGCCCCCAACGCGCCGCGAAGATCCGGGCCAGCGCGGAGGGAATCAGTGCCAGCGCGACCACCAGTGCGGGGATCTTGTGGACCTGGAGGAAGTACACCGTCTTCACCGTGGTGAACGCGAGCATCGATCCGAACCACAGCAGCGCCACCACATTTCCCGTGACGTAGCCCCGGGAACGCATCAACGGCGGCGCGAACAGCGGCAGACGGCCGCGGCGGGCGTATGCGCGCTCCCAGAGGGCCAGTCCGATGACGAGAAGGCCGCTCGCGACGACGATGGCGGCGACCGCTGGGGCGGGGAGACCTGGATCGATGACGGGGATCGTGACGATGACGACGAGCAGCCCGAGCGCCGCGATCCCTGGGAGGTCCAGATCGGTCGAGCGGCGCCCACGGACGTCGCGAGGGAGCCCGCGGAGGCCGAGCGCGACCGTCGCGAGCGTGAACGGCACGGGCAGCACCAGTACGGCGCGCCAGCCCAGATCCGGCGGCAGCATCCAGAGTGCCGTTCCGGCGAGGACCGGCCCGGCGATCGCGGCCAGCGCGCCCGCGGTGGTGTACGCAGCGAGAGCGCGCAGGCGGGCGGCTCCGGTGAAGACGTCCTGGATGACGCCGAGCACCTGCGCGCTGATCACCCCCGCGCCGAAGCCCTGCACCAACCGGCCCGCGATCAGCGGCCACGCGCCGGGGGCGAACGCGGAGACGACGGCGCCCACGAGGAAAAGCCCGAGTCCGGCGACGAACAGGTTGCGGCGGCCGTACGCGTCGCCGAGCCGCCCGGCGGGGGCGAGCCCGAGGCCGAAGGTCAGCGAGTACGACGCCAGGTACCACTGCACGTCCGAGTTCGCCAGACCGAGCGTCGACCGCACGTCCGGCGCCGTGAAAGCGACCGCCGCGGAGTCGAGCAGCGTCGCGAAGCCCGCCCCCAGGCAGCACCAGAGAGCGGCAGCCCGATCGCGGATGACCGGTGGGCGGGTGACCGAGGATTGCGGTGAGTGCCTCAACTCGGCGCCTGTCCCGCACCACCGTGCGGCCTGATCCGGCCGCCGGTGGTCGTCGCATGCATGCCGGAAGTATCGAGCCGCGACGAATCGATCGGAAGCTTTAGGATCGCCCCGATCTCATGGCCGATGCCCGGCAGGCGGGCCGGAGAGGCGCCGAATCACACGCTTTCTTGACCTGCCGGTCGAAAACTATTACGGTTCAAATCATGGGCAGGCCGCGCAACTTCGATCCGGACACGGTGGTGGAGCGGGCCATGGAGGCGTTCTGGACCCATGGGTACGCCAACACCTCGCCCGCGCAGCTGGCCGAGGCCACCGGGGTCGGCAAGGGGAGTCTCTACCACGCTTTCGGTAGCAAACGCGCGTTGTTCGACCAGGCTTTGGATCGCTACGACCGGCTCGGTGCCGAGCTGGCCGCCGAGATCCTGTCCCGCCCGGGTTCCACTCGCGACTGTCTGGCCACGTTCCTGTGCGGTCTGGTGGATTCCGACCTGGCCCAGCCGGTTCGGCGCGGCTGCTTGGCGGTGAACACCGCCATGGAACTGGGCGGACACGACCCGGAGATCACCCGCGCGGTCCGCGCCATGCAGGACCGTGTGATCGGAGCGTTGGAGGCTCGCATCGATCAGGGGCGGCGCGACGGTGACGTGCGCGCCGGGGCCGACCCTCGGGCGGCGGCCGAATTCTTGATGAACACCATCGTCGGCCTGCGAGTGATGGCCAAGACCTACGATGCGCCCACGTTGCATCGCGTCATCGATACCGCTTTGACCAGCCTCTGAATTCCGATGCCCGACCGTCGGCCCGCTTGCTGCCCACATTGTTGACCTGTAGTTCAAGAAAGAAAGGTTCCCTCATGGATCTCGAACTGTCCGGCAAGACCGCCGTCGTCACCGGCGCCAGTCGCGGCATCGGCCTCGCGGTGGCGGAGGCGTTGACCGCCGAAGGTGTCCGGGTGGTCGGCGCCGCGCGCACCATCACCCCCGAGCTCGAAAAGGCCAGTGTCGCGGCCGTTCCCGTCGACCTCTCCACTTCCGAGGGCGCGACTCGGTTGATCGATGCCGCCCTCGAAGAACTGGGCGGCTTCGATATCGTGATCAACAACGTCGGCGCGGTGAACGCCGCGCGCCTGGAGTTGGGCGGATTCCTCGAGGTCGATGACGCGCAGTGGCGCGAGCTGTTCGACCTGAATCTGTTCAGCGCGATCTGGGTCACCCGTGCGGCCCTGCCCAGCCTGCTGGAACGGCGCGGCTCGATCGTCACCATCTCATCGATCAACAAGCATCTGCCCGCCGCGGGCCCGGTCGGTTACAGCGAGGCCAAGGCCGCGTTGACCGCGCTCACCAAGCGGCTCAGCGAGGAGTTCGGGCCGCGCGGAGTGCGGGTCAACACCGTCTCTCCCGGCGTGGTCGGCACGCCGCTGTGGCGTGGACCCGACGGCGTCGGCGCCAAGTTCGCTGCTGCCCAGGGGCTTTCGCAGGAGGAACTGCTCGCGGCCGTGCCCGAGCAGTTCGGCATCGCCTCCGGCCGGATCAGCGAGCCGGAGGAGGTCGCCGCTCTCGTCGCCTTCCTCGCGTCACCGAAAGCAGCGAATATCGTCGGTGCGGACTACATCATCGACGGAGGCACCTTGAAGATCGCCTGACGAGGTCCGCGGCGGGAGTGCTCTCGTGCTCCCGTCGCATGGTCTTCCGGGTCGAATACGTTCGCGCACTTGGTATCACGAGCTTCGCCGGTATCTGTCGCGTCCGGAAGCGTCAGCATGTAGCGTGGCTGGTCGGACGGCGCGGATAGGAGCGGACTGGTGCGTGTCCATCATTTGGATGCCGGGGGAACCCGTCCCTTCGGAGGCCGTTTGTTCGACGGCCGGCCGGGGTTTCGGCGTACGGCCGCCGGAGCTTGCCACTGTTTGTTGATCGAGCACTCCGCTGGATTGGTCCTGGTCGACACGGGTTACGGCGAGCAGGCGCTGTCGCGGCCGGATGCCTGGGTGGGGCGTCAACTCATCCGGCAATCGAATCCGGTTCTGGACCAGCCGATCGCACGGCAGATCGAGGCGCTGGGCTTCTCCCGCGACGACGTCCGCGACGTCATCGTCACGCACCTCGATCTCGATCACGCCGGTGGCCTCGCCGATTTCCCGCAGGCCACCGTGCATGTGCACCGGGCGGAACTCGATGCCGTCGCGGGCCCCTTCGGCAGGCGCGAGAAGTTGCGGTATCGGCCGGTGCAATTCGAGCACGGACCCGAGTGGTCGGTGTACGACGAAACCGACAGCGACGCGGAGCGCTGGTTCGGGTTCCAGGCGGTGCGTGAACTGCGGGGGCTGCCGCCGGAAATCCTCATGGTTCCGCTGGCCGGACACACGCGCGGTCATGTCGGCGTCGCGGTCGACACCGGAAACGGCTGGCTGTTGCACGCCGGTGACGCATACACCTATCACGGGCAGATGCGTGCGAAGCCGTCGATGCCGTTGGGCGCGCGAATCTTCCAGTGGTACGTGGACACTCGGCGACAGTCCCGCATCGAGAATCAGCAGCGGCTACGGGAACTCGTCCACGACAACGGCGACGCGGTGACGGTCTTCTCCGCTCACTGTGCGACGGAGTTCGAACGACTTCGCGGTTGACACCCGACGCCCGGAGCGGCACGCGCCTATGATCCGACACCGAAGGATCGGTGCGACGGCCGGCGCCGAAGCCGGGTTCAGCGCCGGGCGATCGCCCGCGCCACGCTGCGGAAGAGTTTGCGCCGAAGGCTCGTTCGTGCCCTGGCGAGCAGCGGTGGCTCCGGCGCCGGTGCGGTCGCGCCGAAGCGGGGGAAGAGCGCGATGGCATTGTCGCGCTGAATGTTTCGTCGCGTGCTGTCGTCACATCCGGGAAAAGTGTCGAGCCCGGCGTTGAAATAGTGGACCGCGGGTTCGGGCGCGAAGGGCCAGTCGCTGCCGTAGAGCACGTGCCCGGGTTCGGCGAACGCGAGCAGGGACGGCAGTGCCGCCGCGCTCGCCGACAACGCGGTATCGAAATAGAACCCGGCGAAGTCGTCCAGGATGTCCAGCGGGCTGCGCCCGGTGTCGTTGAAGATGGCCAGTGCCATGCGGTGTGCGGCGTAGGGGACGAACCCGCCTGCGTGGGCGAGGACGAAGCGGATGTTGGGATACCGCCGCCGAATGCCATTGCGTACGAGCAGGTACGCCGCGCGGGTGGTGTCGAGCAGGAAATCCGCGGCGAATGGCGCGACGCCCGGCACGGCGGGCGCGGGCAGGTCCGCCGGGTGGACGAACGCGACGGCTGATCGCCGGTCCAGCACCCGGAAGAGGTCGTCCTGCCCGTCCTCGCCGAGATAGGTCCCCGCCGCGTTGCCGAGCAGCACGACGCCGTCGGCGCGCAGGTCGTCGAGGGCGCGTCGAGCCTCGTCGGCGGCAGCGGTGACGTCGGGCATGGCGAGGGTGGCGAAGAACCCGAACCGGCCGGGTTCGGCCTGTGCCAGCGCGGCGGTGTAGTCGTTGACCGAACGGGCGAGTGCGGCCGCCTGTGCCGGCTCGGCCAGGAAGGTGGTGCCGGGCGTCGACACCGACAGCACCGCCGAGGCGATCCCGGCCCGCGCCATCGACGCACGCGCCGCCTCGGGACTCCACTCGGGCAGTGCACGCCCGCCCGGGGCGGTCACACCGTGCGCCCGCAGCGCTTGGGCATAGTCCGGCGGGATCACGTGCTGATGCACGTCGATGCGATTCATGGGGTTCCAGCAGTCCTTTCTCCGGGCGCACCGGGCTCGAAGAGGTCCGGACCCTCACTCTGGCGCACTCCCGGGGCGTTGCGCAAGCAATTCTGATGATTTCATCATTTCTGCTTGACAGACTATTTCTACATAACTGATGATTACATCAGATAGACGATCTGGGAGGTAGTGATGACAACCGGCAGTGCCGCCGAGACCGGGCGGATGATCCGGGTCGGCAATCGAGACATCTTCTACAGCGAAGCCGGCGCGGGCGCCGCCGTGGTGCTCTTGCACGGGGGCGGACCTGGAGCCAGCGGCAGGTCGAACTACTCCCGCAACATCGAGGCGCTGGCCCGGCGTTTCCGAGTGATCGTTCCGGACATGCCCGGCTACGGGCGCTCGACCAAGCGCATCGACCAGTCCGATCCGTTCGGCGACTTGGCCGCGGCGGTCGGTGGGTTGCTCGACGCCCTCGATATCGACTCGGCACACCTGATCGGCAACTCCTACGGGGGAGCGGCGGCGTTGCGGTTGGCCATGGACCGACCCGAGAAGGTGCGGAAACTGATCCTCATGGGCCCCGGTGGGGTGGGCACCACGCGCGCGTTGCCGACCAAAGGCTTGCAGTCGCTGCTGTCCTATTACGGCGGTGACGGCCCGAGCCGGGCCAAGCTGGCCGAGTTCATCCGCGAGTATCTGGTTCACGATGCCGGCGGTGTCACCGAGGAGATCATCGACGACCGTTATCGGGCCAGTCTCGATCCCGACGTGCTCGCCGATCCGCCCTTGCGGCGTCCCTCGGGACCGTCGGCATTGCGAACGCTGTGGCGGATGGACTTCACCCGCGACGCCCGGTTGCCGGGCGTGCGCAATCCGACGCTGGTGATCTGGGGCGCCGAGGACAAGGTGAACCGGCCCGGCGGTGGGCGCATGCTCGCCGAGCGGATGCCCAACTGCGATCTTTACCTGGCGGCGGAGACCGGCCACTGGGTGCAGTGGGAGCGCGCGGAGCTGTTCAACGCGCTGGCCGTCGCGTTCCTGGGAGCGGCGTGATGAGCGAGCGCACGGGCCGGGCAACCGGTGGGTCGGTGTTCGGCGCGGTGCATCTGGGCTATGTCGTCGTGCATTCGCGGCGACTGGCCGACTGGCGTCGGTTCGGCGGATTGGCCATCGGGATGCACGTCGACGAACTGGACACCGACGTGTTGCGCTTCCGTCTGGACGACCACGCCTGCCGCTTCCTCATCCGGCACGGCACGGCCGAGGACGTCACCGCGCTGGGCTGGCAGGTGGACGACCACGAGACCTTCGACCGCATCCTTGCCCGGGTGAGCGACCGCGGCGTGCCGATCGAGGAAGGCACCGCCGAGCAGGCGGCCGCGCGCGGCGTGCAGCGCCTGTGGCGCTTCCCCGGCCCCAAGGGCATCGCCACCGAAATCTTCACAACGCCGGTGACCAGTCCGGAACCCTTGCGGATGCTCAGTTCCGGCTGGGTCACCGGCGAGGCGGGGATGGGCCACGTGGCGATCGTCTCCCGTGAACCGGAGTCGATGCGCGGCTACTACGACACGGTGTTCGACGCGCGGTTGACGGACTACATCGACGAGAACATCTCCGGCTTGACGATGAAGATCCGGTTCTTGCGAGTGAACGAGCGTCACCATTCGATCGCGATCGCGAACCTGCGCGGGATGAAGATCGATCCGCTGCGAACTCGGGTGCAGCACATCAATATCCAGTCCGCGAGCCTGGAGGACATGCTGGCCGCGTTCGGCCGGGTCACCGATCTGGGTTTCCGGATGGCGTGGTCGGTCGGCCAGCACACCAACGATCGCGAATTGTCGTTCTATTGCGTGACGCCGTCCGGTTTCGAGCTGGAGGTCGGCTGGAATCCGGTGGTGATCGGCCCGGAACTGGAATCGACCTGGGAACCGAGCACCTATCAGGGCATCAGCATCTGGGGCCACACCACGGTGGGGGAGACGGTGCTGGACAAGTTCGCCCAGTTCCGGCAAGCCCTGCGGACCATCAGGACTCCGGAACCCACTGTCGCCGAACTGACGGGAGGACTGTCGCGATGAACGACTTCGATGTCGATGTGGTGGTGGTCGGCCTCGGCCCGACCGGTTTGACCCTGGCCAACCTGCTGGGACGGCGAGGGGTGCGAGTGCTGGTGCTGGAACGGGAGCCGGAGTACTACGGGATGGCCCGCGCGGTGTACACCGATGACGAAGGCATGCGGGTCTTCCAGACCGCCGGGGCCGCGGACGAATTGCCGGCGGACATGAACGTCGATTCGACCGTGCAGTGGGTGCGCGGGGACGGCTCGGTGCTGGCGCAGTTCCATCAGACCGACCGGCCGCTGGGCTGGCCCGTGGTCAACTTCCTGTACCAGCCGTATCTGGAGAACACGCTCGAACGGGCACTCGACCGCTATCCGCACGTCACGGTGCGGCGCGGTCGCGAGGCGGTCGACTTCGACCAGGATGCCGACGGCGTGCACGTCGAGCACGCCGAATGCCGGGGTACGGGCTACGGCAAGCGTCCGGCGGACACCGATCCGCGCACGGCCGAACGGGTGCGGGCGAAGTTCCTGGTCGGCTGCGACGGCGGCCGGAGCGTGGTGCGCACCAAGCTCGGTATCGAGATGTCCGGCACCAGTTTTCCGGAACGGTGGCTGGTCGTCGATCTGAGAGCCCGTGAGGGTGTCGATGCGTTCCGGCATCTGCCGTATTTCAACTTCGTGTGCGACCCGGAACTGCCGATCGTGTCCTGCCCGCAGCCGGACCGGCATCACCGGTTCGAGTTCATGCTGTCGGAATCCCAGACCAACGAGGAGATGGAGGACCCGGAGACCGTACGCCGCTACATCGCACGCTTCGTCGACCCGGACGAAGTGGAGGTGCTGCGCAAACTCGTCTACACCTTCAACGCGGTTGTCGCCGATCGCTGGCGCGACGGGCGGATCCTCGTCGCGGGCGACGCCGCGCACATGACCCCGCAGTTCATCGGTCAAGGCATGAATTCCGGAGTGCGCGATGCGGACAACCTGTCCTGGAAGCTGACCGCGATCATCGAACACGGTGCGGCGCTGCACATCCTGGACAGCTACGAGTCCGAGCGGAGGCCGCACGCGAAGGCGATGATCGATCTGTCGGTATTGAACAAGCAGATCGTCTCGCTCGACAACAAGCTGCTCGCGGCGGCCAGGGACATCGGGCTCACCACCGCGCTGCGGGTGCCGGGGCTCGGCGGCTGGATCCGCGGCGCGAAAATGAAACCGCGGCCGCGCTTCCGTCGCGGCGCCTATCTCGGTCTGCCCCGGCGCGTGCTGCGTGGTATCGAGGGAACCCTTGCCCCGCAACCGGACATCCGCGACTACAACGGACGTCACCGGCGCTTGGACGAGGCGTTGGGCATCGGATTCGCGGTCCTGGGCTACGGCACCGATCCGCGCCGGGCCTTCGGGCCGGAGCAATTGGCATTCCTGCGTGGTCTCGACGCCGCCTTCGTCACCGTGTATCCGCTCGGTGGACGCCCGCAGGGCAAACCGGGCGACGGCCGCGACGACGTCACCGACATCGAAGACCACACCGGCACTCTGACCCGCTGGTTCGGCAAGGCCGGACTGCGCCCCGGCGGCGTCCTCGTGCTGCGCCCCGACCGATTCGTCTTCGGCGCCGCCGCGGCCGGGCACGGCGCGTCATTGGTCACCGAACTCGCACGGCAACTGGGCATCTTTCCGATGTCGCGAGTGGAACAGCACGACACCCGCGCGCAGTACGAGCAGGCCTGACAACCTCGCGCGGCATGTTCCCAGCTGCGGCCGGGGTGGCAGCGGCCCGGACGCACCGGCATCCGCATCGGGCTGCCGGTCCGAGGCCCGCGCGCTGTCTTGCCGCCCGATCCGGCCTCAGGGAGTCGGGCGAGTCGCGATTGGCCTCGAGTTTGCCGAGATGGACCGTTCTAGGACGTGCTCTCGTGGAGCGAGGTAGCGTGAAGATGTGTCGGCCGAGGCCGGCCACGGGAAACAGCGTGGTCGTCCCCGTCGGCAGCGCGTGGTCGGTGCGTTCACATCGTGGTCCGTACCCGGCAGGAAGCCGCCCGGCGGCTTCCGCTGAACAGCAGTGCCGGTTCGTGCGAAAGATCCGCCATCATGAGTGTTCACGCCCCCCTTTACCACGAGGTGCTCTCCCGCGAGGAGTTGCCGGACGAGTTCTTCGGGCTCTTCCTCGACCCGACCCGCACCTACAGCTGTGCTTTCTGGTCCCACCCTGACGACACCCTGGAAAAAGCCCAGACGGCGAAGATCGACCTGGCCTTGGCCAAGTGCGATCTGCAGCCGGGAATGGCCCTGCTGGACGTCGGTTGTGGCTGGGGCTCCACCATGCTGCGCGCCATGGACACCTACGGGGTGAACACGATCGGGCTGACCCGCAGCCGTAACCAGTACCGATACGTGCGGGACATGCTCGTCGACCGGCTGATCCGGGGCCGTCCGTACGGTGGGGTGCGCGTGCAGGGCTGGGAGGACTTCGACCGGCGCGCCGACCGGATCGTCTGCATCGGAGCGCTGGAACACCTGCCGGTGGACCGCTACGGAGAGTTCTTCGATTTCGCCTACCGGATCATGCCCTCCGACGGGGTGCTGCTGTTGCAGACCGTGGTCAGCTACAGCCGCGAACATCTGCGGGCACACGGTACCCAGATCACCAGCGACGACTTCGCGTTCTTGCGATTTCTGCGCGAGACCATCTTCCCCGGCGGCGAGCTTCCGCTGCCGACCGGTCATCATCCCAAAGGGGTCACCGAATACGCCGAGGACGCCGGATTCACCGTCGCCGACATCCAGGCACTGGGACCGCACTACACCACGACACTGGACTGCTGGGCCGACGCCCTCCACGAAAACCGGGACCGGGCTATCGAGCTCGCCGGGCGGGACACCTATAACGCCTATATGCGGTATCTGACCGGTTCCGCCGAGTACTTCCGCCGCGGGCATACCGACGTCATGCAGTTCACCTGTCTCAAACCCGACGCTCGGCGCCCGCCGCACTGAATCCGTACCCTCGCCTGCCGGGCGGCGGCCGCATCAGCGATTCGCCTCCGTGGGGAACAGGTCGTCGTCGCCGGTCGACGGGCTCATGCCGTGCGTGCCGGGGTCCGCGGCCCATCGCACGTCATCGCGCGGGTACCGGATGGGCAGCGGTAGCCTGCGTCTGCGGAGCTTGAGGTTGATGAGCGTCATGTCGCCGTTGTAGTGGGCGAGGACGCGGGGGTCCATGACCGCACGCCACAACGGGGGGATCGCGGCGAGCACGACCATGGTGGCGTAGCCGGCGGGCAGTTGCGGCGCCACGTCGCAGCTGCGCAGGGTCTGATAGCGGCGGCCGGGGTTGGCGTGGTGGTCGCTGTGGCGCTGGAGGTGGAACAGGAAGATGTTGGTGACCAGGCGGTCGCTGTTCCAGCTGTCGCGCGGCGAGCAGCGAGCGTAACGCCCGTCGGGTCGGCGGGTACGCAGCAGTCCGTAGTGTTCGACGTAGTTGACGGTTTCCAGCAGGCCCGCGCCGATGAGCGCCTGAATGGCGAGGTACGGCGTGACAACGGGGCCGAAGGTCACGATCAGGCCGCCGAACAGCACCGCGCTCATCGCCCAGGCCTGCAACAAATGGTTACCGGGACTGAACCAACGTTTGCCGTTACGGGCCAGGCGCGTGCGTTCCAGCGCCAGTGCCGACCGGAACCCGCCCATCATGGTGCGCGGCAGGAACTGCCACAGCGATTCGCCGAAGCGGGCGCTGGCCGGGTCCTCGGGTGTGGCGACGCGGACGTGGTGGCCGCGGTTGTGCTCGACGAAGAAATGTCCGTACCCGGACTGCGCGAGCGCGATCTTGGCCAGCCACCGTTCGAGATGTTCGGCGCGGTGGCCGAGTTCGTGGGCGGCGTTGATACCGATGCCCGAGACGAAGCCGAGAGTGACTGCCAAGCCGAGCTTGTCGGCGAGGCTCAGCTCATGGCTGGCCCACATATAGCCGGCGATGAGCAGGCCGATGAATTGCATCGGCAGGAACAGAAAGGTGCACCACCGGTAATAACGATCGTTGGACAGCGCTTCGTAGTCTTCGTCGCGCGGGTTGCTTCCGTCGTCGCCGATGAACCAGTCCAGCAACGGGATCACCACCAGCACGATGATCGGGCCGATCCACCAGAACAGTTCCAGTCCGGTGTGTGCCACCAACGTGGAAGGCAGCAGTGCGCAACCCGGGGCGATCAAGCCGAGAATCCAGAGGTACCGCTTGGGGTCGCGGGCTCGCGTGTGCTCGAAGATCGTCATAGTCATCTCGCCGATCCGTGAGGACGACACTCAACCGACAGTTCCGACTGCGGACAACACCTGAACCATGCGCGCCAATCCAGGATAACTGGAAGTTCGCCAGGTGGTGGTGAACCGTGGAAAGCGCTGCCTGAGCGGGCAATCCTCATTATGCGCACACGGTCCGACGCCCGATCGGTGGGGAGGTTTTCGGGACCCGTCTCGCGTGTGTCGCCTGTTCGGCTCGGCGTGGCGTGGACGGGATCGGCAACGGTGTGCTTGTTCGCCGCTGTGACGTCGACTGTCTGGAAGCGCTGCGGATTTCGACAGCCGAGGTTCGACAGCCGGCCTTCGGACGGTCGAAGTTGCCGGATCCGACGCGGGTCGATTCGTGCCAGATGTCCGAGTGTCACCGTTGCGCACACCTGAGTGGCTCAGGTCGGCGGGGGTGAGCCAACTCCGACATCCGCACCTTTCCGTCCCGATTTCGACCCAGCTAGCGAAGATCAACAGCAAATTTTCTGCAAATCAATGCACCGGCTCCGAGGCATCGGGAGACCGTGGGGTGCGGCTCCGCCTGCCGCACGGCCGCCTGTGCTCCTCCGGGCAGGCAGTCGGCCGCGGCTCGGTCGTGAAAACCGAACCGCGGCCGACCATGGTGCACGAAGTTCGCGGCACTACGAGCAGAACTTCTGTGCGCGGCGCGGCGCGCCGAATCTCCGATTCAGATACTGACGGTATCCGAGTTGGTCGTGCTTTCGCAAATCAGGGCAGCGCTCCGCAGTTGGTCGGCGCGGGCTGGCCCGCGAGCCGTTCGGTCATCCAGTCCTGCGAGGCCCCCAGCGACGGGAAGAACGCCAGTACGTGGGTAACCCGCAACCCGGTGATGACGCTGGGTAGCTCGGCATTCGCATTCAGCTGGACGGGTGCGCCACCGCCGCACCATCCGGCGGCCAGTTCGCGCACGGGCACGTACGGCGCGCCCTCGTCGGCCTGGTTCGAGGCGATGAGGACTGGCACTCCCGGGGTCATCGTGCCGACCCGCTGGTCGTTGAACGCCGCCTTCAACACCGGCGACTGATCGATCACCGCCGTCAGTGGTTGCCCGCTGGTGGTCCACTGTGAGGTATTCGGGAACTGCTGGGCCAGTCCCAGCGGCACGGCGCACTTGTCCATCGACTCGCGCATGATCGCCTTACCGGTGTCGTTGAGTTCGGCGTCGAGCACCGGCCGGGTCTCGGGGTAATTGGCGGCGATGCCGTTGAGGATCCACGCGAAGGCGGGTCCGAGCGGGGCTCGTCCGTCGTTGAAGGCGATGAAGTACTCGTCATCTACCACCGGCCCGCCGACGTAGGCGCCCCGCACGTTCAGATCGGGGGCGTAGCTCGGCTGCAGTTCGGCCGCGCCCGCGGAGGCCATGCCGCCCTGGGAGTATCCGTACAGAATGACCGGCGATCCGGGATTCAGGCTGGTGCCCGGCAATTGCAGCGCCGCGCGCGCGGCGTCGAGGACCGCGTAGGCCTGAGATTTGCGGTTGAGGTAGTCGTGCACATCCGGTGTGCCCAGACCGTGGTAGTCGGTCACCATCACCGACATGCCGCGGGCCAGCAGCGTGTAGATCGCCAGTACGTCGTATTCGACGATTACGTCGAACGGGGGCTGGTATTGGACGAATTGCGCCAGCAATTTCGACGGCGCGCACTGATCGCCTTGCCCCTTGGTGCCGACCGCGTAGGAGATCAGCGGTCGTTCGCCCGGACCGGTCCACGGCTGGGACGGTTCCAGATAGGTTCCCGTCACCGCTGTGCGGGCACCGTGGGTATCGCTGCTGGTGTACATGATGCGCGTCGACGTCGCGGGGACCTGCCCTGGGACGCCGGGGACCGAGATCGCCAGCCGCGACCCTTCGGTGCGGATGATGGAGCCCGGTGCGCCCGCCGGTGCCGCAGGCGGGATGTAGAAATCGTCGCCGGCGACGGTTTCCGCCGCAGGTTCCGTCCATGCGTGTGGGGCGGCGACGGCCCCACCCCCGACCACGAGGAGGGTTCCCGTCAAAGCTGTGGCCAATCTGAGTATTCGGCTCCTCACGATGCGATCCTTCCTGCGATTGGGATACCCCTGGCATCTAGAATCGGATACTGAGAGTATCTGTAAGGGGTCGAAATTGTCCGGGAATAGCGATGAGTGTCGGCGGCTCGCGGGGGCGGGGCGTTCCCGGCCGACCCGGGCGCAGAGCCAGGCGCGGACGCGCGCTGTTTTGATCGCGACCGCCGAGCGGCTTTTTCTGGAGGACGGTTTTCAGGCCACGACTCTGGACAAGGTCGCGAAAGCCGCCGGTTTCACCAAAGGGGCGGTGTATTCGAACTTCCGCACCAAAGACGAGTTGTGTCTGGCGGTGCTCGACGAAATTCACGCTGAGCGGGCGGCGGAGGTCGCCGAGATCATCGCCGCGCCGACGGCCGCGCAGCGACTGCTCCGGATGACGGAATGGGCCGAACGGGTGGTCGGCGAGCCCGACTGGACGCATCTCGAACTGGAGTTCAGCGTGCACGCTCGGCGCGACGAGCACCTGCGCGCCGAGTTGGCGACCCGGCTCGACAACATCGTGGGCATGGTCGGCGCCGCCTTGCGCGCGACGGACGATCTCGACACCCCGATGCCCCGGGCCGAAGCCGCCGTCGCCGTGCTGGCCCTCGGCGTGGGGCTGGGTCTGTTCCGGTCGATCGATCCCGGCATACCGGTCGCGGGAATGATCTCCGCGCTGCGCGCGATCGCGGGGTTGTCTCCAGACGACTGATCGGGGCGGCGCGCGTCCGGTCTCTCGGGGTGGCGCCGCACCGGGTCTTGCGGTCACGCCGCGCGCCGATAATATAAGTGAAAACTTATCAAGGAGGTTGTCATGGCGTTGCTCACCGATCCCGCCGCCATCGCCGGGCTCGTGACCCGTGAGGTCCGCACCGGATCCCGCGACGGCGTACCCACCCGAATAGCAGTCGCCCGTCGGAACTACCCGACCGGTCGAGCGGATCTCTGGGACGCGCTCACCGATGCCGAGCGGATTCCGCGCTGGTTCCTGCCGATCAGCGGTGATCTGCGGGTCGGCGGGCGCTATCAGCTCGAAGGCAACGCCAACGGCGTCGTCGAACAGTGCGACGCGCCGGAGCGGTTCGCCGTGACCTGGGAGATGGGACCGCAGATCTCCTGGCTCACCGTCGTTCTCACGCCGACCGCGGACGGCACCGAACTGGAGTTGCTGCACGAGGCGCCGGTCGCCCCCGAGTTCTGGGCGCAATACGGGCCGGGCGCGGTGGGCGTCGGCTGGGATCTCGCCCTCATGGGTCTCGGGCTGCACTTGTCGAGCGGAGATCCGGTGGACCCGGCCGAGGGGCTGGCCTTCTCGACCACACCCGAGGGCCTGACGTTCGTCCGGACGGCGGCTCTCGGCTGGGCGGAGGCGGCCGTAAGTGACGGTGACGATCCAGACGCCGCGAACTCGGCGGCGCGGCGGACGATCGACTTCTATACGGTCGTCCCGGAGGACGGCGCCGAGTCCTGATGGATCGATCGCCGGCGAAGATCTTCGAGGCGCTCGGCGACCCCGTCCGCCGGTTTCTTCTCGAAATGGTGGCGGCCGAAGAGCAGCCCGCGGGCGCGCTGGTCGCCGCCGTGCAGCAGCGCACGCGGATCTCCCAGCCCGGCGTCTCCCAGCACCTCAAGGTGCTCCGCGACGCCGGGCTGGTACACGTCCGCGCCGAGGGCACACGACGGCTGTACGCCCTCGACCCCGCCGGTATCGAGGCCGCGCGGGCTTGGCTGACCGGGCTGGCGGACCCGATGCGCCATTTCGCTCAACCGCTCGACGCGCTCGCGACGGAGATCGCCCGTGGAAAACGCGCGCGTCGCGGGACCGGTCGAACCGGCGGCGAGGATTCCGGCAGGCGAACTCGCCACGCATGAGTGGCGGGCGCACCGGGCGTCGCCGCGGTCAGCAGCGGCCGAACACCACGGCCGCGTTGTGGCCGCCGAATCCGTACGAGTTGTTCAGCGCGTACTCGATGTTCTGGGTGCGCGCGCTGCCGTGCACGATATCGAGATCGATCTCGGGATCCTGGTTGTCGAGGTTCAAGGTGGGTGGCACCACACCGTCGCGCACGCTGAGCACGGTCAAGGCGGCTTCGACCGCGCCCACCGCGCCTACGGAGTGCCCCAGCGCGGATTTGGGGGCGTAGACCGAGGGGTGGTCGCCCACGGCCGCCCGGATCCCCTTGGCCTCCGCCAGGTCGCCGAACGAGGTGGCCGTCGCATGGGCGTTGACGTGGTCGATGTCTTTGCCGCTCACGCCTGCCGTTTCCAGCGCGCGGCGCATCGCGCGAATGTTTCCGGCGCCCTCCGGATGCGGGAGCACCATGTGGTAGCCGTCCGCGGTCAGGCCCGCCCCCATCAGGCGAGCCAGGGGCTTCGCGCCTCGCGCCCGCGCGTGATCTTCGGACTCCAGCACGAACAACGCGGCGGCTTCGCCGAAGACGAAACCGTCGCGGTCACGGTCGAACGGGCGCGACGCGCGCTCGGGCTCGTCGATCCGGGTGCTCAATGCCCGCATCATCGCGAATCCGGCCACCGCCAGCGGGTTGATGCGGCCTTCCACACCGCCCGCCACGATCATGTCGGCTTCCCCCAGGATGATCGAGCGCCACGCGTGGACCAGCGCCTCGCATCCCGAAGCGCACGCCGAGACGGGTGTGATCACGCTGGCTCGCGCACCGAGCTCCAGCCCGACCACCGCGGCGGCGCCGTTCGGCATGGCCATGGGCACCGCGAAAGGGGACACCTTGCGGTAGCCCGATTCCCGCATCAGGTCGTTGGACTCGATGATCGTGTCGGCGCCACCGAGACCGGTGCCGATGCAGACGCCGAGTCGATCGGGATCGACCTCCGGGCGGCCCGCGGTGTCCCAGATCCGTTTGCCCATGACATAGGCGACCTGCTGGACGTAGGACATGCGGCGCTTCTGGACGCGGCTGAGCTCTTCGGTCGGATCGAGCTTGAACTGGCCGCCGATGTCGACGGGCACCTGGAAACGCTCGAAGTCGGGGTCCTGCACCTTGGCGATTCCGGTCTCTCCGGCGAGCAGTCCCTTCCATGTCGCATCGGTGCCGGTGCCGACGGCGGTCGACATCTCGACAGCGGTCACGACGACGCTCCGGAACCCTCCGTTGCTGGTCGAGAAGTCCGTCAAATCGGACATCAAACCCCTTCTTTCGGCTTGTCGGCTCGCATACTCGAGCGAGGCTATGTGCGCGCCGGAAGACCGGGGTAGTAGCCCGAGTGCCGTTCACCGCTACGATCGGGCCATGCAACCGGATGGGGGAGAGCGTCGGGTCACGGTGGTCATTCCCGACGAAGTAGTGCTTCTGGACGCCGCGATCCCGATCGACGTGTTCGGATCCGACCCGAACTACCGGCTCGAGGTGTGCGCGGTCTCGCGGACGGCGGCGACCTCGGTTCCGGGGCTGTCGTGTGTGACGGTGGCCGGGCTGGAGGCGCTGCGTGACGCGGAGACGGTGGTGGTGCCCGGGTACGCGTCCTTCGCGACGCCGCCGCCGGAACCGGTGCTGCGAGCGCTTCGCGCGGCCCACGGCCGCGGCGCGCGAATGCTGTCGATCTGTACCGGTGCTTTCGCGCTGGCCGCCGCGGGGTTGCTGTCGCACCGGCCCGCCACGACGCATTGGCGGGCCGCTCCGTTGCTCCAGAGCGAATACCCCGACGTCGAGGTGCACGCGGATCGGCTGTTCGTGGACGACGGCGATGTGCTGACCTCCGCCGGAGTGACCAGCGGTATCGATCTCTGCCTGCACGTGGTGCGCAAAGACATCGGCGCTGCGGCCGCCAACGAACGGGCTCGCGATCTGGTGGCGCCCCCGGTGCGCGAGGGCGGCCAAGCCCAGTACACCCGGCAGTTCGCCAAGCAGACCTCCTCAGGCGCGCTCGCCGAGACACGGGCGTGGATTCTGGCGAACCTCGACCGCAGGCACTCGCTCGAGGATCTCGCCAAGCGTTCGAATCTCTCACGCCGCAGCTTCATACGGCGATTCCGGCAAGAGACCGGAACCTCCACGCACGTTTGGATCACCAGCGCGCGCCTGAACCAGGCGCGGGAACTGCTCGAGACGACCGAACTCCCGATCGACCAGATCGGCTACCGCGTCGGCCTCGGGAACCCGGCGAACACCAGGGCTCTGTTCAAGCGCCATCTCGGTGTCAGCCCGGGGCAGTATCGGCACATGTTCACGATCGGCAACGGAAGGCAGCAGGGAAGCTAGCCGGGCAGCCGTTCCGCGGGATAGCCGTGCAGCCGCCGGTCGGTGTCGCCGACGACGACCGGGTGGCCGACCAGGTCGAACATCGCGATATCGGAGTGGTGATCGCCGAACGCCGTGCAGGACGACAGGTCCACGGCCGTTCGCTCGGCGTAACGCAGCAGCGCCGCGGACTTGTCGGCGCCGACCATCGTCGCGGGCACCGCACCGGTGTATCTGCCGCCCGCGGTCTCCAGCGTCGTGCACAAGACCGACGTGGCGCCGACGGCTTCGGCGATCGGGTGGAGTGCGGGGACGAACGAGCCGGACACCAGGACGATGCGAGTCCCGGCGCGGCGCAACTCGTCCAACCGGCGCCGCACCGCGACATTGAAGAACGCCGAATCCGCGGCACGGGACGCGAACCAGTCACGGCCGGTGCGCGACACCTCGGCGACTTCGCGGCCGGCCCAGTGCCGATAGAACCACCGATGGGATTCGCCGCGGCTCATCCCCGCCGCGCGCAGCGCGCGGAACTCCTCGAGCACGGCGTCGGCTTCCTCGCCTCGAGCACGGCGTCGCGCGTCGAAGACGAACAAGGACAGGAAGGTGACATCACGGACCAACGTTTCGTCGACGTCGACGAAAGCCGCTGGGACGTGGCCGTCGTCGACCGCAGGCGCGCCGGCGGGATCGGGAGCCGCGTGCGGTTGGTTCACGAGGCCGCGGCCTCCGTCTGAACAGCGGATTCCGCGCGTCGCTCGGTTTTCCCCGTGCCCTGGGGCGCGCCGTCGTCGCGCAGGGTGTGCGGGACACCGAAGAGTTTCAGCAACGGCGCCGTCATCGCCGTTGTGATCAACGCCATCATGACGAGCAGCGAGTACAGCCGCTGGTCGATGACGCCGATCGTGAGCCCGACATTCAGGATCACCAGTTCCGTCAACCCCCGGGTGTTCATGAGCGCGGCCAGCGCGGCGGATTCCGTCCGGCCGGTCCGGCCGAACCGAGCCGCCGAGTAGGTACCGCCGAGTTTCCCCGCGAGCGCGGCGAACATGATCGCCGCGAACTCGGCGATACTGGTGCGATCCAGTCCGCCCAGGTCGACCTGGAGGCCGGCCACCACGAAGAACGCGGGCAGGAAGATGCTGCTCAGCAGTTGCGCGCCGCTGTCGACGGCCGCGCGCAGCCGCCGGGGGAAGACGACCCCGAACAGGAACGCGCCGAAGATCAGGTGCAACCCGATCCATTCGGTGGTCGCTCCCAGCAGAAGGGCGCCGGAGACGCCGACGAAGACCATGTTGGACGGGTTCTTCTCGGATCCGGCGCCCGCGATGCGGTCCAGGGCGGGGCGCACCGCCCACCACAACACCACGACCAGCGGAACGAACAACAGCAACCGCCAGTGGTGACCGAGGCCGGGCCGGGCGATGCCGATGACCACCGCCAGGACGCACCAGGCGAGGACGTCGTCCAATGCCGCGCAGGTCATTGCCGTCTGGCCCAGCCGGGTGCCGAGCAGCTTGCGGTCGTGCAGGATGCGGGCCAGCACCGGAAACGCCGTGACGGCCAAGGCGCAGCCGATGAAGAGCGCGAAGTTCAGCCGGTTGCCGCCGTCGTGCCGGGCCAGCGCCCACACCGCGACGGCGGAGCCGAGCGCGAACGGTGTGAGGTAGGCCGACAGCGCGACCGCGGTGACCGATCGTCGCCGTCCCGCGACGGACCGCAGATCCATCTCGAGGCCCGCCGAGAACATGAAGATCATCACGCCGACGTTCGCGAATGCCGTGAGATACGAGCGAATATCGTGCGGGAAGACGGTCTCGGACAAGTGCGCCCCGAGCAACGTCGGGCCCGCGAGTACGCCTGCCACGATCTCGCCGATCACCGGAGGCTGGCCCAATCGCTCGGCCAGCCAACCCAGCACACGCGCCGCGGCCACGATCAGTACGAGATCCAACAACAAGAAGATCATTTGGTCGCTCGGCAACGCCTCGACTCCGTTCCGACATCGAGGGGAGGAGCGGATCCGATTCTCGCACGGGGTATTTCCGTGACGCGTCGACCGCAGTGTGAATCCCCCGAAACATGGACTGCCTGCGCTCAGACGATATCGCACCGGCCCGACGAGCGAGAGTCGAGAGTGATCTACGACACATTCGCGAGGGTGTCGGCGCGGGCTGGCGCAAAGGTGTGCATGTCTGTCGCGAAAGGTACTGGCTGGTCGCTCTTTCCGTTCGGAATACTTCGATCCATGGCTTGCGCCGGTCGGAGGGCGCAGCCGAGGGGAGTCGACGTTGTTCGAAGGTAAGACAGTACTCGTAACCGGTGCGGCAACCATCATCGGCACCGAAGTCGCTCGCGTCTTCGCCGACTATTCGGCGAATGTCGTACTGGGTGACCTGGATACGGACGGGGGAGAGAAGGCGGCCGCCGAGATCGGCGAGCGCGCTCTCTTCGTACCCGTCGACCTGCGCAGCGATTCGTCGGTCAGGTCGTTCGTCGCGGACGCGGCCGACGCGCACGGACGCATCGACGCGCTGGTCAACATCGCCTGCGTCTACGGTGACGACGGGCCTGGCGCAGATGCGCGGGCCGAGTGGCTCGAGGTGCTGAACACCAATGTCGTCGGTACGGCGATGTTGTGCGAAGCGGCCCGAAACCGACTGCGGGACACGGCGGGCTCCATCGTCAACTTCACCTCGCCCAGCGGGCGAGTAGCTCAGGCCGGGCGCGTTCGATACCCGGTCAGCAAGGCGGGGTTGTTGCAGCTGACCCGCAGTCTCGCATTGGAATACGCGGGCGACGGGATCCGGGTGAACAGTGTCTCCCCGGGCTGGACCTGGTCTCGCGTGATGAACGAGATCACCGAAGGGGACCGAGCCCGCACCGATGCGGTGGCCTCCCGGTTCCACATGCTGGGCAGGGCGGGAGACGCACGCGAGATCGGCGAAGTCGCGGCGTTTCTCGCCTCGTCCAAGGCCAGCTTCGTCACCGGAGCCGAATGGACCGTGGACGGCGGTTACTCGGCCCTCGGTCCCGAGCAGACCACTTCGGCGATCGAACTGCTCCAGCGTGAGCGGCCGCGACCGCACGCACCTTCTCTGGCTTAGGAGTTCCGCAATGACTGCAGCAACAATTTCGGCGACATCCCTGCTGACCGCGGTGCGTTCGCTGGTTCCCGATCTGGCGGCACGTCGCAGCGAGATCGATGCGCAGCGCAGGCTTCCCTCCGACATCGTCGAGCGGCTGCGTGAGATCGGTGTGTACCGCATGTGTTTCAGTGCGGAGATCGGTGGCCCCGGCCTGACGTCGCTGGAGCAATTCGAGGTCGTCGAGGCGCTGTCCTACGGGGACACCGCCACCGGCTGGTGCGCCATGATCGGCGCCGCGACCGGCATCTACGCCGGCTATCTCGACGAGCGGGCCGTCGCGGAGCTGATGCCGACCCAGGATCTGATCACCGCGGGACTGATCTTCCCGGCCGGCCGCGCCGAGCGGGTGGCGAACGGTTATCGCTTGACGGGGCGTTGGAAGTTCGGCAGCGCCATCACGCACGCAGACCTGGTCATCGGCGGCGCTTTCGTGACATCGGGCGGTCGCATGGAAGAGACCGCGGAGGGCGCGCCGGTCGTCCGGCTCTTCTTCATGCCCCGCGATCAGGTCGCCGTGTTCGACACCTGGGACACCACGGGCTTGCGCGGCAGCGGCAGCAACGATTACGCGGTCGAGGGTCTCTTCGTCCCAGAGCACCATTCCTTCGCGTTCAGTGAACGGAAGAGCTGTCGCGGGAAGCTGTCCGAACCGGAGGCGCTGGCCCGCATCATGCCGGGTGTCCCGCTCGGCACGGCCCGTGCGGCCCTCGACTACGTCCGCGGCCTGGCGGAGGGGAAGACGGTGAACGCGACCGGTCAGAAGTGGGCGGACAACTACCGCGCCCAGTACCTGCTCGGTGAGTGCGAGATGGAGTACATCGTCGCGCGCGGCGCTGTCGTCAACACGGTGGAGGAGCTGTGGAACGCGTTGGACCACAGGCGTTTCGCGGACTTGCCGACCGATCTCCGGATCGCGACCGCCTTGGCAAGGACCAACGCGTTCCGCGCCGCGCAGCGCATCCTCACCCGGCTGTGCGAACTCGTCGGCACCGATTCGATCTACCGGCCGAATCCGCTGGACATCTGGCTGCGTGACACGAACACGATGGCGCGGCACATCATCGCGCACGACCAGGTGATCCAGTCCACCGGCGCCTTCGTGCTGGGCGGCAGGCCGGAATTCCCCTTCGTCGTGGGTCTGGGCTGATCGCGATGGAAGTCGATAATCGCAAACGGCTGCCGTCCCTGACCGGACTGCGGTTCTTCGCGGCGTTCTCGGTGTTCGTCTTCCATGTGATGCTGCCCGCCTCGCCGATACCGCCTTACAAACCGGTCAATCTGTTCGCCGACCCGGATATCGCCTACGACGCGGCATGGGTGGTCGGCAAGGCGGGTTTTCTCGGGGTGTCGTTCTTCTTCGTCTTGAGCGGCTTCGTGCTGACCTGGTCGTGGAAACCGGGATCGAGCAAATTGCAGTTCATTCGGCGGCGAGTGGTCAAGATATTTCCCAATCACTTGACGCTGTGGGTGGCCTCGATGGTGTTGTTCGCGGCGGCTATCACGCCGTGGAAGGCATGGCTGCCGAATTTATTCCTGATCCATGCCTGGTTCCCGCAGAATTACATCAACGCGGGGGTCAACACGCCGTCCTGGACATTGTCCTGTGAGCTCCTTTTCTATGTTCTGTTCCCGTTCTTGATACCGGGCGTACTGCGCATCGAGTCGAAATACCTGTGGTACTGCGCCGCCGCCATGGTGGCCGGCATCTGTGTGATCGTGCTGCTGACCGCATTCGTCATACCGAGTTCCGAGAAGTCGGAGCTCACACCCATACCCGTATTGCAGCTCTGGTTCGGCTATCTCTTTCCGCCGTCGCGGCTGTTCGAATTCTTCCTCGGCGTGTTCGTGGCACGGATAGTGCAAGAGGGGCGCTGGATACGGGTGCCGCTCTGGGCGTCTCTCGCAGCGGTGGTCGCGGGATACGTGGTGGCGATGTACACGCCGTTCTACGTCGGCTTCGTCCTGGCGACCGCGGTCCCCCTCGCGCTGTTGATCGGGTCCGCCGCCCAGTCCGACCTCGACGGCGCCTCGCGGTTCCTGTCCAGCAGGCTCATGGTGCGGCTCGGTGAGATCTCCTTCGCCTTCTACATCTGTCAAGGCGTGACGCTGTTCTACGTCCGCCGCACGATGGACGCCGCCACCTTCAGCGCGCCGGTCGCGGTATCGCTGATCGTCGCGTTGTTCTTCCTGAATATTCTCGCCGCATGGTCTTTGTTCACCTTTGTGGAATCTCCCGCGATGCGCCGCTTCGCCCGGCCGAAACGCGTCGCGGTTGTCGCGGAAAAGGTGGCGAGTTAGGCGCTTCGGTTTACTGTCGGCAACAATCGAATTACCTGTTCGGCGGTGCGTGGCGATGCCATGCACCGCCGAATTGCCTTCCCTGCGGTGGAAAACAATATGGTTGCCGCCCTGTCCGGGCAGCGCTATCCTGGTGTTATAAACCACAGAACCGTTTAAAACATGGGGGGTGCTGGATCAATTGGGGTAGGTGATTCGGATCCGGCTGTGAGCATCGGGGCTCGCGGTTCTCGGGTATCGAATGAATTTCGGCACTGAATCCGTATCCCAGCACGACGTTCTGATCGCAAGCAGATGCCGACGGCTCGCTCCGCGCTGATCGCGGGAATTTTTCTGTGCCGTCCGGTTGCGTGCGCTCTTTTTGTGTGTCCGGAAGGTAGTGATGAGTACGACTGTCGACAACGGCTCCGAGCGACTCCAGGAGCTCGAGCGACCACAAGCCCACCCGAGACCCGACGACGACGTCGAGTCGGTTGCCACCCAGATCCTTCGCATGGTCTTCGCCCGTCGGCGCAGTGCCGAGGAGAAGTCGCTGTGCGATGTGGCTCCCTGTGCGGACTGCTTCGCGCCGCACCTGAGCAAAGTGATCCGATACATCGAGGCCGGCGTGCCGGTCCATTTCATCATCCCCGCGTTCCCGGCGAAGTCGCGCAACCGCCGCAAGACGCTGGGGCGGCTGCCCGACATGGCGGAAACTCTGGCGATCGAGTCCCTGCAGGGATTCTGTGACCAGATCTCGGCCGTCTACCGGCCGGGCGCCATCGTCACCATCTGCTCCGACGGCCACGTGTTCAGTGACACGCTTGGCATCCCGGACGTTCACGTGGACGACTACGGTGACGAACTCCGCCGCGTCATCCGCTCGACCGGCGGCGGCTCCGTCGGCCTGTACGGCCTGCGCGACGCCATGCCGGAGATGTCCTGGGACGAACGCAGGCGCCGCCTGCTCGCCGAGTACTCCGACGGCATCGACGCGCTGCGCGAGGCGATCCGGACGGAACCCGCGGCCCGGCGCATGTTCAACGGAATACACCGGTTCATGGTCGAGGACAACGCCGTGCTGTTGCCCGACCTGTCGGCCACGAAGCGGCGCAACCGATCGAAGGAGACCGCTTACGCGGTGGTGCAGCGCAGTCAGGCGTGGAGCCGTCTGATGGGAGAGATCTTCCCCGACGCGGTGCGGCTGTCGATCCATCCGCAGACGAATCACTCCGAGAAGATCGGCTTCCATCTGCTGCGGACCCAGGACAGCTGGCTGACTCCGTGGCACGGCGTGGTGCTCGACGACGGAACGAACTACTCGCTGGTCAAGCGGATGCACGCCGAGGAGCTTGGTGCTCGTCTGGTATGGCGCAACAGTCGCCCCAGTCATTTCGTCCTCGGACGGACACCAGAGATCGAAACACAGTGAACCTGAGGAGACACATGACGAAAAGCTTGAACGAGGTACTGCTCGAGGGGGAGCCGCTGCGGCCGTTCGGCCGCCTGGTGGAGTCCGGTTCGGAAGGACGAACCCTCGCCGATGTGCCGGTCGAGGAACTGCTCGCGCTGGCGCTGGATGCGAAAGTGGTCGTACTCCGCGGATTCGGCCTGCTCGGCAAGCAGGAACTCGAAAACTATTGCCGGGCAGCGGGAGAGATCCTGCAATGGAACTTCGGGTCGATCCTGGATCTGGTGGTCCGGGACACTCCCGACAACTATCTGTTCGACAAAGGCGATGTCCCGTTCCACTGGGACGGCGCGTTCGCCGAGCAGGTGCCTCGATTCTTCCTCTTCCAATGTCTGCGCGGCGAGGGCGCGGGCGGCGAGACCGTGTTCTGCGACAGCGTCCAAACCTATCGGGACGCGCCGGAAGACCTGAAAGAACTGTGGGCCCGTACCTCGATCACGTACCGCACCGACAAACTCGCGCACTACGGCGGCCTGGCCGAATGGCCCTTGCTCGGCACCCATCCGGCCACCGGCGAGACGACGATCAGATACGCCGAGCCCCTGGATCCCGCGCGCTACGCCAATCCGCTGTTCTTGACCGTCGACGGCATCTCGGCTGAGGACGGCGTGCGCGTCATGGAGGACCTGCGCGAGCGGCTGCACGACGCCCGCTACTGCTACGCCCACGAATGGCGGACCGGCGACATCGTCGTGGCCGAGAACCACGCTCTGCTGCACGGCCGGAACTCGTTCACCGGGTCGGTCTCGCGGCACCTCCAGCGCATCCAGATCATCTGAGAAATCGGCCATCAGGGAGGAATATCAATGGCTAATTCAATCTCCGGACCAGCGGACGACTACGACGTCGTCATCATGGGTGGTGGGCCCGCCGGGTCCACGCTCGCCGCGATGCTCTGCCGCGACACCGATCTGCGTGTGGCGGTGTTCGACCGCGAGGTGTTCCCGCGCGAGCACATCGGCGAATCGGGTGCGCACCCGCTGGTCCCCGTTCTGCAAGCCAGCGGCGCGCTCGAGAAGGTGCTGGCGAGCGAGTGCTGGATCCAGAAGTTCGGCGGAATCTACCAGTGGGACACCGAGCGGCCGTTCGTCGGCTTCTTCGAGCACTCGGACTATCTGGTCGACGGTGTGTACCGCTGGTCGGTGCACATCAACCGCGCCGAATTCGACACCGTGCTGCTCGAGCACGCCGAGTCCTGCGGCGCGCACGTCTTCCAGGGCGTGCGGGTGGTGCGGTTCCTCGCCGACGCGGACCGGGCCACGGTCGTGCTGGAGGACGGAACCGAGGTCACGGCACGCTATTTCGTCGACGCTTCCGGCCGGGCGAATCAAGTGGCCGCCCGCGGGTCGCAGCGCGACAAGCAGTGGCTCTCGGACTACCGCAACGTAGCCGTGTGGTCGCACTACCGCAATTGCGTGCCCGCCCAGCGGGCGGCGGGGGACTGGAACGTGTTCTGTGCGGACGATCTGTCCCCGATCTACGCGGTGGCGTTCGAGCACGGATGGGTGTGGTATATCCCCACGCCCCGGCTGGTCGACGGCGTGCGGGAGACGGTGTGGTCGATCGGCGTCGTGACCAATCCGGAGTCGATCGCGCGGGTGGATCTGCGTGATCCGGACATTTTCCTGAAGACGATCAAGTCGATTCCGGTGCTCCAGGATCTGGTGGCGAACGCGGAGCCGATCCGTGACGAGATGCTGACGGCCACCAACTATTCCAGGGTCAGCGAATGCTTCGGCTCGTACGAGGATCGCTGGATGGCGGTGGGGGACGCGTCGTACTTCGTCGATCCGCTCTTCTCCTCCGGCATGTCCTTCGCCGTCACGCAAGCGTGGGCGGCCGCCTTGGTCCTGCGCAAGACGTTCGACCAGGAGTTGGACGAGCAGTCCAAGCGAGATCTGTGGCGGGACTACGACGTCGAGTGGCGCGGGATGGCGGAGACCTGGGCGTTGAGTATCGACCAGTGGTACCACGAGATCTCTCGCTCGCATCCGGACAGCCCCTACTGGAGCGCGGAAGGCAGGCGAGTCGAAGCCGACAACGCGACGGAGGGAACCTTCCAGGCGTTGCTGAACACCGCGCTGGTGCCCGACCTGCTGAACATCATGACCAAGGGCACCCGAGATCCGCGCGATCTCGCCAACGAAGGACCGTACCTGCGGGCCTTCACCGCGGCCGACGCGGTCGAACTGGCGCAGGACCACATCGTGGCGCTGTCTCCGGACGCACGCATTCGCACCGGCGTGGCGGCGGACATCCCCGGCTTCAAGGGGATGTCGCCGCCGTTCGAGATTCCGCAGGTGGTTCGCGACGGACTGGCCGCCTACTGGCGGGACCCCATCGCCAACAGCGACGCGGCGCCGTCGCCGCTCGCCGACGCCGTTGCCTGCCATCGGATCTACTCCGCGGCCGACCCGGACATCGAGGTGCGGTGCCTGGAGCGCGACGGTGGCGAGCAACTGTGGGAGACGCTGAACCGTGGTCCCGCCCGGTGGTCGGAGCTGGCGCCACAGTTGACGGTGCTGCAAGGGCGAGCCCTGAAGCGCTTGATCCGAGCCGGGTTGGTGGTGACGGGACCGGACTCGCAGCAGCGGGTCGACTAGGTCGAGGACATGAGGTCATTGGCTGTTCTGGCCGTCGACGACGTGATTCCGTTCGATCTCTCGGTTCCGCTCGAAATCTTCGGGCGGGCCATGCAGGAAGACGGCACCGCGGCGTACGAGGTTCAGGTCTGCGGGGTGCAGTCGGACGTTCCGTCGAAGTTCTTCGACATCTCATGTCTCGGGGGAATCGACTATCTCGAGGACGAGGCCGAAACCATCGTCGTGCCGGGAGCGATGAGTTATCGGTCGCAGATACCGGATCGGTTGCGAAAGGCGTTGGTGCGCGCCCATGAGCGCGGTGCGAGGGTGGCATCGATCTGCTTGGGCGCGTTCACCCTCGCCTCGGTGGGGTTGCTCGACGGAAAGCGCGCGACGACGCATTGGATGGCCGCTACCGAATTGTCGAGGAGCTATCCGCGCGTTCGAGTGGATCCCACGGTGCTCTACGTGGACAACGGGAGCATCCTGACTTCGGCCGGCGCCGCGGCCGGGTTGGATCTGTGCCTCCATATGGTGCGCACGGATTACGGGACCGCGGTGGCGGCGGATACCGCCAGGTTGTCGGTGATGCCGCTGACCCGCGACGGGGGACAAGCGCAATTCATCGTGGAACGTCCGCGCTCGGAGGCGGACAGCAAGTCCATCAATCCCACACTGGAGTGGGCGGAGATGATGCTCAGTGAGCAGATCACCGTGCTGGATCTCGCGGAACGAGCCGGAGTCAGCAAGCGCACGCTGATCCGGCGCTTCCACGAGCAGGTCCGGATGACGCCGAACGAGTGGCTCCAGACCGCCCGGGTGCGCAGGGCGCAGGTGTTGCTCGAGACGACCATTCTGACGATGGAGTGCATCACCGTTCGAACGGGATTTCCTTCGGTGGCCGCATTCCGGAAGGTCTTTCGCAAGACCGTGGGGGTGACGCCGCAGGAGTACCGGCGGGCCTTCCGCTGACCCGTCGCGCGGCTGTCCGCGTGACCCGTCGTCTCGCCGTGGATTCGCGTACCGGTCCGGATCCACGGCGAGAAGTCCCGGGCGCGACGTCTGCGGATTCCATGGGTCTGCCGCGGCGGGAGCCGCCGACACGAGAGTGTCGCTCTACTCCGTGTTTCCGCGGTGGCCGCAGTTTTGGTTCATAGTTGGTGCTTCGGTCCCCACGGCGAAGGAGATCATGGTGCCCACGGCGAATTTCGGTACGAAGGACGATCCTGGTTTCGAGCTGGCGCAGAGTCCCGATCTGATCGTGGTGCGCACGCACAGCGGTCGCGGGATCCGGCGGCAATCAGGGTCGGTGCGGACCCCGCTCGGCGCCGAACTCGACGACGCGACACTGGTGCAGGCCTACCCGGAGGCGGGGGTGGAGGTCTACCGGCTGCCCGCGGGATCGAGATCGGTGGAGCAGCGCAAGCCGGTGCTCGACGCCGCGCCGGAGGTGCGGTTCGCCGGGCACGTCCTGGTGGATCCTGGCACCGGGGAACCGGTGCTCTATACGGAGAACATCTTCGTGAAGTTCGTCGACCGCGTCGATCGGGAGCATTGTCTCGCTGTGCTCGAAGCTGCGAATCTTACTGTGAAGCAAGAGGTTTCGTACGCGAACAATGCGTACTTCACGGCGGCAACGGAGGGCACCGGCCAACAGGTGTTCGACATCGCCGCCGCGCTGCTGAATCGCGACGACGTCGAGTACTGCCATCCCGAGCTGATCCGCAGCCGCGCCAAGAAGACCATCTTTCCCCAGCAGTGGCATCTGAAGAAGACCACCATCGGCGGTGTCACGATCGACGCGCATGCCGGAGTGGAAGCCGCCCACGCGATCACCCGAGGGGCCGGGGTGACGATCGCGATCATCGATGACGGCATCGACATCGACCATCCCGAATTCGCCGGTGCCGCCAAGATCATCGCGCCACGGGACGTCACGGCGAAGACCGGCGATCCGCGCCCGAAGGACAGTTTCGGAACCGGCCCCGACAACGGTGACAATCACGGCACCGCGTGCGCGGGCGTGGCCTGCGCCAACGGCACGGCCGGGGCATCCGGAGTAGCGCCGGAAGCCCGGCTGATGCCGATCCGGCTCGCCTCCGGGCTCGGTTCGCAAGCCGAGGCGGACGCCTTTCAGTGGGCCGCCGACCACGGCGCGGACGTCATCTCGTGCAGCTGGGGCCCGGCCGACGGCGCATGGTTCCAGCCGGGCGATCCGGCACACAACCGGGTCGTGGCGCTGCCCGCGAGCACCAGGCTGGCAATCGAGCACGCCGTCACCAGCGGACGCGGCGGCAAGGGCTGTGTGGTGCTGTTCGCGGCGGGCAACGGCAACGAGTCCGTCGACAACGACGGCTATGCCGGTTTCGCGAAGGTCATCGCCGTCGCGGCCTGCAACGACACCGGTAAGCGCAGCGTGTACAGCGATTTCGGCAAAGCGGTGTGGTGTGCGTTCCCCAGCAGCGACATCGGGCACCGCCCGTTCGGGCATCCCGCCCCGCTCACGCCCGGAATCTGGACGGTGGACCGGCACGGTGCCGACGGCTACAACCCCGGCACGACGGCGTCGGGCGACGCGGCGGGCGACTACACCAACGACTTCGGTGGTACGTCCAGCGCTTGCCCGGGAGCAGCCGGGACAGTCGCCCTGATGCTGTCGGTGAATCCCGGGCTGTCCTGGGTCGAGGTGAAGAACCTGCTGAAAGGCGCCTGCGACAAGATCGATCCGCAGGGTGGCGGCTACGGGTCCGACGGCCACAGCGACAAGTACGGGTACGGCAGGATCAACGCCCTCGCCGCGGTGCGAGCGGCGCGGCCGGAGGGAGCCGAATCCGCCGCCGATGCGGTGCTCACCGTGGGAGGAGACTGAGGGGGTGACGGCGGAGGGCGTTCGGTTGATCGTGGTGGACGCCGCGAATGTCATCGGTTCACGACCCGACGGATGGTGGCGCGACCGCCCGGGTGCCGCTCGGCGACTGCTCGAGCGGATTGCCGGACTGCCGGAACGTCTGGCGGAACGCACCGAGGTGATCGTGGTGCTCGAGGGAGCGGCGAAGACCGCGGTCGATGCGGCGGACCCGGAGGTCGGCGGCGTGCGGGTGGTGCGGGCGGACGGTTCGGGCGACGACGCCATCGTCGGTGTGGTGGCCGCGGCTCGTGCGCAGGACGGCCGCCGTCCGATCACCGTGGTGACGGCGGACCGGGGACTGCGTGATCGCGTGGCGGTTCACAGCGCGGATGCGGTCGGTCCACGCTGGTTGCTCGACCGCGTCGGCTCCTGACGCGGTCAGCGCCGGGCGGTAGGTCTCGCATTGATGACGCCCGGCGTTTCACCCATCTGTCCAGTCCGTTTTGCGGCAGTCTGAGCGGTATGACCGCCTCCGACGTCGTGGGGATGCCGTTGCTCTACCTGGTCGAGATCTCCGAGCCAGGTTACTTCAATCGGCCGTGGTGGAAGATCGCCAGCACCGGCGCGCCCGGTCAGGTTCGCGCGGCGCTCGCCGAACTGGCCGTGCGGGTCGAGCGGGACGTCCAGCGCGCCGGCGGCGCGGGTCGGTGCTGGTACCGCTACGACGTGCGGTGGTCCGACGGCGCGATGCTCGAGTGTTTCCAGGGCGCGATCCGATCGATACTGATACCGGGGGAGTTGCGCTGCCTGGCCGTCGCCCTGACCTCTGCGACGACCGTCGATTTGCGCTCCGCCGAGCGTCCGCCCTGCTGAGTTGGCACTGGTGACAGACGCGTAGAGCCCCGAAGGCTTCGGGGCTCTACCCGTATCCGCGACTCAGTCCAGCAGAGCCGGTTGTTTGGCGTCCTGCTGTGCGGCACTCGCGTGTCCCGCCTCCGTGCGAGCCTCGGCGCAGCAGATCGCGGCCATCATCCGTCGCCCGGATCAGGCGGGCCCGCCCATGAGCCGTATCGGACGAGACTGCCATGGCCGCTCCAGACGAGATAAGTTGCTTGCGCTATGCAACCATAAAGTGATTGCTTGCGCTAAGCAACTAGTGTTGCGGCGGTCCTCGGCCGGTCACGGATATGTGCGGTCAGCAGATCGGCAGCTATCTACACGGCGGCGCGGGAATACCACCACCCCAGGGGTGTCACGATGCCACCCTGTGGGTTTGCCGGGCGCTCCCTGCGGTCCCTGGTTCTGCGGTTATGGCCAGCGCACAGTAGTAGCCGAACTCCCAATGCCGATCGCTACGAAGGAACCACGAGATGCAGCCGACTTTCGTTCACCACATGAGGCAACAGGTTGCCGAATATGGGGATGCCAGGTCATACACCTATCTTCGTGAGGCCGGGCTCGAGCTCAGCGAGGAGATCCGCACCTACCGTGAACTCGACCGTGACGCCAGAGCGTTCGCGGCTTGGCTCGCGGGCCGTCCGGAGTCGGTCGAGCCGGTCGTGCTGCTCCATCTCGACGGTATGGCCTTCTTACGGGCGTTTCTCGGGTGCCTGTACGCCGGGGTCGTGGCAGTTCCCGCGCCCGTGCCGCACGATGCGAACAGCACGCGACGGCTGGCAAGTGTGATCGCGGATTCCGGCGCCCGATTGGTACTCACGACCGCGCACTTCCAGCCGCTGGTCGAAGCGGCTGCGCCCGTGACCGTAATCGCGGCCGACGGTCCGCTCGGTGAGCCCGACGCGTGGCGGATGCCCGCCATCGACGCCGCCACGATCGCCTTCCTGCAATATACGTCCGGCTCAACCGGCACACCCAAAGGCGTTGTCGTGACCCACGGCAATCTCATGCACAACGAGGCCGCCATCGCAGCGGGCGGGATGAACGATGCCGGCACCGGCGTCGGTTGGCTTCCGCACTTTCACGACATGGGTCTGATCGGGCTGCTGCTGGGGGCGGTATACGCCGGCGCGAACCTGGTGTTCATGGCGCCGACGACGTTCCTCAAGCGCCCGGTGCGCTGGCTGCGTGCCATCGACAAGTATCGCGGGACCTTCACCGCCGCACCCGATTTCGCCTACGACCTGATCGCGCGCCGGGTAACCGACGAGCAGTTGGCCGATCTCGATCTCAGCACGCTCGAGATCGCGCTCAGCGGCGCCGAACCGATCCGTGAGCGGACCATGACGGCGGTGCTCGAACGGTTCGCGCCCGTCGGTTGGCGGCCGACGACATTCCGGCCGGCCTACGGCCTGGCCGAGGTGACGCTGCTCGCCAGCGGCCGAACCGCCCCTTCGGCGCCGGTCTTCCTCGACATCGGCCACGAAACTCGGCTCGTCGGCTGCGGACACGCGGCCCGTGGTCTCGATATCCGGATCGTCGACCCGCACCGGCGGCAACAGCTGCCGGAGAACACCGTCGGCGAAATCTGGATTCGCGGCGGCAGTGTCGCCGTCGGTTACTGGAACCGCCCAGAGGAGACCCGCGAAACCTTCGAGGCTTACCTCGGCACCGAGGGGCCGTTTCTGCGCACCGGTGATCTCGGTCTGCTGAGTGACAACGAGTTGTTCGTCGCGGGCCGCCTGAAGGATCTGTTGATCGTCAACGGACGCAACGTCTATCCCCAGGACATCGAGGGGATGATCGGCGAGTTGCATCCGGCGTTCGCGGACAGTGCAGGCGTCGCCATATCCGTCGATGCGAGCGGCCGGGAGAGGCTTGTCGTGCTCCAGGGTGTCAAGACGGCGCTGCAAGGCGACACCACCCTCGCCGAGCTCACCTCGACGATCAAGTCGGCGATCGCTCGCAGGTTCGACGTGCCCGCGCCGAATGTCGTTCTCGTCGCGCCCAGGTCGGTGCACCGCACTACCAGTGGGAAGGTCCGGCGCAGCTCGATGCGGAAGGCGTTTCTCCAGGGCCGCGTCGCGAATGTGCTGCACGAGGATCTCGAACCGGCGCTGAGCCGATCCATGACCGTCTGATCGATCGAAACCCGCCGAGGAGCCTGAAACATGTTCAGCGCCATCACTGTTCGCCCGAAGACGATCGAGGATTGGCTCGTGGAGCGCGTCGCGGATTACACCGAGCGCGCACCGCACGAGGTGGATCCGTCCGTCCCGCTCGCCGAGCTCGGCCTGGACTCCGTCTCGGCGGTGAACCTGTGCGGTGAGATCGAGGACCGATGGTCGCGCGAGGTCGACCCGATCCTGGTCTTCGAGTACCCGACCATCGCCGGTATCGCCGCCTACCTCGCCGCCGAATTCACCCTCGCCGCATGACCGACATCGCCATCGTCGGCATCGACTGCCGATTCCCCCAAGCACCCGATCCGGCCGCGCTGTGGCGGCTGCTGATCGACGGACGTGACGCGATCTCCGAGGTCCCGGCGAGCCGCTGGAACGCCGCCGACTTCCACGACCCGGCCGGTGCGCCCGGCACCATCAACACTCGCGGCGGCGGCTTCCTCGACGACGCGGACGCGTTCGACGCCGAGTTCTTCGGCATCCCCCCGCGCGAAGCCGAGGCGATGGACCCGCAACAGCGATTGCTGCTGCAAGCCACCTGGCGGGCCTTCGAAGACGCCACACTCGACCCGCGCGGCCAGGCCGGTTCGCGGACCGGGGTGTTCGTCGGCGTGATGGCCAACGAATGGGCCAACCTGCAGATGAGCGACTACGCCGCGATCACGCCGCAGCACGGCTCCGGCAACGGCTACTTCATGACCGCCAACCGGCTGTCCTACCAGTTCGACCTGAGAGGAACGAGTGTCGCGGTCGACACGGCCTGCTCGTCGTCGCTGGTCGCGATCCACCTCGCCTGCGGCGCGCTGGCTTCCGGCGAGTGCGACCAGGCCGTCGCCGGTGGCGTCAACCTCGTGCTCACCCCCGCCGTCGGCGTCTTCTACACCCAGGCCGGTCTCTCCGCTCCTGATGCTCGGTGCAAGCCCTTCAGCGGCAGCGCCGACGGGATCGTGCGCGGCGAGGGCGTCGCGGTGCTCGTGCTCCGACGGCTCGCCGACGCGCAGGCGGCCGGCCTGCCGATCTACGCGGTGATCAAGGGCAGCGCGGTCAATTCCGACGGGCGGAGCAACGGCATCACGGCGCCGAACCGGTGGGCGCAGCAGCAGGTGATCGGGGAGGCGTGCGAGCGTGCCGGGGTACGGCCCGAGCAGGTGGATTTCCTCGAGGCGCACGGCACCGGAACGGTGCTCGGCGACATGATCGAGGTCAAGGCGCTGGGGCAACTGCACGGGCGCAACCGGTCGCGGCCGTGCGGAATCGGTTCGATCAAGGGCAATCTCGGTCACACCGAGGGCGCGGCGGGCGTCGCGGGCCTGATCAAGGTGGCCCTCAGCCTGCGGCACGGTGTCGTTCCGCCGTCGCGGTTCGCAGATCAGGAGAATCCGCGGCTGCGGATGAGTCAGCAGGGTCTGCGTCTGCTCACCGACGCGATGCCGCTGGACGGTCCCGGCTACGGCGGAGTCAGCAGTTTCGGCCTCGGCGGCACGAACGCCCATGTCGTGCTGGGCAGCCCGCCCCTCACCGGAACGTCAGGGACGCCCGGTGGCGGAGTGCTCACCCTGTCGGCGACCGACGCGGAAGGCTTGCGGCGCAATGCCTATCGCCTTGCCGATGCCTTGGCGGCCATGCCACAGGACCAGTTCGCGCAAGTCTGCTGGACCAGCAACCGAATCAAGTCCTCCGGTCGCGCCAGGCTCGCTGTCGCCGCGGCCGATCGCGACGCCGCGATCGCCCGGCTGCGCGACGGTGCGGAGACCGGGGTGGTGCGGCCGGTCGGCGTCGGCTGGATGTGCACCGGCCAAGGTTCGCAATTCGCGGGCATGGCACGTGTGTTGGACGCGGCCGTCCCGCTGTTCCGGCACGCGCTGGAGCAGGTCGACCAGGTCATGGCGGCCCATCTCGGCCGGTCGGTGCGCGAGCTGATGCTCGACGAGCACACCGAGATCGACCGCACCGAACTGGCGCAACCGGCGATCTTCGCGATGGAGTACGCCTTGGCCGAGTCGCTCGCCCGCACCGGCGTCCGTCCGGCCTGGGTGATCGGACACAGCATCGGCGAGTTCGCGGCGGCGGCAGTGGCGGGCGTGTTCGACCTGGACGACGCCTGCCGTCTCGTCGTCGCACGAGGCGAGCTGATGCGGCAGCTCCCGGAGGGCGGCGCGATGCTCGCCGTGCGAGCGGACCCGGCGGAAGTCGCCGGAATGCTCTCCGGCCGAACGGACGTCGCGATCGCAGCCGTCAACGGTCCGGGGGAGATCGTGTTGTCCGGCGCCGCCCCGGCGATCGTCCGCATGCGGGAGGCGCTCGCGGCGCGTGGGGTCGGAACCAGGCCGCTCACCGTATCGCACGCCTTCCATAGCCCGCTGATGGAACCCATGGTGGAGCGGTTCGAGGCGGTCGCCCGCGAATGCGCCTATCGGACACCGGTTCTGCCGCTCTATTCGACAGTGCGCGGTCGCCTGCTCGACGCGAACGAGACGATGGACGCCACTTACTGGACCGAACACGTTCGCGCCACAGTGCGCTTCGGCGAGGCGGTCGAGGCCGCGCTCGGCACCGATCCGAGCCATGTGATCGAGATCGGGCCGCGCCGCGTCCTCGCCGCGCTGGTGGGCCGGATCCGTCCGGATCTGGCGCCGCGCTGCCTGACGCCGAGCCCCGGCCCCGGCGCGACCGGCGGCGAATTCGCAGACGTCGTCGCCGCGCTGTACCGCGACGGACTCGACCCCGACTGGGACCGGCTCTACGAACCCGCGCAGCGCGTGCGCCGGAGGCTGCCCGGCTACGAGTTCGCCACCGACCAGCGATTCTGGGTCGACCCATCCACCACGCCTTCCCGATCCACGCAAGCCGAGGAAACCTCCATGGACCAGTTGATCGCACTCTTCCGGGAACAGAACGCCGTCCTGGCGAGTCTCGTCGGCGCGCCCGGAGAGCAGCGGGCGGGCGCCGCGTCCCTGACGGAGCCGACGGTGCGGCAGCAGATGCCGGTGCCGACGACCACCGCGAAGCCGCCGCCCGCACCGGAAGCGGTCGCGGCCGTCGTTCGCGCGGAATGCGCGAGGGTCAGCGGATTCCCGGCCGATCGGCTCCGCGATGCCCAAACCCTCGGCGCCGACCTGGGATTCGACTCCCTCATGGTGACCGACCTGATCGCCGCGCTGGTTCGCAAACTACCCGCGGCGACCATCGACCCGGCTCGGTTCACGCCAACGACGACGCTCGGTGGCGTCGTCACCCATGTCACGACCTCGGCGGGTGCGACCATTCCGCCGCAGAGCGCGCAAGCCATGGCCGCTGAGTCGACCGAACCCCGGCACACGGTCGTCGAGCCGGAGTACCGGATCTCGGAATTCGGGGAGGTCAAGGCGATCGCCGACCGGTTCTCCGGCGTCGAAGCGCTCGGTCTGTCCAACCCCTACTTCCTGATCAACGACGGCATCACGCGGGACACCTCCGTCGTAGACGGCACGTCGGTGCTCAACTTCTCCAGCTACAACTATCTGGGGTTGTCCGGTCATCCGGCGGTCGTCGCCGCCGTGCAGGAAGCCGTGGCGCGCTACGGCAGTTCGTGCTCGGCCAGCCGGATCCTCTCCGGCGAGAAACCGGTGCACCGCGAACTCGAGGCCGAAATCGCGGGCCTGCTCGGCACCGAGGACGCTATCGCGTTGGTCGGCGGCCACTCCACGAACGTCACGATTATCGGGCACCTGGTCGGCCCGGAGGACCTGGTGATCCACGACAGCCTCGCGCACGACAGCATCGTGCAGGGCTGCAAGCTGTCGGGCGCGACCCGCCGCCCGTTCCCGCACAACGACCACGCCGCCCTCGACGAACTGCTGACCGAGATCCGCGGCCGGTACCGGCGGGTGCTGATCTTGATCGAAGGCGTCTACAGCCAGGACGGCGACATTCCGGACCTGCCCGCGATCATCGCGGTCAAGAAGAAGCACAAGGCGCTGTTGATGATCGATGAGGCGCACAGCATCGGTGTGCTCGGCGCGGGCGGTGGGGGCATCGGCGAACACTTCGGCGTCGCCCGCGACGATGTCGAATTGTGGTCGGGAACGATGTCGAAGGCGCTCGCCGGATGCGGCGGGTACGTCGCGGGCAGCGCGGAGCTGATCCGATTCCTGAAATACACGACTCCGGGGTTCGTCTACAGCGTCGGCATGACGCCGATGAACGCCGCCGCCTCGGCCGCGGCGATCCGGCAGATGCGGTCCGACGGCGAACCGCTGGAACGCCTACGCCACAATTCCCGGCTGTTCCTGGGACTGGCCCGGGAGGCGGGCATCGACACCGGCGACAGCCATGACACACCGATCGTCCCATGCATCGTCGGCGACTCGCTGAAGACGCTGAAACTGTCGAACGCGCTGCTGCGCCGCGGCGTCAACGTCAACCCGATCCTGTACCCGGCGGTGCCGGAGAATCTGGCGCGCCTGCGGTTCTTCGTCACCGCCTGCCATACCGAAGACCAGATCCGCGACACGCTCGAGATTCTTGCCGAGGAACTCGCGTTGCTCGCCGACAGCTGACGCGCGACTCGGCTGTCGCCGGTCGGACGCGTACCGACGGTGGCCACCGGTCCGCGGCGACCGGAACGGCTGCGTCTGTACCGCGACGCGCACCGGACCGCTGTAGCATCAGCCGGGTGCCATTGCCGCAGCTCAATCGGTAACGGCGACTTTCCGCGGGTTGGATGGACGATGAGGGCCGGGCACGGCGTCCGCTGTCGGGTGTTGTTCGAACGCCGTCGACGCAGTCGGCCAGGAGGGTTCACGGGCGCCGTACACGTGTGACTGCCAGGTGAAGGGTTCGAGCGGCGATTCGGTTCCCGCCGCGTGCGTCCGGTCGACTCCTGATCCGAGGGTGCACGCCGAGCCGATCGATGCCGGCTACCGCGGTGGACGAGGCCGCCTGCCTCGCCGCCGACCGTAGCGCTCGCATCGGAGGTAGGGCACAGCCATGATTCGCTCGATCGTGCGAACCGCGACCGCTCTGACGGTCGCCGCCGGTACGTGGTTCGCGGGTGCTCCGGCGCCCGTGGTCGCGTCGCCGCCGCTGGATGTGGTGGTGACCGGCGGCGCGATCTCCGGCCGCGCCGTCGACGGGATCACCGAATACTTCGGCATCCCGTTCGCCGCGCCCACCGGGGGCGAAGCGCGGTTCGCGCCGCCGCGCCCCGTGTCGCCGTGGCCCGGCGTGCGCCCTGCGCGCGACCACGGGCCGCAGTGTCCGCAGACGGGATACCTGCCCGGCATACCGTCGCTCGCGCCTACCGGCGAAGATTGCCTGACCATCGATGTCTACGCGCCGGACGGCGACCGCGACCGCGCGCGGCCGATCATGGTGTTCTTCCACGGTGGCGGCTATCTCGACGGCTCCAACACCGAATACGACGGTCCCACCCGGATGGCCGCGGATGGCGACGTCGTCGTGGCCATCCCCAACTACCGCCTCGGACCGTTCGGCTTCCTGGCACTGCCCGAGCTCGCGGCCGAATCCGGCGGCGCCACCGGTACGGTCGCCATCCAGGATCAGCAAGCCGCGTTGCGCTGGTTGCGCGACAACGCCCACGTCTTCGGCGGCGATCCGGACAACATCACGATCTTCGGGGAGTCGGCCGGCGCCGTCAGTGTCTGCACCCACTTCGCCGCACCCGGCTCCGACGCCCTGTTCGCCAAGGCGATAATCCAGAGCGGTCCCTGTGCCCAAGCGCCCCTGGCACCGAGCGATCGTGCCGACGCTTTCGCGCGCTCGCAGCGCTATGCGGACAGCGTCGGATGCGGCGACGACGCGACCCGGCTGGCCTGCCTGCGCGCACTGCCCGTATCGAGACTCCTGGACTCGCCGATCGCCCGATCCGAGGGGGAGAATCCCATTTGGTTTCCCGCCATCGACGGCGTCGTCATCACTCGGACACTCGACGAGGGCCTGGTGGGGGATCCGAGGAAAGCGCCGATCCTCATCGGGACCACCACCGCGGAAGGTGCGTTGATCGTCGCCGAAACCGACTATGCCCGCGGCCACATCCCGGACGCGGCGAGCTACGAGCGTTTCGTGCGCCGGTCCTTCGGCGCCGACGCGGACCGCGTCCTGGCCCGATATCCGCTGGACCGATTCCCGTCACCGGCAGCAGCCCAGGTCGCGGTGATCACCGACAGCGAGCTCGCCTGTCCCACCATGTCCACCAGCCGAACGGCGCGCGATGCCGGACATCCACTGTGGCAGTACGAATTCGATCAGGCGCCGCTCGGTGCGGCCAATCCGGTTCTGCCCGGCGCCTTTCACTCCGCCGAGCTCTACTATCTGTTGACCAGATTCATGGGCGTGCCGATTCCTTGGACCGGCGCGTCCGCCGCTTTCGCCGCGCAGATGCAGCGATGGTGGACCACCTTCGCCCACACCGGTGACCCGAACGCGCCGGGTTCCCCCGAATGGCAGCCCTGGCCGGCGTCGACGGGAAACGGCCCCGATGGATCCGCTCTGCTCATGCGGGCGACCGGCAGCGTGATGACGGACGATTTCGCCGCCAGGCACGACTGCGCGTTCTGGGCGGAAATCGACCGCTGATCTATTCGCCCAAAGTCCGTGATGGACTGTGCTTTTCGTTGTTCTCCGGCTCTTGATCTTGCCGTGCCGCGTCGCGCTGGGTTATGGTCGTCGCCATGACTGCCGGGTCGGCGACACGCCGCACACAGAACGGTTACCCGGCCGCGCTGTGATCATCAGGCGGGCCAGGGGCCCGCCGCCTTCTTCGCGAATCCCATGTCACTACAGGGACGCCGGAAGGAGGTGAAACACATGTCCCATTCGGAATCACCGCAGCGCGGATGGCCGGACTTCGTCGCCGCACACGCTCGGGGCGGAGTGCTGGAGGCCACTGTCGTGCAGATCGCGCCGTTCGGCGCGTTCCTGGAGGTCGCTCCAGGAATTCACGGATTGCTGCACCGCACCGAGTGGTCCACCGAACCGCAGGTCGGTGCCACTCTGACGGTGCGCATCCTCGATATCGATACCGAGAGGCAGCGGGTCGCTCTGGCGCACGCTGAATAAGGCTCGGCACGGGCGTGCCGGGGCAGACTCCACCTGCCCCGGCACGACCCCAAGACTATCCCGGCCATGGTGACGGGCTCGCGGCGAATCGTCCGGCCGGCCCTGCCGCCGGGAATAAGATGATGTTGTCACCGCGTGCGGTGTGCGGTCGAAGTCCGCTTCGATCGCCGGGATCAGGTGAGACGCTGCAGGTAGGAGCATACTTACGCGATGAACGAATCGGGCGACTCAACCGTGGACACGGCCGAAGGCACCGTAGCCAGGGTAGTCGGTGCGGGGATCCCGCAAGCCACGGGAAGCTTCCGGTTCTGGTTCGCCGACCAGCACTGGGAGTGGTCGGACGAGGTCGCCGCGATGCACGGCTACGGACCCGACGCGGTGACGCCGACGACCGAGTTGCTGCTCGCGCACAAGCACCCCGAGGACCGGGATCACGTCGCGGAGGCGATCGAGAAGTCGGTGCGCAACGCCGAGCCGTTCTGCAGCCGTCATCGCATCATCGACACCGCGGGTGTGCCGCACCATGTGCTCGTACTGGGCGACACCATGACCGACAAGAACGGCACCGTGGTCGGCACCGCGGGCTACTACGTCGACCTGACGGCCACCATCGCCGAGGACCGCCAGGATCTGCTCGACGACACGCTGCCGCGACTCGTCGAAGCGCGCGCGCTGATCGAGCAGGCCAAAGGCGTGCTGATGCGGGTCTACCGGATCAACGCCGACCAGGCATTTCACGTCTTGCAGTGGCGCTCGCAGGAGACCAACGTCAAGCTGCGCGACCTCGCCGCCCAGCTCATCGCCGAAATCGACCGGCTGCCCCCGGCGCCGCCCGGGGTGCAGACCGCCTTCGACCACATGCTGCTCACCTTGCACGAGCGCATCCCGAAGTCGTAGGGAGCGGTCCTAGTGGTCGCGCAGCACGGCGCCGACCCCGTCGTGCAGGGCTGCCACGGCGTCGACCAGGACGATCTCGGCCCCGATCGCCAGAGCGGCCACCGGCAGCGCCTCGTCGGCGCGGCGCATCTCACCGGCCGAGCCGTTCGTGGCCGGGCCGATCAGGGGGTTCGGGGCCGACGCGGCCAGCACCAATCGGTCACCCAGCACCCCGCGATCGAGCAGTAGCCGCTCCACGGTGGCGGCGCGCAGCACGCTGGTGGTCGCGGCCAGTCCGGCCACCGCCAAGCCGTCCGGGCGCTCGATCTCGGCGGCGAAGCGCTCGAGGACCCGGCGGCGCCGCTGCGCCGCCACCCGGTGCAGAATCTCGCGGACCTCGGCGTCGAGCGCCTCGGGGTCCGAACCCGGTGTCAGCGTGCCGGTTTCGGCGTCGATGACATCCCTGCCCTTCGCATCGAACACCGCCCGAAGTTCCGCACGTGCCAAGGCTTCCCCGGCGAGCACGACGACCTCCGCGCGCACGGTATCGGCGAGCCGGTCCAGCTCGCCCGCGAACTCGCGGACGTCGCGTCGCGCCGTGTCCTCGATTCGCTGCCGGATCGTGTGGTGCGACCAGTCGTCGCGCCGAGGCTCGAGCGCCGGATGGCCGGCGCTGCGGAGGGTGTGCCTCGTTTCGCTGCCGTGGCCGTCGAGTCCGTACAACTCCGAGCCCACTCGGCCCACGAGGGCGACGACATGCGGTACTTTCTCCGCCTGCGCCTCGATCAGCGGCAGCAGGTAGGGCAGGGGCGACACGCGGACGGTCTCGATGTCGGGCGGGCTCGGTAGACGTTCGTCGGCGAGCACCTCGGTCTCGTCGGCGATGAGCAGCCTGCCGCATCGCCCCCGCGCAGGCGGGTGCAGTTCGATCGCCTGGGCGAGCAGCCTGCGGATGCGCGGCCGGGCTCCGCTGCGGTCCAGTTCGGCGTCGATCGAACGCCAGTGCAGCTCGGTGTCGCGCGCCGCGTCCTCGGTGTCGTGGGAACTGTCGAAGCAGACCGATGCGAAGGGCCCGTGCTTATGGATGATGCGGCGGAGGTCGGCCATCGGTATCACCTGGGCATCCCTGGCCGCGAAGGTCCGTGCCCGTGGTCGTCGGAAACCACCGGCGACCACTCGGTCCGTGCCGCTCGGCGCCAGGTGACTTCGTCGTGTGTGCCGACGGCTTCGGTTCGGTGCACCACAGTCGGCGGGTACCCGGGCGTGTCGAGCCGAATCAGCGAACGCAGTTGCTCGGGCGCGGCGCCTTCGTCTGGGAGCGCGCTGCCACACGAGTTGTAGCCGAGGAATTTACGAAGCTTCCGGCTTCGCGGTCGGGTGTGACGATGCGGGGAAAGCTCCGCGGCTCCGACCGGAGCAACCGCCGCCGCTACCGCGCCGCGTTCCGGAGTCGCGTACGCGCGGCCGAGGCCGATCACTGTCAGCGCGACTGACGTGGATGAAGGCGACGAGTTGGCCGCGTGTGTTTCACCACCCGGTGCTTTTTCGGTTTCGTGTAAGAAAACCGGTCGAACCCGCTATTTCCACTGTTCAGCGCCGAAAAATGTAAACAAGCGACCGCTTGGTGTCCAGATCGTAAACCGAAAAGAGCGGTTTGTTTCACGTCGGCTGTGGTAAATGTGGGGTGTATCGGATCGACAGCGCGGTCATCCGATAAAAGGGGCGAGGAACCCGCGCTGCTCGACGTTCAGCCGATTCGACGCGCTCTGTCGCGAAACTACCGGCGCGCACGGACACGAGGGCTCTCCGCAAGTATGTGTACGGCTACGTGCACCAGCGCAGAGGAACGTCATCGTGATCGAGAAACCCGAAGCGCCCGTCGCGGACGACGAAGAACGAGATCGGATCGTATGGCCCGACCCGAGCCCGCTGAGCAGTTGGTGGGCCGAAGTCATGGCGCATCGCCGGATCACCCGGCCACACGCCTCGGCCGCCGACCCGCGGCACAACTGACGAGCCGCGGGCTCGTCGGTTTCGCCGCGACGCGCAGAAGGCCGGCCGCCGCGGGCCGGCCCTCGGCGCGCAATTGCGGGCAGTGAGTTGTTCTACGACTTCCGCCCGAATGTGTGCAAGTGTTTTCCGCGACATAGCCGAAAGCGCCGCGCGCACAGGGCGATGAGGAATGTCGTTCGTGGCGTGAACAGTGGGCCGGGAGCGAGTTCACCGAAAACCCCGCGCGTTTACATGACATTCACATTTCGCGGAGTTCGAAATCGAGGACTCGCTCCGAGTTCGGCTCGACTTGCGAGGATGTAGCGACTCGTCCCATCCATGACCGCCCCGCGAATTCCGGGGCAGGTCCGACCTGCCTTCTGCATGGTCGTCACGCCGTTCCGCCGCCGCGCCGGTGGCGTTTGCGGCGAAGTGCCGTAATGGGTTTGCGGCGGGGCCATCGCGAGCGACGATCCACGGTGTCGTCCTATCCGCTCGGCGGCGGCTGGCCGGCCTCGACGCGCGCCCGCTCGGGCGTCGCGCTGAGCGGCTCGGCCAAATCCTCCAGCGACCGCCCTTCCGCACGCACCCCATACGCCAGTTCCACCAGACCGGCCGCGAACATGGCGAGCGCGCCGATGGTGAACGCCAGGGCCGTCTTCCCCGGCTCGCCGTTCGCGGTCAGCCCGGCGAACACCAACGGTCCCGCGACGCCGCCCGCGACGGTACCGATCGCGTAGAAGAAGGCGATGGCCATGGCGCGGGTCTCCATCGGGAAGATCTCGCTGACGGTCAGATACGCCGCGCTGGCGCCGCACGACGCGACGAACAGCACCGCGGTCCAGCAGGCGGTGAGCGTGGTCGCGTTCAGGTGGCCCGCCGCGAAAAGCCATGCCGTGCCAAGCAGCAGCACGGCCGAGCCGAGGTAGCTGCCCGCGATCATGGGCTTGCGCCCGATCGTGTCGAAGAACTTGCCCAGCAGCAACGGACCGAGGAAGTTGCCGAAGCAGAGGACCGCGAAGTAATAGCCGACCCGGTCGTCCGGAATGCCGAACGATCTGGACAGGATGAGCGCGTAGTTGAACGTGACGGCGTTGTAGAGGAACGCCTGACCGATGAACAGCGACAACCCGAGCACGCTGCGCCGCGGATAGTGCCGCACCATCACAGCCGCGATCTCCCGGAAGGAGATGCTGCGCCGCTGCCGAATCCGGATCCGGTGATCGGAGACGTCGGCGAGCGAGGCGCCCGTGTCGTCCCGGACGCGCGCCTCGATCGCGGTGACCGAGCGTTCCGCGTCGTCTTCGTGACCGTGGATGAACTGCCAGCGCGGACTTTCCGGCACATGTCTACGCACCAGCAGGATGATCAGGCCGAACACGGCGCCGAGCGCGAAGGTCAAGCGCCAGCCCACATTCGGCGGGAACAGATTCGTGTTCAATGCGACGATGGACAGCAACGCGCCGCCGACCGCGCCGAGCCAATAGGTGCCGTTGATGACGATGTCGATGCGTCCGCGGTACTGCTTGGGGATCAGCTCGTCGATCGCGGAGTTGATCGCCGCGTATTCGCCGCCGATGCCGAAGCCGGTGAGGAAGCGGAACAAGACGAACCACCACATCGAGAACGACAAGGCCGTCATGGCGGTCGCGAAGAGGTAGATCGCGAGCGTGATCAGGAACAGCTTCTTGCGGCCGAACCTGTCGGTCAGCCAACCGAAGAAGAGAGCGCCCGAGCCCGCGCCCGCGACGTACATCGCCGCCGCGACGCCGGAAACCTGTGCGGCCGTGATGGTCAGGCCGCTGCCCGGTTCCGAAAGCCGCGCGGCCACGCTGCCGACGACGGTCACTTCGAGCCCGTCGAGGATCCAGACGGACCCGAGCCCGATCACGATCATCCAATGCCACCGAGACCAGGGCAGGCGATCCAGCCTGGCTGGTATGTCGGTCGATATGGTTCGCACGGATCACCACCTTCGCAAGCCTGAGGGTCGGATACCCCGAGCCCGAGCGGCCAACCGCGCGGGTGGGTTAGGCTCGAACACGAGTGAAACGTGTTCTAGAAAGTGGCCTGTCGATGAAGACCATCTTTGCGCTGTGGGGCGTCGGTGACCTGCTCGCGGCGGACTTCGCGCCGCTCCTGACCGGGGCCGCCGCGGTGCAGGCGAACATCTCCGACGCGGCGGTCGAGACGGCGATGCTGCGCATCACGTCGTTCGACGAACCGGTGCGAGCCGTCGTCAGCGTCTGGTGGGCGGACGCGCCGCAGGCGGAGGCGGCCGCGCGGGTGCTGAGCACCGTGGCCGAGCGGGTGGAAGGCTGGCATGTCGAGGAGGTGACGCCGATTCCCCCGCCGGTCACCGCGGTGCTCGAGCGTGCGCCGGGCCTGTCGAACTTCGCCTTCTTGCGTAAACCGGACGACCTGTCGCATGCCGAGTGGCTGGATCGCTGGCGCAACCAGCACACCGCCGTCGCCATCGAGACCCAGGCGACCTTCGGCTACGTGCAGAACGTCGTAACCGGGCCCGCGACGGCCGGTGCGCCGGACATCGCCGGGATCGTGGAGGAGCTCTTCCCGCTCGCGGCGCTCACCGATCCGCACGCCTTCTACGGCAGCGGCGGTGACGGAGCGGAGCTGGCGCGCCGCATCGATCGGCTGATGGCCAGCGTCGCGACCTTCGGCGGCGACCGGAACTTGGATGTCGTGCCCACCAGCCGATATCGGCTGCGCTGAGGGTTCAGCGGCCGGAGCGCCCCGCCGATTCGCGCAGCGCGACGCGTGCGGCGCGCACGGCGGGATGATCGCCCGTGCCGCGCCGGTAGGCGAGGTGCGTGCGCCGTCGCATCGGCAGCGCGCCGAGGATGACGCCCGGCGGGCAATCCCGCGTACCGAATTCCGGGACCAGCGCGACACCCTGACCCGCGGCCACGAGCGCGAGGACCGTGCCGAAGTCGTCGGCGTGATGCCGGATCCTGGGCGTGAAGCCCGCCGCCTCGCAGGCCCGCATCGTCATGGTGTGGCACATTGTGCCGGGAGTGCTTGCGATCCAAGCGCTTTCGCGATGATCGGCGAGCGGTTCGGCGGTGCGCGCGGCGAGATGGACGATCTCCTCGAACAACGGCTCGCTGTGCAACGCGGGATCGGCGGGGACCGGAGCGTAGTCGTACTCCTGGATCAGCGCGACGTCCAGCGTCTCGGCGCGCAGCGCGTCGGGCGCCAGCGCCGGGTCCAATTCGGTCACACGCAATTCCAGCCGGGGATGCGCGCTGCTCAGCGCGACGAGCGCGGGGGAAAGGATGGTCCGCACCGCGGTCGGAAACGCGCCGATGCGCAAGGTTCCGGTGAGGTCGGTGCGGATCGTGGCCAGTTCGGCGGTGGCCTGCTCGAGCACCGCGAGAATCCGCTCGGTGTGCCCGACGAGCGCCACGGCCGCCGGGGTCAGCGTCACTCGCCTGCCCGTCCGCGTCAACAGTGGCACGCCCGCTTCCCGTTCCAGTGCGGCGAGTTGCTGGGAGACCGCCGAAGGGGTGTAAGCGAGGGCCTCCGCGACCGCCGCGATGGTCTCGCGGTGCGACAGTTCCCGCAGTAGGCGGAGTTTGCGGACGTCGAGCATAAGTTCAGCTTATGGTCTGCGACAGAAACGTGAACTGGATCTGATGAATTCCAGCGGCGAGGCTGATCGTCATGACGCTCGCAGGTCTTTTCGTTCCTCTGGTCACCCCGTTCACGGCCGACGGCGCACTCGCCGCGGACGCGCTGGAGCGGCTCGCCCGCCAAGTCCTCGACGACGGCGCGACCGGCCTGGTCGCGCTCGGCACGACCGGGGAGCCCGCGACTCTGACCGCCGCCGAGCGGGCGGAAGTGATCGCCGTCTGCGCGCGCGTGTGCCGGGAACGCGACGCGCCGTTGATCGTCGGCGCCGGATCGAACTCGACGGCGGCCTCCGTCGAAGCCCTCGCCGGTCTGGATCCGCGCACCACCGCGGCGCTCACCGTGGTCCCGTATTACACGCGCCCTTCCGAGGCGGGCGTGCTCGCGCATTTCCGCGAACTCGCGGCGGCCTCTCCCGTGCCGCTGATCATCTACCACATCCCCTACCGCACCGGACTTTCCCTGGGAACCGCGACACTCCTCGCGCTGGCCGACCTGCCCAACGTCATCGGCCTGAAGCATGCCGTCGGCGCCGTCGACGACGCCACCGTCACGCTGATGGCCGCCCGGCCCGCCGACTTCGCCGTACTGGCCGGCGACGACCTGTTCGCCGCGCCGCTGCTGGCCCTCGGCGCGTCCGGCGCGATCGCGGCCTCGGCCGCCGTGCACACTTCGTCGTTCGCGGCGATGGTCGCCGCGTGGCGCTCCGGTCCGGTCGATGTGGCGCGGACGCTCGGTCACCGGCTCGCGGTATTGTCGGCCGCGTTGTTCGCCGAACCCAACCCCGCGGTGATCAAAGCGGTGCTCGCGGCGCAAGGCCGCATACCGAGCCCTGCGGTACGGTTGCCTCTGCTGCCCGCGAGCGAGGCAGCGACTCGGGCCGCGTTGGTCGCGCTGGCGGAATTTCCGGCAACGGGAACCCGTAATGACTGGTATTGCGGACGTGAAGGTGCCACGCTTAAGCGGTGACACAACCTCCGGATACCCAGGCGGCTGGGCCCGACCCGGCCACCGACAAACTCGACGCGGCCGTCTTCAAGGTCGCCGGCGTCGTGGTGCTCGGCGCGATCATGTCGATTCTCGACATCACCGTCGTCAGCGTCGCGATCCCGACCTTCCAGCGCGAGTTCGACACGAGCTACGCCATCGCGGCGTGGACGATGACCGGGTACACGCTGGCGCTGGCCACCGTGATCCCGCTGACCGGATGGGCGGCCGACCGCTTCGGCACCAAGCGGCTGTACATCATGGCGCTGACCTTCTTCGTGCTCGGCTCACTGCTGTGCAGCACGGCGTGGAACATCGAATCGCTGATCGCGTTCCGCGTGATCCAGGGCCTCGGCGGCGGCATGCTGATGCCGCTCGGCATGACGATCATGACCCATGCGGCCGGTCCGCAGCGGGTCGGCCGGGTGATGGCGGTGCTCGGCGTGCCGATGCTGCTCGGCCCGATCGGCGGCCCGATCCTGGGTGGCTGGCTGATCGAGAACTTCAGCTGGCACTGGATCTTCCTGATCAACCTGCCGATCGGCGTGATCGCCTTGACGCTGGCGTTCATCGTGCTGCCCAGCGACAAGCCGGAGCCGTCCGAGTCGTTCGACTTCATCGGCATGCTGCTGGCCTCGCCCGGCCTTGCGCTGTTCCTGTTCGGCGTCTCCTCCATCCCGGAGCAGGGGACGGTGCTCGCGGCGCGGGTGCTGATCCCGGCCGCCATCGGCGCGGTGCTGATGGTCGCGTTCGTGTTCCACGCGCTGCGCACCGAGCACCCGCTGATCGATCTGCACCTGTTCCGCAACCGCGCGCTCACCTTCGCGGTGCTCACGATGGTGCTGTTCGCCATCGCGTTCTTCGGAGCGGGTCTGCTGCTGCCGACCTATTTGCAACAGGTGCGCGGTGAGTCGGCGCTGCAAGCCGGTCTGCTGATCGCGCCGCAGGGCATCGGCGCGATGCTCAGCATGCCGATCGCGGGCCGTTTCGTGGACAAGATCGGCCCGGGCAAGATCGTGCTGGTCGGCATCACGCTGATCTCGATCGGGACGGCCTACTTCGTCCAGCTCGACGCGGACAGCTCGTATCTCCCCATGATCGGCGCGCTGTTCGTGATGGGCCTCGGCATGGGCTGCACCATGATGCCGATCATGACCGCGGCGATCCAGACCCTCACCCACCAGCAGGTGGCGCGCGGGTCGACGCTGATGAACATCGTCAACCAGACCGCGGGCTCCATCGGCACGGCGACGATGTCGGTGGTGCTGACCAACCTGCTGAACAACCAGCCGCTGGCGCGCCCGGCGATCGCGGCCAACTTCGATCCCAGCTTGGCGAGCCAGCTTCCGCCGGGCGCCGTCGAAACCGGTCTGCAGCAGGCCGCGGAAGCGTTCAGCCACACCTATGTGGTGGCGCTGGTGCTGATCGTGCTCACCTTGATCCCGGCGTCCTTCCTGCCGCGGACCAAGCCGAAGAACCCGCAGGGGGCCGACGCGGCGACAGTGGTGCACGCCTAGCGGTACTCGTCCCGGGATCGCCTGCCGATCCCGGGACCTACCGCCGTAGGGGCCGGGCGGATGCCGCCGCGGCCCCTATTTCTTGCCGTGGGCAAGGCCTGCGGTGGGCCGCCGCCGCGCCTCGCGGAGGAACGCCAGGACGGCCGGGCTCGCCACCAAGCGGAATTCGTCGAAATACGCGTGCCGTGCGCCCTCGATCAGATGTAGTCGCGCGTCGGGGATGCGCTCGACCAACAGGGGAGCGTTCGCGGCGGGATTGAAGCGGTCCTCGGTGCCGTGCACCACGAGGGTGGGAACCCGTATGTCCGGCAAAACATCCCACGCATCGTGCTTGTTGCTCGCGTACAGATGCCTGCGCTTCGCGTAAACCGGCATGGCCGGGTCGCCGAGCGTGTTGTACGGGCCGGACGTGCTCGCCAGCCAGGCCGGGGTGTACATCAGTTCCAGTAGAGCCTGTCGCGCGGCGGCCGGGTCACGCTGCGCGAGCGACCTCCTGACCTCGGGACCGCGTTCGAATGCGTGCTTGCCGCCGGGGGAAGTGCAACCGAGCACCAGGGAGTGCACTCGGTCCGGATGGCGCGCGGCCAGCCATTGGGCCACCCGCCCGCCCATGGACGTGCCGTAGACGGCGGCCTGCCGCACGCCGAGGTCGTCGAGTACCGCGACCACGTCGTCGGCGAATCCCCGCGTGCTGTACACCTCGTCGGGCTTGTCGCTGTCGCCGGTGCCGCGCCAGTCGAGTGTGATGGTGCGGTGCCCGGTCTCGAAGTCCGCGCGGATGCCGTCCCACCAGTGGTGGGTGTTGGCCTGACCGGCGAGCAGGACCAGCGCGCTGCCCGTGCCCGCCACTTGATAGGCGAGGCGAACTCCGTCGGCCGCCGTTGCGTAGGGCACCTCTACGAAATCCTTTCGTTCAGCGATCGCCGCGAAGCCCGTCGAAGACGATCTCCAGGCCGCGCCGCCACGACGGCGAGCCGGTGGTCTCGCCGAGCAGCGACAGCGCCCACATCAAGTTGACGACATCCTCGTCGGTCGCGTCGGCGCGCAGCGCGCCGGCATCCCGGACGCGCGCGAGCACCGCCGACAGGTGCGACATACCGCGATGGCAGGCCTCCGCCAGTTGAGCCGCCGCAGGATGATCCCCGGTGAACGCCTCGAGCAGTCCGCGATCGGCGGTGAGCCTGTTGAGCAGGTCTTCCACGAATCCGGTGAACGCCGTCCAGGCGTCCGGTTCGGCCGCCGCCCGGGCGGCGATCTCGTCCACCGCCGCCAGCCGGGGCGGCAGAAGGGCATCGATCAGGATGTCGCGGGTGGGGAAGTGGTTGTACAGCGTCCCGATACTGACGCGGGCGCGCCGCGCGATCTCCTCCAGCGAGCCGTCGAGGCCCTGCTCGGTGAGCACTTCGGCCGCTGCCCGCAGCAGATTATCGCGATTGCGAGCGGCGTCCCGGCGCAGCGGTTTGGTCACGCGGTCATCCTACAGAACCTGAGGCACGCCTCAGATTCTGTGCTACGGTGATAAATCGAGGGGGGCCTCAAATTAAGGAGAACGCATGGCGGATCAGGGAACAGCAGTGATCGTCGGTGTCGGCCCCGGCCTCGGGATGTCGATGGCCCGGCGCTTCGGACGGGAAGGGTTCCGCGTCGCGCTGATCTCGCGCAGCGATGCACGGCACGCCGGGTACCTCGCGGACCTGGCGGAGCGTGGTGTACACGCCACCGCTCACGTCGCGGACGTCACCGACCGGTCGCGGCTCGGCGTGGTACTCGGCGACATCCACAAGGAGGGACCGATCGGAATGGTCTATTACGGACCCGGTTCCACGCAGCAGCCCGTGCCGATCACCGACATCGACGCGGCCACGGCGCGATCGGCGTTCGAGTGGGTGTGGCCCGCGGTCGACGTGGTGAGCGACGTGTTGCCGGGCATGCTCGATCGCGGGAAAGGCGCATTACTTTTCGCCGGCGGGCTCTCCAGCGTCCGCCCCATGCCCATGCTCGGCCACCTCGCCCTCGCCGCGGCGGCACTGCGCAACTACGCGCTCACCTTGAACGCGGCATTGGCCGAGCGCGGTCTCTATGCGGGCACGCTGACCATCGGCGGACTCGTCGAGCGCGGGGACATCCACGCGATGGTCACCGCCGACCCGGCGCGCTTCGGCAGCGCGGACGGCCACACTCTCGATCCGGACGACTTGGCCGATACCGCGTGGGGCATGTATCGCACCCGCGACCGCGCCGAAACGATCTTCGACGCCATCGGCGTATGACGGTGGAGGTCAGCCGTACAGGGCGATGAAGCGGTCCAGGGAACGTTCGATATCGCCCTTGACGGCGCGGGCCACACCGGATCCGATGGGGCCGAACAGCGGCGCGCCGCCGAGTTCGATGTCGACGGTGACCTCCGAACCGGAGTCCTTCGGGGCGACGAGCAGCTGCAACCCCAGTTTGGTGCCGCCTTTGCCCGCGCCGGTCAGTTGCAGGCGGCGCGGCGGCTCGGCGGCCCGCACGGTCCAGGTGACCCGGTTGCGCAGGCCCTTGACCGAGGCGATGCCGACCAGTTGGGTGCCGACGGTCAATTCGGCGGGAACCTCGCCGCGCCACGCTTCGTGCATGGTCAGCCATTTGTGGAGTTCGGCGAGGTTGGAGGTGTGCGTCCAGGCCTCCTCGGGCGAGATCGGAACGTCGACCGAGACCTTCAGCTTTGCCATGGGCGCATGGTATCCGGCTCCGGCGGTCCGGTCGGTGCGAGGCACGGCCGGTCCGGGCGGACTCCCCGCACAGCGGTGGACGCTACTTCGCGGAATCGAATTCGAGCACCCGCCAATACATTCGTTGATGCGTCAGCGAACGGCCATTCCGCCTGTTCGGCTCGGCCGCCGTGGGCGTTCGCGGCATCCGCGCCGCCACCCGCGCTTCCGGTGCTGGTCCGACGCGCGGGCCCATACGCAGGACAAATGGTCCACGGGTTGCACGGCAGCCCAACATTATTGCGCAGCTATGTCGCGATCTGCGGCACCTATCGTCCCAGTTCCGGGAATCCGGAAAGTGTCTGTGGGATCGGCAGAGAGTTCGTTGGAATGCTGCTAATGTGCGAATGGTCGGGTTCTGGTTACCGTTCGGACACGATCCGGGCGGTCGGCGATTGACATGTAATCGCCTGTCCTGCGGGCACTGTGCGGTAGGCGCTCTCGGTGAGCGCCGGTGCCGTCGTGGGATTTCCGGTACTCCGACGCGGACCCCACCGACCGGTCCGTTCATGGTCGGCAGGCGAGGGAAGGCGAGCGAAGCAGGATGGCAGTGGGCCGATTCCTCGAGACCAGTCAACGACGAAAGAACTGATGAATCAAGATATCGCCGTGGTGCTTTCATGGATCCTCGCCGTCGCTTTGGTGATCGCCGTAGCGGGGGCGTTGTACGCAGTACAGTATGCCAGGGCTCAGCGGGCCAAGCTCGAGGCTCTGGCCAGGGAACAGCGCGCGACGGAGGACACGCTCGAGCGGTTCGCCGCCACTACGCTACCCGCGGTGGCCGAGTCGATCCGCCGGTTCGAGTCCCAGGTGCCCCCGGTCGAAGTCCAGGCGGGCATGGAGAATTCGCGGCTCGCGCAGATCCTGCGGTGGATCTCCGAGCGGTATGCCGACGATCTGAGCCTGATGCGCTCGGAGACCAGGGAGCTGACCAACAACGAAGGACAGCAGGCGATCAAGGCGGCCGAGGAGGCCGCGCGCAACGAGGTCGCCTCCGCATCGCGCCAGGCGACCAGCGCTGCGGTCCGCTCGTTCGGCACCTCCGTGGTCAGCCTCGGCGCTGACGTCAGCCAGGTGGTGAGCGCCGCGCTGCGTGAGCATCGCGACGATCAGGTGTACGAAACCCTCACCCGCATCGACCACACGGTGCAGCAGATGATCCGCCAGGCGCAGTCCTACGTGATCGTCTGCGGTGGTCTGCCCGGCCGCCGCTGGCCCGCGCAGACGCTGACCGACGTGGTCGGCGGCGCCATCGGCCGTGTCCGGGAATACCTGCGGGTGCGGCCCAACCAGCTCGACCGTGTCGTGATCAGCCGCGCGGTGGAACCGCTCGTGCACACACTGGCGACCTTGCTGGACAACGCGTTGCGGTACTCGCCGCCGACTTCCTACGTGGACGTCAACTTCCAGGAGGGTCACCACGGCGTCACCGTCATCATCGATGACGCGGGCGTGCGGATGAACGCCGAGCAGATGGAGGAGGCCCGCCAGGTGCTCGCGCACGAGCGGCCCGTCGACATCCACCAGCTCGGTCCGTCGCCGAAGGTCGGCTTCCCGGGCATCGCCGCGCTGGCCCGCCGTTACGGCTTCACCGTCTACATCGACGGCCCGAACGTCTACGGCGGCATGCGCGCGATGGTCTACATCCCGGAGTCGCTGCTGGTCACCCCGCAGAACGTCCAGGAGGTCGCGCCCGTGACCGAGGCAAAACCGGAGCCGGTCACGGTTCCCGCGCAGGACGCGCCGAGCGAACAGCCCGGCGAGAACGAGCCGTCGCTGTCGGTGAGCGAGATCACCAGCGGCGGGCTACCCAAGCGGCGACGCAGGACGGTCGCACTCGCCCCGGTCGGGCCGCGCACCGAACCCGGCCTCGCTCGCCCCGAGGTCGCCGCAGCTTGGCATACCGGCTCCAAGAGCGGCCGCGCCGCCGCATCTGATGACACGGAAGGGATGACATCCTGATGGCCACACCCGTGACCGACAGCAGCAACAAACTGGGCTGGCTACTCGAAGATCTCAGCATCACGGGTGTGCGGTTCTCGGTGTTGCTGTCCGACGACGGCCTGCGGATCGCGCACTCCACGGGGATCGCCCGCGACGAGGCGGAACGCTTCGCCGCCGCGGCCTCCGGCCTGCGTTCGCTCGGTAAGGCGCTCGGCGAATTCTGCGGTGACGCCACGAACGGCGTGCGGCAGAACATCACCGAGTACGACCAGGGGATGATCCTCATCACCGCGGCAGGCGAGGGCGCGCTACTCGGCGTCGCGACCACCAACGACATCGACGTGGGCCTCGTCGCCCACCGGATGAACGAGCTGGCAGGCCGGGTCGGACGCGAGCTCGGCAGCCAGCCGCGCAGGCGCGTTGACGGCAGCGAAATGCCATGATCGAGCGCAGCGAGCGAGTCAGAGGTACTGCGCCGCTGGGCAGCACGGAGCCGAGCGAGAGCCAGGTGCCGTCATGAGCAAGCCGCGGCGCGATCCGGACCTGGTCCGGGCTTATGTGCGCACCGGAGGGCGTACGCGCCCCACTCGCGAGCTGGACCTGGTTACTTTGGTCCTGACCGCCAAAGATCCACTCCCCGGCGCGTCGCCCGATGCGCGCCGGGTCATGGCCCTGTGCAGCCGTCGGGGTGCGCTGTCGATCGCGGAGATCGCTGCGTACCTCGACCTTCCGCCGTCCGTCGTGAAGATCGTCGCGTCCGATCTCATGGACGGCGGGCACCTGGTCACCCCCACCCCGGCCGAGTCCCTGCCGGAGATCGCTCTGCTGGAGGAGGTACTCAATGGGCTCCGTGCTCTCGCCGTCTGATCGCACCGTCGATTACGTGCCGGAGACCGTGACCCGCTCGGTGAAACTGCTGGTGGCCGGCAACTTCGGTGTCGGCAAGACCACGTTCGTGAGCAGCGTCTCGGAGATCAAACCGCTGCGCACCGAGGAGACCATCACCGAAGCCAGTGTCGGCGTCGACGACATGGCGGGGCTGCCCGGCAAGTCGCAGACCACGGTCGCGATGGACTTCGGCCGCATCACGCTCAGTCCCAAACTGGCGCTCTACCTGTTCGGCACTCCGGGTCAGCAGCGTTTCGTCCCCTTGTGGGAGGAGCTGGCCCGCGGTGCGCTCGGCGCGCTCGTGCTGGTGGACACCCGCCGCATCGAGAAGTCCGACGAGGTCCTCTCGGTGCTGGAGGAGCGCGGCGTCCCGTATTCGGTCGCCGTCAACCAGTTCGAAGGCGCCCGGCCCTACCCGCTCGACGAGGTGCGCGATGCCCTCGACCTGGAACCCGGGACTCCCCTGACGTCACTGGACGCCCGGGACCGAGGCACGTGCCTGCGTTCGCTGATCACGCTAGTCGAATTCTTGTTCCACCGTTTGGAGTCTCGCATTTGACCACGTCCCAGTCCTCGACCCACCCCGGGCACCTATCCAGCGGCGCCTGCCCGGTCGCACACGGATCGCCGATCGACACCGACGGTCCCAGAATTCCGCTCTATGCTGAGGGATTCGCGGCCGACCCCCACGGGATCTACCGGGAAATGCGCAGGCGCCACGGTTCGTTGGTCCCGATCGAACTGTCGCCAGGGGTGCCCGCCACGCTGGTGATCGGCTATCAGGAAGCCGTGCGGATCCTCAACGATCCCGAGCACTTCCCCGCCGATCCGCGCATCTGGCAGAAAAACATCCCCGAGGACTCGCCCATCCGTCCGATGATGGAGTGGTACCCGAACGCGCTGCGCAACAGCGGCGCGGCGCATGCCCGCTACCGGGGTGCCTACGTCGCGAGCATCGACGCCATCGACCTGCACGAGGTGCACTCGATGGTAGAGCGCATCGCGATTCCGCTGATCAATACCTTCTGCCAGGCGGGGTCCGCCGATCTGGTGACCCAGTACGCGTTCCCGCTCGTCTTCGAAGTGCTCAACCGGATCGTCGGCTGTTCGACGGAACTGGGGCAGCGGGTCGCCACCGGCATGGCGATGCTCTTCGACACCGTCGAGGCGGCCAAGGGCATGCAGATGCTCTCCGAGGCGCTGATGGAGCTGATCCACCAGCGCCGCGCGGAGCCGGGCGACGACGTCACGTCCCGGTTGGCGCATCACCCGGCCCGCCTGAACGACGAGGAGATGCTGTCGAACCTGATCAGCCTCTACGGCGCCGGGATCGAGCCGCAGCAGAACCTGATCACCAACACCCTGCTGCTGATGCTCACCGACGACCGTTTCGGTGGCGACATGCTCGGCGGCGCGCTGTCGACGCGTGACGCGCTGGACGAGGTGTTGTTCAACGACCCCCCCATGGCGAACTTCTGTATCACCTATCCGCGCCAGCCCATCCTGATCGACAACGTCTGGTTGCCCGCGCACCAGCCGGTGCTGATCAGCCTGGCGGGGTGCAACAACGATCCGGCGATCCGCGGCGGCGACCGCATCGGTAATCGCTCGCATCTGGCGTGGGCGGTCGGCCCGCACGCCTGCCCCGCGAAGTCCGTCGCGTCCGTGGTCGTGCAAGAAGCCATCGACCAGCTGCTCGACGCTCTCCCCGAAATGCAGCTGGCCGTGCCCGCGGACGAAGTGGTCTGGCGGCCCGGCCCATTCCACCGGGCGTTGGCGGCCCTGCCGGTCGTCTTCCCCAAGTCCCCTCCGTTGAACATGGTGTAAGGAGAAGCGTCCGATGTCGCAAGAGCCGATAGTCTTGGATCTGACCGGTTCCGATATCCAAGGCGAAGCGGCGCGGCTGCGCGAGCGTGGGCCGGTGGCCCTGGTGGAACTGCCCGGCGGGGTGCCGGCGTGGTCGATCACCGATGCCGTCGTGCTCAAGAGCCTTCTGGCCGACCCGCGCGTCTCGAAGGACCCCAGGCAGCACTGGGCCGCGTTCATGAACGGCGAGATCACCGAGGAGTGGCCGCTGCACCCGTGGGTGGCGGTCGACAACATGTTCACCGCCTACGGCGCCGAGCATCGGCGGCTGCGCAAGCTGGTCGCCCCCGCGTTCACGCACCGTCGTACGGTGGCGCTTCGACCGCGCATCGAAGCGATCACCGCCGAGTTGCTCGACCAGTTGGCCGCGACCCCGCGCGGCACGGCGGTGGATCTGCGTGAGGGCTACGCGTATCCGGTGCCGATCCAGGTCATCACCGAGCTGATGGGTGTGCCCGAGCATCTGGGCCCAGGCGTGCGGAAATGTGTCGACGGATTCTTCGACACCTCGTTCGGTCCGGAGGAGGCCCAGGCCAACTACCTGGAGATGTACCGGCTCGTCAGCGAACTGGTGGCGTACCGGCGGGAGGCGCCCGGCGACGACATCACGAGCGTCCTGATCGCCAGCCGGGACGAGGAGGACGGCTCACAGCTGACCGAGAAGGAACTCGTCGACACCCTGATGCTGGTCATCAACGCCGGGCACGAGACGACGGTGAACCTGCTGGATCAGGCCATCTTCGCGTTGCTCACCCGTGCGGACCAGCGCGCCGACGTGGTGGCGGGGCGGATCCCTTGGTCGGATGTGGTGGAGGAGTCGCTGCGCTACGAGGCGCCGGTCGCGCACCTGCCGCTGCGCTACGCCGTCGAGGACATCGACATCGCCGACGTCCGTATTCCCAAGGGGGAGGCGATCCTGGCCTCCTACGTGGCGGCCAACCGCGATCCGAAGGTGCACGGTCCGAACGCCGACCAGTTCGACCTGCGGCGCTCGGTCAAGGATCATGTGGCCTTCGGTTACGGGGCGCATCATTGCCTGGGCGCGCCGCTGGCCCGGATGGAAGCCGAGATCGCCCTTCCGGCCATCTTCCGCCGCTTCCCGGACATGCGCCTCGCGGTCGATCCGTCCGAGCTGGGCACCGTGCTCAGCTTCATCTCCAACGGTCATTCCGAACTGCCGGTGTTCCTGGAGGCGACGGAGTAGGTCGGCCGGGAAGAACATCTCGATCACACCCGGCATGGGCGCTCAGCTGTCCCGCGCCGGGACTCGACAGCCCGCGTGTCCCTCGGGGATACGCGGGCGGAGGTGTTCCACCGTCGGCGTACGCGCTTGGGAACACGCACGATCGCACCGTTTCGGCACACGAGATATGCTCTGCGGCAGCGGAATTCGACGTAGTGTCGAATTCGCGACGCTCACATGGCAATTCGCTTCCCGGGCTCCGGGACGCTTGTCGTGTGCCCACCCTGCTCGTCGAACGTTCCGACTTTGGAGTCACGTTTTGACCCACCCACAGTCCTCGACATCGTCCTTCTCCACCGGCTGCCCGGTCCCGCACGGTTCACCGGTCGGCTCCGACGGACCCCGGGTCGCGTTGTACGCGGACGATTTCGCGGCGGACCCACACCAGGTCTATCGGCAGGCACGCGCGAGATACGGTTCGCTGGTGCCGGTGGAGCTGTCTCCCGGCGTGCCCGCGACGCTGGTGATCGGGTATCACACCGCGCTGCGCATTCTGAACGATCCCGACCATTTTCCTTCCGACTCGCGGACCTGGCAGCAGACCGTGCCCAGTGACTGTCCGGTCCTGCCGCTGCTCGAGTGGCGTCCGGCCGCGATTCGCAACTCCGGCCTTGTGCACGCCCGGTACCGGCAGGCCATCGTCGCGGGCATCGATGAGATCGATCAATTCGCGCTGCGCAATACGGTGGAGCAGATCGCCGCTCCGCTGATCAACACCTTCTGCGCAGACGGCTCCGCCGACCTGATCGCCCAATACGCGTTCCCTCTGGCCTTCGCCGTGATCAATGCGATGCTCGGCTGCCCGCCGGAGATCGGGCAGCAGGCGGCGATGGGACTGGCCGCGATGTTCGAAGGGGTGGATGCCGAGCGGGGCAACGCGATGTTCAACGACGCGATGGCGAACCTGGTGACGCTGAAGCGGTCCCATCCCGGCGACGACATCGTCTCCCGGATGTTGCGGCACCCGGTCGATCTCGATGACGCGGAGATGGTCCAGCAGGTGCTGATGCTGTACGGCGCGGGCATCGAGCCGCAGCAGAATCTGATCATCAACACCCTGCGACTGATGCTCACCGACGAACGTTTCGCGGGAGACTTCCTCGGTGGCAGCCTTTCGACCCGCGACGCGCTGGACGAGGTGCTGTTCACCGACCCGCCGTTGTCGAACTACTGCGTCACCTTCCCCCGTCAGCCGATCCTGATCGACGGCGTCTGGCTACCCGCCCACCAGCCGGTGGTCATCAGCATGGCCGGATGCAACAACGACCCGGCGATCCACACGGGGCGGTACACCGACAATCGCGCTCATCTCGCCTGGAGCGTCGGGCCGCACACCTGTCCGGCCCGGTCGGTGGCCTATCTGATCGCCCAGGACGCCATCGATCAGCTGCTCGACGCGCTGCCCGAGATGCGGTTGGGTGTTCCTGCCGAGCAGCTGACCTGGCGACCGGGTCCGTTCCATCGATCGCTGACCGCCCTGCCGGTCCTCTTCCCGGAATCACCGCCCCTGCCCGTCTATGTCCCGCAGCCGGAGGGGAGCGCGGCGCAGTAGCCGTGCTCCGTCCGGCAAGCCGCCGTCGCCGCGTTCCCGTCCAGAAGGAGGTTGCCGCTCAGAGGTCGTCGTGCACACAGCTGATGAGGGTGTGCGCCGGCCTGTCACCGATCCCCACGCATCACGCCGACCTTCGCCGTCGCGGCGCGCACGCGCCCGGTCGATCGCGTTCGTCGCATGTTCGTTCCTCTGGAGTTTCGTCTTTGACCACGCCACACTTCCCGCCGTCCACTTCCGCGAATGGGTGCCCCGTCTCGCACGGCTCGCCGATCGACACCAGCGGCCCTCGTTACCCGTTGTATTCGCAGGAATACGCGGAAGATCCGCACAACGCATACCGCGAAATGCGCCGCCAGTTCGGTTCGCTCGTCCCGATCGAGCTGTCGCCGGGCGTGCCCGCCACCCTTGTGATCGGCTACCACACCGCGCTGCGCATCCTCAACGATCCCGACCATTTCCCGGCCGATCCGCGGATCTGGCAGAAGGACATTCCGGGCGAGTGCCCGGTCCTGCCGATGCTGGAGTGGCGGCCGAACGCGCTGCGCAGTGCGGGCCTCGAGCATCTGCGCTACCGCCAGGCGAACGTCGCCAGCATCGCCGGGGTGGACCTGCACGCGCTGCACGGAACCGTCGAGCAGATCGCCATCCCGCTGATCAACGCCTTCTGTGAGGACGGCGCGGCGGATCTCATCAGCCAATACGCGTTCCCGCTCAGCTTCGCGGTGCTCAATGCCATGCTCGGCTGTCCGGCGGACATCGGCCAGCAGGTCGCGACCGGTATGGCCGCCATCTTCGAAGGCGTCAACGCGGACAAGGGCAACGCGATGCTCACCGACGCGCTGTTCGAACTCGTGCAGATGAAGCGCAAGGACTCCGGCGACGACATCACGTCCAGGCTGTTGCAGCATGAGGCCGGGCTGGACGACGTCGAGATGATCCACCAGCTGGTCACGCTCTACGGCGCGGGCATCGAGCCGATGCAGAACCTCATCGTCAATACCCTGCTGCTGATGCTCACCGACGAACGTTTCGCGGGAGACTTTCTCGGCGGCAGCCTCTCGACGCGCGACGCCCTCGACGAGGTGCTGTTCAACGACCCGCCGATGGCGAACTACTGCGTCAGCTTCCCGCGCCAGCCGATCCTCATCGATGATGTCTGGCTACCGGCGCACCAGCCGGTGCTGATCAGCATGGCCGGATGCAACAACGACCCGGCGATCGGCGTCGGGCAGCGCACCGACAGCCGTGCCCATCTGGCGTGGAGCGTGGGCCCGCACGCCTGTCCCGCCCGGTCGGCCGCGTACCTGGTGGTGCAGGACGCGATCGATCAGATCCTCGACGCCTTGCCCGAGATGCGGTTGGGCCTGCAGCCCGGTCAGTTGAGCTGGCGGCCGGGACCGTTCCACCGTGCGCTGGTGTCCCTGCCGGTCGTCTTTCCGAAATCCCCTCCACTGACCGTCTTCTAAGGAGTCATCGATGGACACACAACCCCTGGTCCTCGACCCGCTGGGTGCCGACATTCAGGGTGAGTCCGCCCGTATTCGTGCGCGCGGGCCGGTGACCCCGGTCGAATTGCCGGGCGGCGTGCGAGCGTGGTCGGTCACCGACGCCGACGTGCTCAAGCGGTTGCTGGCCGATCCCCGGGTGTCGAAGGACGGCAAGCAGCACTGGCCCGCGTTGATCAACGGCGAGATACCCCAGGACTGGCCGTTGTTGCCGTGGGTCGCGGTGAACAACATGTTCACCGCGTACGGTGCCGACCACCGCAGGCTGCGCAAACTCGTCGCGCCCGCCTTCACGCACCGCCGCACCCAAGCGATGCGCCCGATGGTCGAGCAGATCACGACGGACCTGCTCGGCGCGCTCGCCGCGACGCCGGCGGGCGAAGCGGTCGATCTCAGGGAAGGTTTCGCCTACCCGCTGCCGATCCAGGTCATCAGCGCGCTGATGGGCGTTCCGGAATACCTGAACGCCGGTCTGCGCACATGCGTCGACGGCATCTTCGATACGTCGCTCGGGCCCGAGGAGTCCCAGGCGAACTACATGGAGATGTACCGGATCCTGGGTGAGCTCGTCGCCTATCGGCGGGAGACACCCGGTGACGACATGACCAGCCTGCTGATCTCGCACCGGGACGAGGAGGACGGCTCGCAGCTGACCGAGCAGGAGTTGATCGACACGTTGTTGCTTGTCATCAGCGCGGGGCACGAGACCACGGTCAACCTGCTCGATCAGGCCGTCTTCGCGCTGCTGACCCACCCGGACCAGCGTGCCGAGGTGACCGAGGGGCGTGCGGCCTGGTCCGATCTGATCGAGGAGGCGCTGCGGTACGAGGCGCCGGTGGCGCACCTGCCGCTGCGCTTCGCCGCCGACGACATCGAGATCGACGGCCTGCGCATCGCCAAGGGCGAACCGATTCTCGCCTCCTACGCCGGGGCCAATCGCGATCCGAAACTGCACGGCCCCACCGCGAGCGAGTTCGACGTGCGGCGAGCGAGCAAGGAACATCTGGCCTTCGGCTACGGGGCCCATCACTGCTTGGGCGCACCCCTGGCGCGGCTGGAAGCCGAGGTCGCCCTGCCCGCGCTCTTCCGGCGCTTCCCGAACCTGCGTCTGGCGGCCGATCCCGCCGAGCTCGGGAGCGTGTCCAGTTTCATCTCCAACGGGCACGCCAGGCTGCCGGTGTATCTGGCGGCGGACTAGGGGCTGACCCGCGCCTCCGGTCGCTGCCGGGGCGCGGGTCAGCGCAATGCTTCGACCAGGCCGGACTTGCGTGCCTTCGCGAGTCCGCGCCGGGCGAGAAAACCGTTGCCGAGCAACAGGATCGTCTTGTTCGGCGGCGCTTTGAACCCGGACGCGGTGTGCGGCGCGTACACCGCCTCGGTGCCGGAAACCTCGAGCCAGCCGGTGTTCTGCCGCGATTCCAAGCCGATCAACTGGAACCGATACTCGTGGGCCAGCATCCCGGCGCGGCGTCCGCCTTGCGGCAGGCCCGCCGGGACGGTCAACCGCACACCGTCGGCGCTCGACCCCGTCACCTGCACCGGGACGACCGCCGGGTAGCCGTCGGCCTGCCGGTAGCCGAGCAGCCGGTGCGGCAGCTTCGTCGCCTGGGCCGCGGTCCGGGCGACGTCCACCCGGGGGCCCGTCCCCTTCGCCGGAGGCTGCTGTGTCGCTGGTTCGACAGAAGGCGCTGCGGCACCGAGGATCTCGGGCGTGCCCGCCGCGTCGAGGTCCGGCCATACGACGATGCGGTCGACGGTCACGGTCACGACCACTCGATCGGCGTAGTAGGCGCGCAGCCACCGGTCCCAGAACACACCGCGCCGCGGTGCGCCCAGGTAGGGCGTGGCCTGGGCGCCGAGGCGGTCCAGCGCCTCCTGGTCGGGCGTCGGGTCGAACGCCGCGGTGCCCTGCACCAGCACGAATCGCGAGTTGTCCCGGCTTCCGATGCCGTGCTCGCGCGCGTGATACGCCAGCGCCACTTTGGGTTCCCGCTTCATTCGCTCCAGCTTGCGTCCGAACCCGAGTGAAGTCGTAAACCCCACCGTGCCCGCGGCCCGGTCGCGCAGCCCGATCGGCGACACCGCCGACACCACCGCGCCGCCCGCGGGCGTCACATACGCTGCGGCGCACGTCAGATCGCCGCCGAGAACGTCGTCCACCTCGTCCGGCCAGGTAACCGCCATGGGACGGATTTTACTGCGCCGCCCTTGACGACGCGGCCGTCCGGAGCCGAGAGTGCGCAGATGGTTTCCACCGCCGAGGCGGCAGACACGACGCTGCGCAAGGTCACGATTCGCCTGCTGCCCTTTCTCGGGCTGCTGTACTTCGTCAACTATCTGGACCGGGTGAACATCGGGTTCGCCGGGCCGAGCGGCATGAAGACCGAGCTCGGGCTCACCGAGACCGCGTTCGGATTCGCCTCCGGCATCTTCTTCGTCGGATACCTGCTGCTGGAGGTGCCGAGCAACCTGGCGCTGCACCGGTTCGGCGCCCGGCGCTGGATCGCCCGGATCATGGCCACCTGGGGGCTGGTGGCCACGGCGATGGCCTTCGTACCCGACGCCACCGTGCTGTATCTCCTGCGGTTCCTGCTGGGTGTGGTGGAGGCGGGCTTCTTTCCCGGCATCCTGCTCTATCTGACCTATTGGTACCCGCAGGCGCAACGGGCGCGAATCGTCGCGTTGTTCATGACCGCGGTGCCCATGTCCACCGCGTTGGGCGCGACGGTGTCCAGCTTGATCATTCGATACGGCGACGGCGTCTTCGGGCTCAGCGGTTGGCGTTTCATGTTCTTGGTCGAGGGGTTGCCCGCCGTCGCGCTGGCGGTGGCGACCTGGTTCTATCTGACCGACCGTCCCGAGCAGGCGGGCTGGCTGGCCTCCGCCGAACGTGAATGGCTGATTCGCGAACTCGCCGCGGAGCAGGCCACGTTGCGGCGCGCGGAGCACTGGACGGTGCGTCGTGCGCTGACCCATCCGCGGGTGCTCGGCCTCGCCTTCGTCTACGGCGGCATCGTCTACGGCCTGTATGCGCTGGGATTCTTCCTGCCGACGATCATCGACGGCTTCCAGCAGCAATACGGAACGCACTATTCGGTGGTGCAGCGCGGACTGATCAATGGGGTGCCCTACCTCGTCGGGGCTGTGGTGATGGTGTGGTGGGGCAGGCACGGCGACCGGACCGGTGAGCGGGCTCGGCACGTCGCCCTGCCCGCGCTGCTGGGCGGTCTCGCCATCCCGGTGGCGCTGTATCTCGGCGATCCGTTCGCCGCGATGATCGCGGTCACGGTGTGCGCGGTGGGCGTGCTCGCGGCGCTGCCGACGTTCTGGGCCCTGCCCGGCACCTTCCTGTCCGGCGCGGCGGCGGCGGGCGGCATCGCGTTGATCAACTCGGTCGGCAACGTCAGCGGTTTCGTCGCGCCGTACGTCACCGGTGGGCTGAAGGACGTGACCGGCAGCCAGCGCGCCGGGCTCTGGGTGGTGGGATTGTGCATGATCGCCGCCGCGGCGGGCGTCATGACGCTGCGGCGGCGAACCGGCGACGCTGCCGTCGAGCGGAACGCGGATCTGTGATCCTCGGCCTGCCCATGGCCTCGCTCGCCGCCGAGTCCGTGGCACGATCCGTGCCGCCGAACCGCGGCCGCCGAGGTGAGGGCCAGGCCGTATGCAGAGATGCGCTCGCAATGTGGCGACCGCCACCATGCGTTTTCAGTGTCAGCACGGAAGTCGTTGTGGTGGACTATCATCCACGGCAATGTAGATCGGAAAGGGCTGATCTACCGGGCCGTCGTACGGGCGTCTCACCCTTGTCGGCGTCGGCGTCTCAGACGACTTGCCGCCGCGGTTGTAGGGTGAGCGCTGCTCGTTCCGGCATGTTTGCGCGACGATCGCGCGGGCATCCGGGGAAGACGCCGCATCACGCTGGGAGGACCGATGGCTACCGAAGACCGGACCGCAGTGTTCGACGCGGTGGTCGCGGCGGCGGACTATCCCGTGCTGCTGGTCACCGTGCAGGCGGACGGCCGGCGCGCCGGTTGTCTCGTCGGCTTCGCGACGCAGGTCAGCATCGAGCCGCGCCGGTTCCTGATCGGCCTGTCCAAGAAGAACTACACCTATCGGGTCGCGCAGCACGCCGACCGGCTCGCGGTGCATTTGCTCGGCAGCGAACAAGTCTCCCTCGCACGGCTTTTCGGCGGTGAGACCGGCGACGACATCGACAAGTTCGTGCACTGCGACTGGCGCCCGGGTCCGGGCGGCATCCCGGTGCTCAGCACGGTGCCCAGCTGGTTCGTCGCTCGTATCCGCGACCGCTACGACCTCGGTGATCACGTCGGGATGCTGCTGGAACCCGAGGACGGCGCCGTGCTGCGGCCCACCGCGGAGACGCTGCATTACCACTCGGTAGCGGATCTGGTTGCGGGCCATACCGTCTGAGTTGGTTCGGGACCGCCGCCCGGGCGCGAAAGCTATTTCAGTGCGTTCGCAAGTTCGAATCGTTCGGCGAAGGCGGACAACTCGTCTCTGGCTTGCTCAGGGTCCCCTGTGCTTGCGCTCACCACGATGCGCGTGACACCCTGTTCGGCCAGTCCCTCGACCCGCTCGACCGGCATGTCGATAGATCCCCAGCGCGTGTACTCGAACGCGCCGGGATCCCGGCCCGCCGCAGCGGCCGCGGTATGGGCGATCTCCAGCTGGGCGGCGCGTTCGGTGGGCCCGAGCACCCCGCCCGGGAAGTAACCGTCGCCGCGGGAACCGGCGCGCCGCGCCGCGGCGCGGCGCGATCCACCGACATGGATCGGCAGGTCGCCGCCGAGGGGTTTCGGATAACTGCACAGGTTCTCGAACCGGAAGAACTCGCCTTCGAAGCTCACCCCGTTCGCGCCGCCGGACCACAGCAGTCGCAGCACATCGATGGCCTCGTCGGCGCGGCGGCCTCGGGAGGCGAAATCGACGCCGACGGCCTGTGCCTCCCCGGGCAGGGTTCCCACCCCCACGGTGAGCAGGCGCATCCGTCCCTTGGACAGCACGTCGATCGTCGCGAGGCGTTTGGCCAGCACCACCGGATGGTGGTAGGGCAATAGCAGCACCGCGGTGCCGAGCAGGATCCGCTCGGTCGCCGCGGCCACGAAGCTCAGCGCGTCGAGGGGGTCGGCGAACGGCACCGAGGGCGTGATCTCCATCGGTCCGACCGCGGCGCCCGGGTACAGCGCGACGTGCTCGGGCAGGTAGATCGCTTCGAATCCGCAGCGCTCGGCGTGCTGGGCGTAGGCGATCAACCGGTCCGGGTCGACGCCGAAGAAGGGAGTGCTGTAGCTGACCGCGAACCTCACCGCGGCTCCTCGATCCGGTCGAACTCGCAGGCCGCCGCGAGCCGCTCGTGCAGCTGACCCCGTACTCGCTCCAGCCGCGCCAGGTACGAATCGACCTCGGACAGCTTGCGCCGCAAGGTGGACACCGAGTCCGGGCAGACGTCTCCGGAGCCGTTGCCCGCCCGCAGGCAGGCGACGAACGGACGGATGTCGTCGAGATCGAAGCCCGCGCCGAGCAGTTCGCGGATCTGCGCCACGATCAGCACCTCCGCGTCGTCGTACGAGCGGTAACCGTTGGCGGCGCGGTGCGGCCGCACCAAACCGTGCTCCTCGTAGTAACGCAAGGCGCGCGTGCTGGTGCCCGCCCGCTCCGCCAGTTCGCCGATGCGCATCCGTCCTCCTTGTCTCCGCTACCGCCACGCTAAACCTTCTCGTCGACGTCAAGGCAAGTCGGCGCGGGCTGCGTACCCTCGGGGGAGATCAGCCGACGAGCTTTGCTCGCCGATTCCCCTCGACCAGAGAGCATTTCGTGACGAATGCGCATTTCATCGTTCCGGTCCGCGACGGCGAGCGGGAATTGCTCGACCGGGTCGCCGACTTGGCGACCGGATTCGCGGCCGTGGCGGCCGACTACGACGAGCGCGCCGAGCTCGCCGTCGAGCATCTGGACGCGTTGCACGAGGCCGGCGCGGATGACGCGGTGCTGCCCGAATCGTCCGGTGGCGCGGGCCTGAGCTACCTTGGCCTCGGTCGTCTCGTCAGAATCCTGGCTCGAGCCGATCCGTCCACCGCGACGATCTGGACCATGCACGCGGGGGCGGGCGTCGCCCTCGCGGAATTCACCGGCGAGAGTTCGGGATCGTTCTTCGCCGACGAGCTGCGGGCGGGTAAGCGCTTCGCGAACGCGTTGTCCGAACCGGCGAGCGGAAACCGCTTCCTCCAGCCGCAGCACGTCGCCGAGCCGACCGCGGGCGGGTGGTTGCTGAGCGGGGCGAAGCGGTTCGTCTCCGGCAGCGAGATCGCCGATTATCTGCTGGTCAACGCGCTCGTGGCGGGGGAACCCGCTTTCTTCGGCGTGGTCCCCGACGAAACGGTATCGATCGTCCCGATCTGGGACACTCTCGGCCTGCGCGCCACCCGCAGCCAGCTGCTCGCGTTCGACGACACCGTGCTGCGTGCCGAGTACCGCGGCCGCGCGCCGCGTCCGGGAGATTTCGCGGTGATCCCGGCCGGGCTTCCCGCGATTTCGCTCGGCATCGCCGATGCCGCGCTGGACGCGCTGGTGGAACACGCGCGCACCAGGGAAATTCTCGGCAAGCCCTTGGCGCACCAGCAGTGGGTGCAGTACGAGGTCGCGGACGCGCAAACCCGGCTCGCCGCCGCGCACGCGCTCTACGAACAGGCATTGTGGCAGGCCGACCATGGGATCGCGCTGTTCTTCGACAACCTGTCCCGAGCCAAGTACCTCGCGAACAAGGTGGCGGTCGACGTGGCGCAGCTCGGCGTTCGGGTCGGCGGCGGCTCGGGGTATCTGAAGCGGTCGCCGATCCAACGTCATCTGCGCGATGCCCAGGCCGGCCAGCTCATGGCGTATTCGACGGAGGTGATCGCCGGGGTGATCGGGCGGGGTGTCCTCGGCGTGCCGGACGAAGCGTGACTCGCGGGCGCTAGCGCGGCGAGCGCTTGTCGCGCCCCGGTGCGGTGTGGTTGTCGAGCAGGAACGCCGACATCGCCTCGGCTACGGCGGCGGGCTGGTCGAGCATGGACAGTACGTACGCGTCATCGATTTCGACCAGCCGGGCCGCGGGAATGAGTTCCGCGAGCCGGGGGCCGTGCTCGCGCGGCATCACCTTGCCCGCCGAAGACCACAGGATCAGGGCGTCTCCACGGAAGTCGCGCAGCGCTTCGGTATGGGCGATCAATTCTCGTTTCGGGAACGCCGACTTGGTGTAGGCGAGCAGGTCCCGCCGGATCCGTGCGTCGCGCAGCCCCGGCTCGGTCCAGCCGCGCACCAGCGCATCGGGCAATGGGCGCCGCGCCATCCAGCCGAACAGCAACGGCGAGCGGCGCAGCCACCGAACGCGCAACTGCCGCAGCGCCAGCGAGATGCCGCCCGGGAGGTGAGTGGCGACGGTGGCCATCTTGCCCGGCAGGCCGGGCGGGAAGTTGTCGAACGCCTCGCACGGCAGCACGATCAGCCTGCCGACGCGTTCGTCCAGTCCGTAGGCGGTGAGGAACAGCGCACCGCCCCAATCGCTGTGAACGAGCGTGACCTCGCGCAGGTCGAGTGCGGCGAGGAAGTCGGCGATCAGGTGGTTCAGGCCGCGCAAACTCAGGTCGACGCCGGGGCCCAGCGGCAGGGGATGGGCGCCGAGCGGCAGGTCCGGCAACAGGTACCGGAAGCCTTCGGGGAGGGCGTCGATCACCTCGTCCCAGACCGTGTGGTTCATCAGCAGGCCGTGCAGCAGGACGACCGGAGGTCCCTCGCCGCGCTCGACGTAGTGCACCCGTCCCGCGGGCAGTTCGATCACAGGCATGTCCGCCTCCATTCGAGCGATCACTCTAGAGTGTTTGCTCTAGTCTGGAAGGGTGACCGAGAAAATGTCAACCAGCACCCGGGAGCGCCTCGTCACCGCGATGGCCGAGTTGATGCGCACGCAGGGCTATGCGGGTACCAGCGTCAAGCAACTCACCGTCGCCGCTCAGGCTCCGATGGGGTCGCTCTATCACCACTTTCCCGAGGGCAAACCGCAGATCGCCGCCGCGGCGCTGCGCACGTCCGGGGCCGCGTACATCCAGTTGCTCCCGCTGCTGCTCGACGCACACGACGACTTGCGCGAAGCGATACCCGCCGCCTTCGCGGCGGCCGCCGAACAGATCGAGCGGACCGGCTGGATCAACATGTGCCCGGTCGGCACCGTCGCGGGTGAGATCGCCGACAGCGAACCCGCGCTGCGCGACGTCGCCGCCGAAGTCATCGCCTCCTGGATCGACGAGGGCACCGACTACTTCGTCCGCCGCGGCCTGTCCACGGCGGACGCTCGCGATCTCATCCTCGCCGTTCTCACGAGCCTCGAGGGCGCTTTCGTCCTCAGCCGCACGCTGCGCTCGACGGAACCATTGCACGCGGCCGGCCGGTCCACGAGTGCCCGTATCGAACAGGTACTGGCCGGGGCGCGCGGTCAGCGCGCCGCGCACTCGGCCGAGTGACTAGCCGACGCCGATTTCGCGGCCACCGACTCCCGAGGTGAACTCCTTCCAGCGCCATGGCCCGCCCGCGTCGCTGGCCAGCGGCGGGGTGTCTTCCCCCGCGCCCGCCCGCAACCCGGAGATCAGGTGCCGGAGTGCGTCGACGGCGGTGAACCGAGGAGTCCAGCCCAGCTCCGCCCGCGCGCGGCCGGTGTCCATGATCGGCAGGTGCATCACCCCGTCCAACAGGTCCGGCGTGGCGGGCAGTGTCCGCGCGTGCCAGCCCATCGCGAGTGCGGCGCGGATCACCGAGGGCGGAACGGACACCACCCGGGCATCGAAGACCGCGGCCAGCCAGGAGCGATCGATCACCGGCTCCGCGGCCAGGTTGAACGGGCCACGGGCATCGGTCGCGATCGCGAGCGCGTACGCGCGTCCGACGTCGGCGCTGTGCACCGCCTGGAACCGCAGGCCGCGCGGAATCGGCAGGATCGGCGGGAGGCCCGGCCGCATCAGGCGGTTCGGCAACAGCGGACCGGCGAACAGACGCCGTTGCTGACTGGCGGTGTGCCTGCGGAAGATGAACGCCGGACGCATGCGAACCACGCGGCGATCCGGATTCTCGGCCTCGAACCGATCGAGCAGCCTTTCGACGTAAGCCTTCTCCCGCATGTAAGCGGCGGGTGGCCAGCCGTCGGTCGGCCAGCTCTCCGGCACCGGCTCGTCGCTCTGGCACGGGGAGTAGGCGCCGACGGAGGAGGCGTAGACCAACGCGGGGACCTGCGCCGCGGCGACGGCGCGCAGCACGCGTTCCGTGCCGCCGACATTGGCGCGCCACGTGACCATGGGCTGATGGGTGGGCTGGAACAGCCATGCCAGATGCACGACCACGTCGGCTCCGTGGAAATGGGACTCCAGGTCGTCGGTTCGCACATCCGCGCGCACCCACTCCACACCCGGGCGCGGGATGCCCGGCACGCGCCGCGCGATCCCCACGATCGAACTGACTCCCGCTTCGGCCGACAGTGTCTCCAGCACGCTCGTTCCGACGTTTCCGGTGGCACCGACCACGACGACGCGCATATCTGCTCCTTGGCTCGGTGACGAGGTTCGAGAGCGACTTACCCAGGATGTCGGCGACGACACCGCGGTAGACCGGTGAATCGGATTCTTCCCGGCCAGGCCCGGCGACCGCCGGGTGCGGTAGCCCGAAGGCGCGGCCAGGACCGCGTCACGACGGGCCGGTGCGCATCCGGACGACCTGCGAACCAGCGGCGGACGGGAACCCACTCGGGCTCCCGTCCGCCGCTCGTCTGCTAAACGTCACATATTCGATTGGGCGAGACGGTTGGCAAGCAGTTCCTTACCCATCCGGCCGCCCTTGCGGCTGTCGGCCTGCGCCTTGCGGAAGAACTCCACCAGCTCGGTGTCTCCGGCGCGTTCCGCGTCCTGGATGAACGTGTCCAGACGCAGTGCGTTCTCGAGGGACGCCTCGACGAACCAGATCAGGTTGTAGTCCTTGTCCCTGGTGCCGGTGATGGTGCCCGTTTCCTGCTGCTTGGTCATCTCCACTCCTTTCGCTTCTTCGTCGCCGAGCCGCGCGTCGCGTCAGTCCCGTCCGAGCGCGTGCGCCAGCTCCTTCTTCGTCATCTTCGAGCGGCCTTCGACATTGCGCTTCTTGGCCTCGTTGTACAGCTGGTCACGGGTCGGCCCTTGGGCGCCGCTGTGCGAACGCTGACCACCGCGCTGCTGCGGGGACTTGTCGTCGGTCGACGTCTTGCTCGCGGTCTTGGATTGTCCGGACTGGGCACGGTTCTTGTTAACCGTGCGAGCGGCGATCTCCTTCGCGCGCCCGGTGCTCGCGCCCCGGGATTTCGCCGAGTCCGCGATGTGCTCGTACTGGCGTTCCTGCTTGTCGGTCCAAGCCTTCGGCATGTCATCACCTCCTGTATCTGCGGTCTACCCCGGGAATCTCCGCGCAATCCGGATCGGGTCCGAATCGTCCGCCGGGCCCGGCCATCCGAAGCTTCCGAGAGCGCGACCGCTACTCCGGGAGGTGGTGAGCTGACGTCAGCAGGTGCTGGGCGCGGGCTCGCCGCGAACCCGGCCTTGGAGCCACGGCAGCACCGAGGGGGCGCCGAGGACCGCTGCGGTCAGATGCTCCACGTCGGCCACGCGCAGTGTCTGCACGGGCACCCCGGCCGAGCACCAATGGCGATTGGTGTTGTCGATGGCATCGATCGGAATCAGCCCATCGCTAGGTGAATGCCATTCGAAAATGGGGATTTCCGGGGCGCTCGGGTAGAGCTCCACACTGTTCTCCTCGACCACCGACCATGCGGCCGGAGTGTCGAAGACCGACGTGGAGGTCACATAGTCGCGCGCGCTGCCGTTCACGCCCGCGGCGAGGATGTCGTTGGTGCAGCTGTTGGCCATCTGGTCGCGAAGCGCCAGACCGCGCTCGTTGAGTGATTGGCTGGTCGGCACACGGTCCGGGTACTCCCGTTCCAGGCCGATCGCCGTCGCCATGGCCAGGCCGAACGCCGGATGCGGTTCGAAACCCAACGCTTTGGCCATCGTCACCAGGTTCATCGGGGCACCGCCGATGGCCGCGCCCGCGAGCCGCAGGTCGGGCGCGTAGGTAGGTTGCAGCTCGGCCGCCCATGCCGTGGCGAGACCGCCGCCGGAGTAACCGGCCAGCGCGGTCGGACTGCTCTGCAAGCCGAGTTCGGGTAGCTGTTTGGCCGCGCGGATACCGTCCAACGTGATCTGGCCGCCCAAACGCCCGGCGCCGAGCGCGAACTGCGGTCCGAGATGGTCCGGCAGCGCTACCGTCCAGCCCTGCGCCAGCATGACGTTCAACATCGGCGTCGTCAGCGACAGGTTCGGATCGTTGTGGTAGAGCAGGTGCGACACCGCGCAGTGCGTGCCGAGCGAGTTGATGAAGTGCTGGTACGACAGCAGCGGCATGCCGGGCCGCTGGCCGAGGGGGGTGAGGATCGTTGTCGTCGCCGAGATCGGCGCGCCCCGCGAATTCGTGGACCGGAACTCGACCAACCGGACGGTGGCGCCGGGGAACAGCGGAAGCGGTGGCAAGACGCGCGCGTCGAGTATGTCACCGGGACGGTGCGCCGCCAGATCGGCGGGCGCGGCGTAGAACGGGTCCGGATCGGGCTGCGGATAGAGCGGGTCCGCGGTTGCCGCCGTCCCGAGCAGAAGAGTGACTGCCATTCCGCAGCACGCGCCGATGGCACGGGCGGAACCGATGCGTTTACTGCCGAGCAAACGAAGAAACGGACGAGTCACGACCTTGACCTCCAGGGGTAGTTCGCCGCATTCGCCGAACAGTGGCGGGCATAAGAGTGCATCGTCGGCAAACTATCAGCAACCTGAAGTGGTGAGTTCGTGAATGCGCGAAAAATCCACTGGCCTCGAAGATAACTGGCGATTTTGGGGCGCTTCATTGTGGGTATCGTGATGCATAGCAACTGAACAGCCACTACTGGGAGAATCCCAGGGTCCGAAGCGGAGACCGCACATCCGCGCTGGGCATCCGATCCGCCGTCGGCCATGGCCGCGAACGTCCGGCGGTGTCCGTTCGTTTGTCACTTCGCGACCGAACGCATCCCGACGAGGGGTTGCGATGCGGGGCGAGCACGGCTTGGCTGGATCACATACACAGCGACGAGGTGCAGGGCGCAGGAAGGAGCGGTCATGGCCAAGACAGCAACCGAGAAGGTCCGCGAGTCCGGTTCCGAATCACCGGAGAAGGCACGTTCCGCGCCGCCCACCGAGACCGAAGCGCCGACCGGCTCCGACACCGCGACCGCAGAGCGCGGCGGGGTGCGTGTCCCGGTTCCGACGCTCGGGATGCGGATGGCGCGAGTTCCGCTGCCGCCCGGGCCGCGCAGCGTGGCGACCGGTGTTTCCTCGGCGACCACGGCGGTGCTCAATCGAGTACCGGACCGGGAGTCGTTGCTCTATTTCGGCGGGCTCGGGGCGGCGGCGGTCACCGGACTGGTCTCGTGGCCGGTCGCCGGAGCGATCGGCGTCGGCGTCTGGGTGGCCGAGCATGCCCGTCGTTCGCCGGTGCCTGCGGGAGACGGGGCCGAAAAATGACCTGACACGCGATGCCACCTAGCGCCGCCTCAACCGCGCCAGCTTTCGAGGACGCGGTCGACGGTGGGCCGGATACGAGCCCTGGCCTCCGAGCGGGAGATGCCGGTCATGAGGAGATGGTCGTAGTCGGTGTCGCGGTGGCGGATGGAAGCTATCACGGCGAGGGTGAGCGCTTCGGCGGACAGGAGTTTGGCGGCGGCGGTGCGGCCTACGCGGCCGCTGCCGCGGGCGGCGGCGTGTTCGGCGATCTCGGTGGCGCGGTCGGCGGGGCAGCGGGGGAACAGCCGCCGGATCTCGTCGGACATTCGGGCGCGGTATTCGACGTCCTCGGCGGCGCGGCGCACACGGTCGCGGTCGCGGCGGCGGGAACGGGCCTCTTCGTCGGCCAGGCATTGCTGTTCGGCGCGGGTGAGGGCGGCTTCCTCGACGAGGATGCCCAGCCGTTCGTAGCGTTTGCGCCGCCGGTTGAAGCGGACGACCACGGCGGCGAGGGTGCTCTCCTTCTTGGCGCGCCGGCTCAACGCCGCGTTCCCGGCCGGCAGGAACTCCAGATGATCCAGGTCCGAACAGGTGAGGCACAGCGGCCCGGCCGCGGAGGTGATCAGATACGAGCCGCTCTCGGCGCATTCCGCGCACGTCCAAGGTTCGGCGGCCTCGACCACCGTCAGATCCGGGGCCCGGTTCTGGCGCTGGACGACCTGCTCGCGCCGCGCCGGGCTGAGCTCCGCCGAGAGCCAGTGCACCCGGAACACCGTGTCGTCGCCGTCGTCGACGAACCGCAACGCCTCGCGGTCGCGGCCGCTCGACAGATACGCCGCTGTGCTCGCGTTCAGCCCGTGCTCGCGGGCCCACTCGCCCAGCAGATCCGCCGCTTCGAGCATTCGTCGCCCGTCCACCGCCGTGACCTGCTCCAGCGACGGCGCCTGCCCCTGTCGCCAGCGATCGACCTGGCCGGACCGCACCCACCCCAGAACGGCGAACACATCGACCGCCGACACGTATTTGCGCTGGGCCAGCGCCGCTTCCGCAGCCTCGACCACCCGTCGCCGCAGCTTGGACACGAGTTCGAACCCTAGCGCACGCCGCGATGGGCGCAGGACGGTGCCGATGCGGCGGATTCGCTGCGAAAAAGTGTCCTATCACCCGATCGAATGTCGGTATGCAAGCGGATGCCGTCGGGTGGCGTTCATCGGGCGCTGGTCGAATAGCGGGGCAACGTTCGCAGGGAGGAAGAGCCATGACCAGCATCGACACTCACGCCAACGGAACCGTCGCGTCCCGTGTCACCGAACTGACCACGGTTTTCGAGCGGGGACTTCGCGAGAACCTAGGCGTCGGCGCGTCTCTGGGCATTCGACTGGAGACCGCGGGCGACGGCTACACCCGGTACTACCTCGACCCGAACCCGGCCACGATCAACGCGATGTTCACCGTGCACGGCGGTGTGCTGGCCACGTTGATGGACACGGCGATGGGCAGCGCCGTCTTCACCGAACTCGGTGACGGCGTGGCCTACACGACATTGGAGTTGAAGGTGAACTTCATCCGGTCGGTGACTCTGGACGGTTCCCGGCTGACCTGCGAGGCCAACGCCGTGCACGTCGGGCGGCGCACCGCGACGGCGGAGGGCCGGATCACCGACGCGAACGGCAAGCTGATCGCGCACGGTTCGACCACGATCCTGGTCTTGCAGCCCGAACACTGAGCGCAGCGGACGGCCCGGCTCCCGGAACACGATCGGGAGCCGGGCCGTCCGGTGTCGAAGCTCAGGCCAGTGACCGGCATTCGTCGATGAAGCGCACCAATTCGTCGAGGCGGTCGCTGCGGGCGTCCACCGCGCGGTCGATCACCTTCACCAGGTGCTCGTAGGCCTCGGTGTGGTCGTAGGAGGCCACGTCGGCGATCTTCAGCGCCCACCGCCAGTAGCCGCGCATGGTGTCGGCCAAGGGCATGCGGAAGGTGGCGATCACCTCCCGGATCGGCTCCGCGGCGGCGTCGCCGTGCACCCGCAGGTAGCGGCCGACCACGTCGGCCATGAAACTGAAATGCCGCGCCTCGTCGCGCGACAGCCGCGCCAGCACCGCCCCGAGCACCGGATCGTTCACCACCTCGCGCAGGTGCTGGTAGTACATCTGCGTCGCCTTCTCCTGCACCAGCGCGTAGGCGAAGAACTGCACCGGATGCCGGTAGGGCAGGTCGAACGGTTTCTGCCCCTCGATCGCCAGCTCGGCGCGCAGGGCGCCGCGCTCGGCCATCCCGGACGCCACCTGGTAGCGGCTCAGCGCGCGTGCGTGGGTGTCCTCCTCCAGCGCCCAGCGGACCGTGAAGTGGTAGAGCTCGCGGTTGTGCGCGAACGCGTCCCGGTCGACGGTGTCGTCCACCGGGAAATAGCGGTGGTAGACGTCGAAGTAGCCGGGCAGATGGTCCTCGATGAGGGTGACGAACTGGACCGCGGACCGCTGGCCTTCGGTGAGGCGGCCCGCGTCGGCGCGGGACCAGTCGAAGGCGGTCTCCACGTCCCAGGCGCGCGTGGCGGGCGAGGCCGCGAGGAAACCGTCGACGGCCGCGACCACTTCGTCGACGGGAATCAGCGCCGATTCGATGTTCATCTGTCGCTCCTGCGGCTCAGCGGGCGTTACGGCAGGTCAGCGCGTAATGCTTGGTGGTGTAACCCCATCCGGCGTTCGCGATCTCCAGGTAGTGCCGCAGCTTCGCGGCCAAGCCGGGCCCGTGCGCGTCGATGCGTTCGGCGGCGGCGTCGACGTTCGCGATCCAGTCGTCGATGGTGCGGCGGTAGTGCTCGGTGAGGTCGTCCACCGCGATGACGGACAAACCCGCGTCCTCGGCGGCGGTGACCAGGTCGGAGAGCGGACGCAGATCGCCCCACCCGAAGATGTCCGCGCGCACGAACTCGGTTCCGGCCTTGGCGTCGAACGCCGTGCGCGCGGACGCGTTGCGGAAGCAGCTCTCCGACACGTACAGCGTGCCGCCGCGCCGCAGCACCCCGCGGGCGCGGCGGAAGACCGCGCCGAGATCGGGCATGTGCACGATCGAGCCGAGCAGCGTCACGGCGTCGAAACCGCGCGGCGGCAGTTCCATCCGCTCGAAGTGGCCGACCCGGGTGTGCACCCGATCCGCGAGACCGCGGGCGCGGGCCTGCTCGGCGATGTACTCGTGCTGGCGTGGCGCCGGGCTGACACCCGTTGTCTCGCAGCCGAATTCCGCCGCCATGAACAGGATCAGCGAGCCCCAGCCGCAGCCCACATCGAGGAGGCGTTCGCCGCCGGTCAGCCCGAGCCGGTCGGCCACGAACCGCAGTTTGCGCCGCTGCGCCTGCTCGAGGGTGTCGGACTCGGATTCGTAGAGCGCCGAGCTGTATTTGCGCAGCGGGTCGAGGAATTGGCCGAAGATGTCGGGGTCGAGGTCGTAGTGCTGGTTGGTGTCGGCGGTGACCGGCTGGTCGGTGACGGTCACGCCGCCGCCTCGCGCAGCGCCTTGCCGACCACGGTGACGACGTCGTTCAACGAGGAAAGGCCGAAAACGTCCTGGTCCTCGAGTTCGATGTCGTAGGTGCGCTCGATCTTGGCGACCATGCGCAGCACGCGCACCGAGTCGACGCCGGCAATGCCGCGCAGGTCCAGGTCGGGGCGCAGCTCGGTCTCGGGGATGCCGGTCTCGGCGGTGGCGATGCCGGTGACCGTGCGCAGGATGTCGTCGGCGGTGTGGGTGGTGGTCATGACTCGACTCCGTTCGGGGCGAGGGCGGTGCCGGTGGACAGTGCGTGGGAGAGCGCGGCGACCTCGTCGTCGCCGAGGGTGAGCTGATGGCGCACGTCGTCGAGCGCGAACGGCTGGTAGGCCGCGGTGGAGCCGGCGCACACGAGGCCGTCGGCGTCGCGGATCTCCGCGGACGCCCGGATCGGGCGGTCTCCTTCGTCGCCGGGCAGCGTTGCGACGCAGTGGTATTCGCGTCCGACGAGTAGCGGGGTGAGGAACCGGGTGCGCTGGGTGACGGTGAACGCCGGGTGGTGGCGCGCCAGGACGATGAGATTGCCCATCACCTCGTCGCAGATCACGCCGATCAACCCGCCGTGCACGACGCCCGGGTAGGACTCGAACTCGCGCCCGAGCCGGAACCGGGCCTGCAACCCGTCCGGATGCGGGGTGAACCGCAGGCGAAGGCCGGTCATGTTGTGCGGCGAGCAGCCGAAGCAGCGGTAGTCCGGGATCACCGACCAGGGCACCCGGACGGTGTCCACTCCGCCGTGGCCGGTGTCGTCGAAAGCGCTGTCGCGGTCCATGGCGCTAGGCGATCGCGTCGGCCAGGGCCCGGCGAACCTTGGCGTTGCTGGACAGGTCGAGTCCGGTCATGCCTGCGAAGGTGCGCCGGACCTTGTCGTGCAGGACATCCAGCTCGCCCTCGGCGGCGACCTGCTCGAGGAACAGGTCGAAGCCGGTGTCGATGGTCTCGTGGTCGCCGAGTTCGCTGATCCCGGCCTTGAACGTGCTGACCGGGTGCTTGATCTTGGCCTCCGAGCTGTACACGTAGAGGGTCTCCAGCACCGACGGCAGCTCCTCGGGCCGCCGCCGCAGCCGCTCGGTGGCGTAGTGGATGAACTCGCGCGCGTGGCCCGCCTCATCGCGACTGGCGTTGAGCAGCAATCCCTTCAGCACGGGCTCCTCCACCCAGTTCGCCACCGCCCGGTAGATGTGGTTGACGGTGAGCTCGGAGATGATGTTGGTGGCCAGGGTCGCCGACGGAGTGGTGCCCGGCGCGTACGGCTCGCGCATCGAGTCGACGGCCTTGTCGTCCACGCGCTCGCCGAGCGCGTTCAGCCAGGAGCGGAACGCGTAGTGGTGCTGCACTTCCTGGTAGCCCAACACCACCGCGAACGTGGAGAAGTCGTAGTCGTCGACGAACTCGTTCAGGAATCCGTGCACCGCGGCGATGACGTTGGACTCGCCCATCGTCGCGCTCTTGGCCAGGGTGATGTACTCGGGACGGACCAGGGTCGCGTCGACGGCGTCGAGATCGAGGTCGGCCAGCTTCCAATGCAGGCGCTCGTAGTGGCGGAAGACGTCATAGCTGTGCACGAAAGGCTCCGGTTCGGTCGGGATTACCTGCGATGGGTGATGAGATCGCGGGCGGCGAGCCGCTGGAGCTTGCCGCTGCTGGTACGGGGAATGCTGCGCGGCGCGACCAGGTGGACCTGGACCGCGGCCAGGCCGAGTTCGGCGGAGACCCGGGCGCGGATCGCCTCGGTCAGCGCGTCGGCGTCGGCTCCGGTGCGCTCGGATTCGGCGATCAGCGCGATCACGTCCGCGCCGTGCGGGTCGATCGCCGCCGTGCACCGGCCCTTGTACACGCCGTCGAGGTCGCGTACCGCCGCCTCGACGTCCTGGGCGTAGTAGTTCACGCCGCGCACCGTGATCATGTCCTTGCACCGGCCGGTGACGAAAAGCTCGCCGTCCCTCAGGTAGCCGAGGTCGCCGGTGCGCAGCCAGCGGTCGGCGAACAGACCGGACACGCGCGCGGGGTCGGCGGTGAGATATCCGCCGGTGACCGCGTCGCCCTGGATGAGGATCTCGCCCACCTTGCCGTCGGGCAGGTCACGGTGCCGGTCGGGGTCGACCACGCGCACCCGCATACGCGGTACCGGCGAGCCCACTCCGGCCACCGGCCGAGCACCCGAGGCGTCCGGTGGAACGCGCTGTGCGATCGCGCCATCCGACAGTGCGGCGCGATCCACCCACTCGAAGACGGGCGCGCGGCCCAGCGGCGGGAAGGTGACCGCGAGGGTCGCTTCGGCCATGCCGTAGACGCCGAACATCGTCGCCGGTCGGAATCCGGCGGGGGCGAAGCGCTCGCAGAACGCGACGACGACATCTCGGGAGATCGGTTCCGATCCGTTGAACGCGATCCGCCAGCGGCTCAAGTCGTAGTCGCGCACCCGCTCGGCGGGCACGGCGGCCAGCAGCGCCTCGTAGCCGAAATTGGGCATCGCGGTGATGGTGGTTCCGCTGGCGGCGAAGTCGGCGAGCCAGCGGGCCGGGTCCTTGACGAACGACAGCGGGGACCACACGTGGGCGGGGATGCCGCGCAGAATCGCCGAGAGCGTGCCGAACAGGCCCATGTCGTGGAACAGCGGAAGCCAGAACCCGCCCTGATCGTCCAGGCTCAGATCGATGCCGGTGCGGATCGATGCCAGGCCGCTGAGGACGTTGTGGTGGGTCAGGCGAACGCCTTTGGGTGTCGCGGTGCTGCCGGAGGTGAACTGGATGACGGCCGGATCGTCGCTCGACAGCTCGGGAAGAGCGTCGGCCGTCGCAGTGTCCTCCGCGAGAAGTGCTGCGGTGTCGATCAATTCGACATCCAGCGTGTCGCCGAGCAGTGCCGCCAGGTCGGCGAAGCGATGCGACACCAGAATTGTGCGCATGCCCGCCGCCGCGACGATGGCGGCGAGCTTCTGCGGGTAGCCGCTCGCCGCGCGGGCGCCTGCGGGCAGCGGAAGGGGAGTCGCGGCGCCGCCCGCCGCCGTCACACCGAACAGGCAGGTGAGGAACTCGGGAGCATTCGGACTCAGGATGCCCACCGGTTCGCCGCGCCGCACCTCGCGCCGCAGCAGCGCCGCCGCCGCGACCAGCGACCGCCGGTGCAGCTCGGCGTAGTCCACCGTTTCCGGCAGCGACCAGAACGTGGCGGCCACCGCGGGATGGGCGGCGGCGATCTCGGCGAGGCGACCGTGCAGGGTCCCGGCCGAATCCGCGGAATTCATGTCCGCCACGGAAACAGCGAATTGTGACGGCGCATTGAACTCGTTATGAATTGACGTCGGCGATAAACAAGGCCGATCATCCGATCGCACTGCGCGATAAAGTATTTCGGCTATGGCCCGATAGGAACGGGTAATCGCCGCCACACCGCGCCGGTGCCGCGCACCACGATGGACGAGAAATTCTCTCCCGCGTCCCGGAATTGTCCGCAGCGATCCGGCGGATGCTATGCCCTTTTCCGCGCCGCGTCCATTTCTACCCAGGAGTCGCCGGTGAGTTCCGACCAATCCGCGGTCGAGGAATCGACCCCGGTTCAGCTGGCGGTCGTCGAGAGCGTCGCCGCGCACATGCGGCACAACCCGTACGGCAGTTACGACGTACTGCGCGCGGCGGCCCCGTTCGTGCCGGGCCCGCACGACACCCACCTGGTGACCCGCCACCACGAGGCGCAGGCGATCATGCAGGACCCGCGCTGGAGCCACGCCGAGGAACCGGAACTGCTGCACGGTGACAGCGAGGTCGAACTGCCCGGCTCGTTCCTCTGGATGGAACCGCCGGAGCACACCCGCCTGCGCGGACTGGTGAGCAAGGCGTTCACCGCGCGCACCGTCAGCGGTATGCGCGAGCGCGCGGAGCGTTTGGTCGAGGACCTGATGGCGAAGATGCTCGCCGAGCGGGACGTCGACCTGCTCGAGGCGCTGGCCTATCCGCTGCCGCTGACCATGGTGTGCGAACTGCTCGGCGTGCCGCCCGAGGCGCACGAGCACGTGCGGGAGATCTCGGCGGGCATCGCGCGCGGCCTCGACCCCGACGTGCTGCTGTCGAAACAGGAGCTGGACGCGCGCACCGCCGCCGTGCACGCCTTTCTCGAATTCTTCGGCGACCTGGTCGAACAGCGCCGCCGCACTCCACGCGCCGACTTGATCACCGCGCTGGTGCAAGCCGACGACGCGGGCGCGCGCCTGACGCGCACCGAATTGCTCGGCACGCTGCTGATCCTCGTCGTCGCCGGGCACGAGACCACGGTCAACCTGATCGGCAACGGCGTGCTGGCGCTCATCCGCAATCCCGAGCAGTTCGAGCGGTTGCGCGGCTACCCCGAGCTGTCCGAGCCCGCGGTGGACGAGGTGTTGCGCTACGACGCTCCGGTGCATCTGACCACACGCACCGCGCACGACGAGATCACGGTCTCCGGAAGGACTTTCGCGCCGGGCGAGGCGGTGATCGTGCTGCTGGCGTCGGCGAACCGCGATCCCGCGGCATTCGCGCGGGCCGACGAGTTCGACATCGCGCGGTATGCGCGCGGGCGAAAGGCCGAGCGGCACTTGTCCTTCGGGCTCGGCCTGCACTACTGCCTCGGCGCGCCGCTGGCCCGGCTGGAGATGAGCGTGGTGCTACGGGCGATCGCCGACCGGGTCGCGTCCATGTCCCTGCTCGAGGAACCGCTGTACCGGCCGAACGTGGTCGTGCGCGGCATGTCGCAACTGCGTGTCCGGATGGAGGCCCGATGAACACCGTTACGCCCGCCGAAGTCACCTTCGACGCCTTCGATCCGAGCGAGCGCGCCGACCCGTATCCGGCCTACCGGCGGGTGCGGGACGCGGCGGCGCTCTTCCCGTTCGCGTTCGGCGATGTGCCGGTCACGCTGGTCACCCGTTACGAGGAGTGCGCCGCGATTCTGACCGGCGCGGACTGGGGGCACGGCTACGCGGCGGGCATCAGTCCGTTCCGGGACACCACGGCGGCGATTCCCGGTTCCTTCGTCCGGATGGATCCGCCCGAGCACGGCCGCTACCGCAAGCTCGTCGCGAAGGCGTTCACCCCGCGGCTGATGGCCGAGATGGCCCCGGTCGCCGGGCAGGTCGTGCGGGAGATCGTGGACGCGGCGCTCGTCCGCGGCGAACTCGACGTGCTCGACGGCCTGGCGGTGCCGCTGGCGGTGGCGATGGTGCCGGTCCGGTTGCTCGGCGCCGACCCGGCCGACGCCGCGAAGTTCCGGGAGTGGCAGCTGGCCATCGCGCGCGGCAGCGACCCCGATTCGCTGCTCGGGCCGCAGGATGTGGCGGCCCGCACCGCCGCGGCCGTGGAGTGCATGGGCTACTTCGCCCGGCTGGTCCAGCGCAAGAAGGAGAATCCGACGCCGGACCTGCTGAGCGCGCTGGTTGCCGCGAGTGCGGACAGCGACCAGCTCACCGAGCCGGAGGTGATCGGCATTGCCCTGCTCACCCTGGTGGCGGGGATGGAGACCTCGATCAACCTCATCGGCAACGGCATGCTCGCGCTGCTGCGCAGCCCGGACCAGCTCGCCCTGCTGCGCGACCAGCCCGACCTCATCGCGCCCGCGCTGGACGAGATGCTCCGCTACGACGCGCCCACCCAGTTCACCATTCGCGTAGCGCTGGCCGACACCGTGGTCGGCGGACACCGGTTCCGCAGGGGCGACGGAGTCGTGGTGCTCACGGCGTCGGCCAGCCGGGACGACCGGGTCTATCCGGACGCCGACCGCTTCGATGTCACCCGCTACGCCGGAAACCATCCCGCGCGCAAGCATCTCGGCTTCAGCCTCGGCATCCACTACTGCGTGGGCGCGCCGCTGGCGCGGATCGAGGCCGAAGCCGCGGTCGGCGCGCTGCTCGCGCGGGCTCCGAAACTGGCGCCCGCGACCGACGCGATCGAGTACCGGCCGAGCTTGATCCACCGCGGCATCGTGTCGCTGCCGGTGACGTTGTGAACGGGGCACGGCACGCCGTCGTGCTCGGCGCGGGCGTCGCCGGGCTGCTGGCGGCGCGGGTTCTGGCCGACCACTTCGCGCGGGTCACGGTGTTCGAGCGCGACGGCTTCGACGTCGAGGGCATGCGCAAAGGCGTTCCGCAGGCACGACACCTGCACGGCCTGCTGGATGGTGGCCGCACCGTCATCGAGGAACTGCTGCCCGGATTCACCGACGAGATGACCGCGCGCGGCGCTACCCGCGCCGAAGCGCTGGTCGCGACCAGGTGGCACGTGGGCGGGCTGCGGGCCGCGCCGGCCGCCACCGGGCTCACCTCGCTGATCGCGACCCGGCCTCTGCTGGAATCGTTATTGCGGGAACGGATATCGCGGCTTTCTCAGGTGCGGCTCGTGGCGGGAACCGCGCGCGGCCTGATCGGTGACCGGCACGGCGTGCGCGCCGTGTCGGTGTCGGGTGATTCCGGCGTCGAGACGCATGGCACCGACCTCGTGGTCGACGCGACCGGACGCGGCACGCGAGCGCCGGTGTGGCTCACCGCGCTCGGCGCCGAGCCGCCCGCAGAGCAGCGGCTGGAGGTGGATCTGGGCTACTCCTCGCGGTTCTACCGCCGCCTCGAAGGCCAGCTCGACGGGCACGCCTCGGTGATCATCTCGACCGGGGCCAACGGCCGCGGCGGCGGCGCGGTGCGGGTGGAAGACGACCGCTGGCACGTCACGCTGGCCGGGATACTCGGTGACCACCCGCCCACCGACCCCGACGGCTTCACCCGGTTCGCCGCCTCCCTCGCCGCGCCGGACATCCTCGATTTGATCACCCGCTCCGAACCGGTCGGCGACGCGGTGCCGCACCGCTTCCGCGCTCCGGTGCGCAGGGCCTACCGGCGCCGTGCCGCGGTGCCCCATGGCTTCCTACTGCTCGGCGACGCGCTGTGCAGCTTCAACCCGCTCTACGCCCAGGGCATGGCGGTCGCCGCCCAGCAGGCCGCGGCACTGCGCGCGTGCCTGCGCTCCGGCGGACCCACGCCCGATCTCCCCGCGAGGTTCTACGCGGCGGCGGACAAGGCGCTCGACGTCGCCTGGCAACTGTCGGCCGGCGCGGATCTGGCGCATCCGGGGGTGGTGGGGCCGCGCACGGTGCGCACGCGGCTCACCAACGCCTATGTGGCCCGCGTGCATCGCGCAGCCCACGTCGACCCGCATGTGTCCAGGACCTTTCTGCGAGTGGCGAACCTGGTCGAACCGCCGACGGCACTGCTGCACCCCGCGATGGCGGGACGAGTACTGCTGCGCGGCGGCGCCCGCGCGGCCGCACCGAACATCCGCCCCACCGGTCCCGGACCCCTTCGCGCATCGGGTCCGTCGCCGGACCCGCGGCCGTCCATCCCTTCCGATCGCTGACCCATTTCGACTACCGGCAGCATCGACCGGCGTCGGTGCTCCGCACAGGAGGAACCACTCGACATGGACTCGTCAACCGCTGGTACGGCTGTCGCGGAACAGGATTCCGCCGTCCAGACCGCCCTGATCCAGCTCTTCGGCCCCGAAGGCAGACCGGATCCCTACCGCCCGGCCCGGGTGCTGCGCGAGGCGGGCCGCCTGCACCAGACCCCCTTGGGCCACTACGTGCTCACCCGCTACGAGGACTGCGCCGCCGTCCTGTCGACCACCGCGTGGAGCCACGCGGAGGAGGCGGCGATGATGCATCCGACGGTGTCGCCGGAGGACGCGCCCGAGGAGTTGCCCACCTCGTTCCTGTGGATGGAGCCGCCGGACCACACCCGGTTGCGCAACCTCGTGACCAAGGGCTTCACCCCGCGCATGGTGACCAGGCTGCGTCCGCGAATCCAGGAACTCACCGAGCAACTGGTCGACAAGGCCATGGAGGCAGGCGAATTCGACCTCGTCGAGATGATCGCCTACCCGCTGCCGCTGATCATCGCGTGCGAGCTGATCGGGGTGCCGCCGGAGGCCTACGACCAGGTCCACCAGTGGTCGCAGGATTTGGCGCGTGGCTTCGACCACGATCACACGCTGCCGGAGGAGGCGCTGAAGGCGCGCAGCGCGGCCTCGCGTGGATTCATGGGCTACTTCCGCGAGTTGCTGAACCAGCGCCGCCGCGACCCGAAGGACGACCTGCTCAGCGCGCTGTCCCAGGTGGAGGATCGCGGGGACGTGCTCACCGAACAGGAGCTGCTCGCCACCTGCATCACCACGTTCGTGGCCGGGCACGAGACCACGGCCAACCTGATCGGCACCGGTTCGTTGCAGCTGATGCGCAACCCAGAGGCGATCGATACGCTGCGCAAGCGACCGGAACTGGTCGCCTCGGCGCCCGACGAACTCTTGCGCCTGGAACCGTCGGTCCAGATCACCACGCGTGCCGCGACCCGCCCGATCACGCTGGCCGGGCACGACTTCGAGCCGGGCGAAGGCGTGGTGGTGCTGATCAATTCGGCCAATCGCGACGACGCGGCCTACGCCGACGCCGATCGCATCGACGTCGCCCGGTACGCGGACCCGATGAACCCGGCCAAGAAGCATCTCGGCTTCAGCCTGGGGATCCACTACTGCCTCGGCGCGCCGCTGGCGCTGCTGGAGATGGAAGTGCTGCTGGAGGTGCTGTTGCGGAAGGTTCGCGACATCGAGGCGCTGTCGGACACGCCGCCGTACAAGCCGAATGTCGTGATACGCGGGTTGGCGGCGCTGCCGACTCGTTTCACCGCCGTGTGAGCCCGGCGCCATCGGGCCGGACCCGGCCCGATGGCAATACGGTCAGCTGCCGACCACCTCGATCTTCGCTTCGTCGACCTTGATGTTCTGGTCGGTCGGGTTGCCCTGGGGTTTCACGGTGATGCGCGACTTCTCGACGCCCGCGGACTCGAGTTCCGCCGCGATGTTGTCGCCCCTGGCCTTGGCGACGGATTTGGCGGTGGCGGGGTTCTCGTCCTCGGCGTAGGTCGTGATCTCCACCTTGGCGTCGTTGCCTTTCAACGGGACCGCCACCACTTTGATGGTGGCGACGTCCGTCCCGCTGAGGTCGGAGCTGCCGCTGTCGAAGGTGATCGGCGCGGCGGCCAGCGCCGCGTTGATCGCGTCCTGGATCACCTGCTGCGCGGTGTTCAGGCCCGAACGCACTGCCGAGGACGCGGTCGCGGCCAGGCTGCTGCGCAGGGGGTGGGTCTGCTCGGTCGTCGTCGCCGAAGAATTCGAGCCGTCGTCGGACCCGCACGCCGCGGTCACGAGCAGCGCGACGGCCACAGCGGCGATTCCACTGACGCTTTTCTTGGAAATCATCTGCCTACTCCTGTTTCGGTGGAGAAATCCCGTATGCGCCATTCGGTGCGATGCGTGGAATTGCCCGGGAACAGGCCCGCACGCATACGTCTGTCCAATGCTGTCGGTGCACTCGATCCTTGCACAGGCACGCGGCCCCGGAGTGCCGTTTCGCGGGTCGCCGCATTTCCCGGTCACGAGCGGCGCAATTGTTGCCGGAATGTGCGCGAGTCGCCATGAGCGCGGCGTAGCGTCGATTCGGCGAAATGCGGGAGTTCTCCCGGCCGGGCGACGACCGGTTCGGGAGGGGCCGGACGTCGAGACGAAGCGGACCAGTCGCACGAATCGGCCCTTCGCGGCCGGATGAGCAGAGGAAGTGAATCGCGGTGCGGTCGGTGAAGTTGTCCGTGGCATTGGCCCGGGAAGTCTCGCTGGCACGGAGCCGGGCAGCGACCGGATGGCTGCGCGGAACGCCCCAGGGCCGCACCGTGCGCCGGATGATCGATGGCTTGGCGGAGGTCCAGATCGTCGATCGGTCGATGGTGCTCGCTGCGCAGATCTTCACCTCGGTGCTGCCGGTGATCATCGCCGCGTCCGTCTTCAGCGGGTGGCATGCGGCGGCGGAGACGATCAACGACCAGTTCGGGTTCGATTCCGGCTCGCTGGGCGCCGAAACCGGCGCGAGTTCGGACGATCCGACGCTGGCGGCCTTCGGCGTGGTCGGACTGCTCATGGTCGTGCTCGGCGGGACCTCGTTCGCGCGCGCGCTCGCTCGCGTCTACGCGGCGGTATGGAAGGTGCCGACCCTTGGCCCCCGCGATGCGTGGCGCTGGCTCGCCGCGCTGCTCGCCGTCGCGATCGCGGTGGCGCTGGTGGGGCAGACCAGGGAGCTCACGCGAATCCGGTACGCGGGTGGACCGCTCGCCCTGGCGGGTGAGCTGGTCGTCTGGGCTTGCGTCTGGACGGTCGCGCCTTTCCTGCTCACGAAGGGAGCGCTGACCGGGCGGCCGTTGTGGGTGTCCGGAGTGCTCACTGCGGCCGGTCTGACCGCGATGCACGCGGTGGGGCGGGTGGTGCTGCCGCGAACCACGGCGAACGCCGAAGCGCACTTCGGTCCGCTCGGCCTGGCCTTCACCACGGTCAGTTGGCTTTTCGTCCTGTCGATGGTGATCGTGGGCGCGGCGGCGGTCGTCAAGGCGCTCGCTCTGGACGAGACCGCTGTCGGTCGTTTTCTGCGCGGTCCGCAGCAGAACGGCGCGTGATGCGGCAGGCAGCTCGCTCTTCCCGAAAACCTCTGTGTATCAGGCCTTCTCGGTGAGTTACCAGTCGACCTCGCCGAGTTCGTGCAGCCTGCGGAAGACCAGCATCGAGCCGGGCGCGACGTGGTCCATGGCGGCGTACTCGCGCACGGTGAAGTAGCGCAGTTCGGCGATCTCGCTGGTGGGTCGCGGCTCCCCGTCGAGTTCCGCGGTGAAACAGGTCATGTGCAGCTGGGTGCCAGGGGAGTGCCCGTACGCCTCGGCCCGGAACACGCCGAGTTCGTCGTAGGCGACGACGCCGACGCCGAGTTCTTCGCGCACCTCGCGGTGCAATGCCGCCTCGGGCGTCTCGCCCGGGTCGATCTTGCCGCCGGCCATGTAGAAGACGTCCTTGCCCACCGAGCGCGCCTGCAGCAGGCGGCGATCCCGGACATGGGCCAGCGCGGCGGTGCGAATCACCGGCCCACTGTACTGAGCGGACCGAACGCGACGTCAACCGGATTTCCGGCGGTTCGTGCCGCTCAGTGCTCGAGCACGGCGCGGTGCAGGAGCTCGCCGATGCGCCGGTGGATCAGCGCGGTGTCGTCACCGTCGGCGACGAACTCCAGGAACAGCGCCGCACCGGCCGCCAGCGCGATGACGGCCCTGGCATCCAGTTCGGATCGCGCACGCGATTCGGTGTCGCCCGCGGCGAACAGCGCGGCCGCGGGGGTGCTGAATCCGGCCCACAGCCGGTCGCGCAATTGCCGATCGCGATCGAGCGCGGTCAGCAGGCCGGGCACGGCCGCGCGAACATCGTCCCGCGCGAACAGTTCCCGGCTGCCGCGCAGCACCCACTCGATCCATCCCTTCCGATCGGTTCCCTCGAACGGGCCCAGATCCGGCGTCTCACCGAGGACGGCGTGCAGCACCAGTTCGGCCTTCGATTGCCAGCGGCGACCGATGGACGCCCGGCCGACCCCCGCGCGTGCCGCCACCGCCCGCACGCTCAACTCGTCCCAACCCACCTCGACCAGCATCTCCCGCACGGTCGCCAGCACGCGCTGCTCGACCGACTCGTCCCGGGGCCGGCCCGCGCTCCGGGTCGCCGACTGCGAATCCTGCGCCGTTTCGCCCATGCCGCTTCCTGACCTCCATTACGATGCCACTGGCATCGAATTTGTACCGATGCTTCCGATGTGCGGCCATTGTCGCGTGTGCCGTGGGCGCGGCGGCGGTGGACCGGACGGCGGAACCCGTGGTGACGAAGGAATGAGATGGGCGGACCGAAAGACATACCGGCTGATACCGGCTCGGCGGCCCGAGCGGCGAGCGCGTGTACGACCGGAAGCGACGAGGGGTAGCCGTATGCGAATCGCGGTCACCGGCGGCACCGGCTATCTCGGTGCGCACACCGTTTCCGCACTATTGCGGGACGGGCATCAGGTCGTTCTGCTGGTCCATCCGAGTGAGTCCCTCGCCGCGGTGGTCGGCATGTTCGACGCCAGGCCGGACATGCTCTCCGTGCTGCCCGGTGACATCAGGGACACGCAGACCGTGGAGAAGTTGCTCGTCGGATGCGACGCCGTTCTGCACGCGGCAGGCGTGGTCGGCACCGACAACCGGCGCGAGCAGTTGATGTGGGAAGTCAACGCGGACGCCACTGCGATGGTGCTCGCCCGAGCGACGGCGCTCGGGCTGGACCCGATCGTGCACGTGGCCAGCTACAGCGCACTGTTTCCCAGCCCCGATCCGGTCATCACGCCGGACAGCCCCACCGCGCCGGGTCGCAGCGCCTACGGCCGTACCAAGTCGGCCGCCGATCGGATCGCGCGGGCGTTGCAGGCCACCGGCGCTCCGGTGGTGATCACCTATCCGTCCAGCGTCGTCGGCCCCGGTCTCGGGGCGCAGGCCGGGATCACCTCCGACGGTTGGGGCGCCATCCTGCGAGCCCGCGTCGCTCCGCGAATCCGGGGCGGGATGCAGATGATCGACGTCCGGGACGTAGCCGCCGTGCACGCCGCCGTCATGCGCCCCGGTCTCGGACCGAGGCGCTATCTGTGCGGCGGTCACCTGGTGGCCTTCGACGAGATCGTCGATATTTTGGAAAGCGCTGCCGGGCAACGGATCCGCCGGATACCGGTGCCGAAGGCCGCCCTGCTGGGAATCGGACGGCTCACCGACGCCGCCGCCCGATTCCTCCCGATCAGCGCGGGCCTCAGCTACGAGGCGGCGTGGTTGCTGACCACCGCCACGCCGACCGACGACTCCCGCACGCTGGCCGATCTCGACCTGCGCTGGCGGCCCATCCGGGACGCCATCATCGAATCCGTGCGCCGCGAAACCGATTCCCACACCTGATGCGGCACGGGCCGGTCGGACCAGTTCCCGGCGGTCAAGTGCACGCCGGAGGCGGCATCACGCGACGGCGGTTCCCTCGAGCTCGACCAACTGGCGCGGTATCGCCAGCCGTGTGACCCCGAGCATCGTGGTGGTCGGTGCCACCCCGAAAGCACCCAATCTCGACGCCAGTACACCGTAGTGCTGGAAAAGCAGATCGACGTCGGTGGTGTAGACGTTGAGCCGGACGAGGTTCGCGAGAGACATGTCGGCCTCGCCCAGCACGACCTCCAGGTTGTCCAGGCTCAGCGCCAACTGCCCCGCCATGTCACCGTCATGCTGGGGCTTGCCGTCGCCGCTCATCGCGGTCTGCCCGGAGCAGTACAGGGTCCGGGTGTGGCCGCAGACGAGCTCGCCCTGGTTGAATCCCATCTCCACCGACCACGTCACCGGGTTGACTGCCGTTCGTTCGACTACCACATCAGCTCCCATTCGATTTCGAAGTACGTACGTCCTGTCGGCCCGGTAGCCGCTGTCCATGACGCCGTGGTGCTGAGCCTCCCAGCGAATCACGACATCCTGTGTCGTGTATTCGTTAGAGTTTCGTATGCGCGCCGACCGGTTGGTCTCGCTGGTGCTACTGCTGCGCCAGCGCGGTCGGCTGACTGCGACCGAGCTGGCCGACGAGCTGGAGGTGTCGACCCGCACCGTGTTGCGCGACATCGAGGCGCTGTCCGCGGCCGGTGTCCCGGTCTACGCCGAACGCGGCCGACACGGCGGTTACGCTTTGTTACCCGGGTTTCGGACCGAGCTCACCGGGCTGAACCACGACGAGGCGCTTGCCCTGCTGATCGCCGGATCACGTCGCGGCGCGCAGGCATTCGGCCTCGGCTCGGCGCTTGCTTCGGCGATGCTCAAGGTGATCGATGCGCTACCCGAAAGCTATCGGGACACCGCGGCTGACGTGGCCGAGCGATTGCTCGTCGACCCGCAGACCGATCTGCTGTCGCGTCGGCTGATCGCTGAGGAAGTGCCCTACACCATATCGGCGGAGATCCGGCGCGCGGTGTTCGCCGGACACAAGCTGCGCATCCACTACGCGGCCGTGGACCGGACCCCGAAGTGGCGCACGGTGGACCCGATCGGCCTGGTCATCGTTCGCGACCAGGGTTACCTGCTGGCCACCAGATCTGGCGCGGACCGCACCTACCGGCTGTCGCGGGTGCTGGCTGCGAAGGAACTCTCCGAACCGGCACAGCGACCGGGCCGGGTCGACCTGGACCGGGCGTGGCAGGAACGCAGCACGCGGTTTCGGACCGGCGGAGACCGAATCGCCGTGCTGGTACGGGTGAACCCAGCCCGGCGGGAGGAACTGGTGAGCACCGCACTGGCCGTCCGCGCCGAGGAAACCGACACAAACGGCTGGCTGCGGCTGGAGGTGATCTTCCAAGACTCGCGACACGCCGAATGGGCGCTGTGGCAGCTCACCACAGACGCGGAAGCACTGGCCCCGCAGTCGTTGCGCACTTCCCTTCGCCACCGCGCCGCCGCGATCGCCACCTACTACGGGGAGTCATCTTGAGAGTCGTCGCCTGCTGACGTCACCTCGGTGAGTATCGCGATCCGCTCGCCGCAGGCACGGGCGACCGCCGTCGGCCCACTGTCGGCAGACCGACGTCCTTCGGCGTGATCTGGCCCTAGGGGTGCGGAGGAAGTGGCGCAGCTGGGCGCGCCGGGACAGATGTGCGGGCCGTAGCTGAAAGCCAAGTGCCGGTTGGCCGTCGAGCGGGAGAAGTCGAAGTCTTCGGCGTCCTCTTCCTTGGTCATCGGCGATGCCCAACCGCCGCTCGCCACTTCGGCGAGCGCGGCGGCGGCGCGGCGGGGCTGACGTTGTCGTGGAACATCGGGGTCTCGATGTACCCGGGACTCACCAACCGCTTCAGTATGGGACCTGCACGAAGTCCGCCAGTTCGCGGACCTCTGCGGTCAGCGTCCTCCGCTTCTCGATCATTCCTGCGAGGATGTCACGCGCAAACCGTTGTTTCACAAGCCATTCCGGCAGCTCCCGCCGGATCTGCTGAAGCACGGCGAGCGCTTCCGGGTACTGCCGCATAGCCGCGTGTGCTGCCGCAATGTCGAGCCGATGACGCTGCCACGGCCACGGCAGGGGGTACTTCGTCCCCGCCAGTTGCGCACCGATCGCCAGCGCCACTTGCGGTTTGTCGACGACCATCGCGTTCTCTGCCGCCAACATCTGCACGGTGACCGGGCCGAATGCGTGCAGCAGGCCGTCTTTGGAGTCGTGTTCACCGTGACGGATCGCCATCCCGGCTACGCGGGCGAACGCGAGCGCGTCTTCTGCCTCGCCAGGCCGGTTGTCACGTATCGCCGCTGTGGAGACACGTTGCAACATCAGTCCCCAACCGGCGAGGTCTTCCCGTGATGCCTTCGAGATCCGGCGCGGTTCGAGATCGTCCGCCCACTTAGTTGCAACCTCGCGCGCCTTGGCCAGATCGCCTTTGCGAATCCAGCGCCAGCAATCCGCATCTGCCAACGGCGCAGCAGCACGAAGGTCGGGGGCATCATCGAGTGCCAAGGCGATGGCGTGGTCTGCGGCGTCGAACTGCCAGGTCAGGCACATTTGCCATGCCACCATCTGGCGAATCCGTGATCGTAGTCTGCGTGCATCGGTGGTACCCGAATCCGCAGCAGAAACCAGGTAATCCGCGTCGCGCAACATCGGTACGAGCCGAGGAGCGAGTTCTGTGAACCGACCACCACGGAATAGCGGCTTGACCTCAGCGAATGTCGCACTGACACCGGCGACGGTCGGCGGCTCGCTGAACTCATCAGCCGGGTAGATACCAGCCAGCGCCTGACGGACCTCGGCCCACAACTCGACATCTGTCACGTCTGGATCGGCCGCATCCGGCTTGACGATCAACGCAGATGTTTCGACTCGCAGTGCACTCGCCAGCCGACGCGCCGTCTCAGTTCTCGTCGATTCCTGACCACCCTGCTCCAGAAGCCTGACCAGCTGAACCGATACACCGGAACGTTCTGCAAGCTCCGCCTGAGTGAGCCCACGCCGTTTACGAATACTGCGCAGGCGGTCCCCTAGTTGTGCGCCCATATGCCAACGGTACGTGGGCTCAATTGATTTCGAGAGATTTCCGAATTAGTAGTTTGCAACGCCGCTGCTCACTACTGCCATTGTGGCCATTGAGCCGAGCGCTGACGCTGAATAGGCCCCGACGCCGGGTGCTGCCGGTTCTTCATCCCAACCCTGCCGGTTGCCGGATTACGAGTAGCCTGCGGTTGGCCTCGGCGTCGGGTGCAAGCCAATCGTTCGAGCGAGGGGAGACGCTTGTGAACTCACAGCAACAGCCTGAGGACACACCGTTGTTGGTATGCGATTTCTATCGGCGAGTGTGCGACCTGCCTGCCGAAGTCCATCCGCCGCACCTGGGGCGCATCACGCTACGCGCGGGCCGGGTGTGCGGCGTGATGATGCCTGCGTTCATCGGCTCGGAAGTAAAAGCGTGGATGCACCGCACGGGCCAGCAATCCGGGCCGGTACTGACGCATCCGCGTTCGCAGCGGTGGACTTTCCTCACCGGGCCGGATCTGCCGGAGGACATTCGGTTGTTCGCGGAGATGTCGCGGTTGGGTGTGTCGATCCTGCGTGCAGGCGAGATCGCGTTGCCCGGTCCGGGTCAGCGGCCAGGTTTGTTCCGGGCGTGGGTGCACCCGCCCCGCGATGCCTACCGGCCATCCGGCCGGGTTGTGGTCGAGGCGATCCGGGGATGCGTCGCCGAGCGTGTGCGGCATCGAGGGCGGGTGATGGCGTATGCCTGAACACACCAACACTGTGGTGCCGCACGGGTGCGCTCCAGCGTGTGGGCCGTGGATCACCGTCGAACAATGCGGCCTGTTCACCTTCCACCACCAGACCGGCGAAATGCTGTCGGTCAAATGCCCGTCGATGAACTGCTTCGGGCAGATGGTGACGGTGGTTCGCGGTCGCATGGCCGACCACGATTCCCCGATGGACATCGCGCTCGGCGGGCAGAAATGCCCGTGGATCGGTATCCGCGTGGTGTTCGATCCCACCCGCTATCCCGACCCCGCCGCCCAGCCTGCGCCGCCGCCAACCCAGCCGCCGCAGGCCGGTCGGTGACCGGGGACCAGGACGCCGAGCGCGCCGACGCCGAACTCGACGTTCTTACCGACGTGATCGGCACGCTGGTAGCCGCCACCACAGACGCGGTGCCCGACGGGATGAGCGACACGACCCGTGTCCGTGTGATGGCGATGGTGGTCTATGAACTGATCAGCAGCGCCCGCGCTGCCGCCGCACCGCACACCGGACGCCTGTATGCCGCACCGGTACTCGATCCGATCATCGACAACATTCCCGCCGCCGACGACATCACCTTTCTGGACCTGTTGATCCCCGCCATCATCGGCCAGCACCTCAACAACACCTGAACCACCCAGACCGCCCCGCACGAAAGGCGCGTCCCCCTGGCCCCTTTGCACCACAGGGAAGCGCGCCACGCGCCGGGGCACCCAAAGGGGAAGGCTGCGCGGACGGGACTCCATCGGTGTGCCCAACCGAACCCGCCCGCCAGCCTTCCCCCGACACGCCGAATTTATTGCGCTACAGCAGCATTCAAACCAGGGTGATCCCTTCACGAAAGGCTCCCATGCAACCCGCAGACGAACCGCACCACTCCATGCACGGCATGACCTCACCTTTGCCGGACGAACCCGACGTGCACCTGATCGTGCGAATGCGCGGCCACCAGCTGCACTACGTGGCGTGCCTGACTGCGGCCCTGGTGTTCCTGTAAGACCAGAGTGTCCGCCGTTGCACCGACGCCGCAGCCGTCGCCAGCGGCGCAACCGACCGGCTGCCCCGGATGCCCTGTGAGCGGCTGTATGTCGAGCGATGATGGCGACACCCCGCCTCCGCACACCGCTTGCCCGGCGACACGTACCGACGTGACACTGTAGTGCTCGAAACCGCGACACGAGACAGCTCGCATGAGGGGAAGGCTTCGCCAGTGGACGACGACCAAATGGGTTTTGATATCGAATTCGACGCCGCAACGGAGGCGTACTTGGATTGGGTTGCGCCGGAACGCATGGAATCGGCCATTCGGAAATTCTTATCCGACACAGTTCCCGGAGTCGCCGCATACACGGATTCGTGGTGGAAACCGCCGTTGACGTTGCAAATCTTGGAAGCCACACAGAGTCGCTTCCACGACCGCGCAAGATTTTTTTCACCGGAGAACCGGGAAGTCGCAGATGAATTCATTCGATTTTTGGGTGAAGCTTGCGTGCGGCGGCATGCTGGGATGACATGGACGAATAGCCCGGACTCCGGTGCTCCTTTGTATTCCGATTTCGGACCCGCTGTGCACTTTTCTGACAGTGGTCTCGGCTGTGAGCTGATATCACTGGCGGAAGAGTTGTTCATGGAGAATTTCGGCCCCAAAGGGGTTGAATACAGTATTCGCATGGCCGGTAGACCTGCCTGATTCGACTGTAAGTGGGGGGCGACAGTGCCCGATGAGTACGATGCCATCCGGCGGCGATTGACCAACTATGAAAAGGGCCTGTACTTCGAACTGGGACGAGCGCAGATCCGGGGCGAGACTCGCGAACGCGGCTGGGTCCGTCAATTCGCAATCAGAATCGGAAAGAGTGTTCGCGTACTAGATTCCGCACGCACTCAGGGCAGGGGCGCAAACGGTGTCGAACGGAAATCGGGACGCGTCAACGAGCGAGAAACGCTCAGGCAACTGAAGACTGAACGCACGGCACTTCAGGCAGGAATACTTACCCAAAGCCGATGGGAGACTGTTTCTGGGGAAAAGGTGCCACGCTCCGTCCTCGAATACATGCGCGAAATAGCCCAGGAGTTCCCGGGCAGGTTTCAGCACGAAGTAGTTTCGAGGTCGGATGCACTTCGCGCGATGCAGCTCGGGCAGTCGCTGGTATCTCAACAATTGGAACTGATCCGGCCGTACGAGCTGCAACGGGCCGATCGGGCGCGGGAACGGCTGGCGAAGATTCGCCAGATCGTGCGGGCGCAAGAACGAGCCGAAAAATTCCGGAAGATCCAGCAATTCCGCGAAGCTGCCGCGCGTGGCCGGGCGGATGCCCCGCATCAGGTCGAACGCGACCGGCAAGCCCGTGTAGAGGCCGAGCGATCCCGGCAGGCACGCCAGACGCCGGAAACCGAGCGGGCACGCATCGAACGAGAAGCCGCCGAACGGGTGGCGCAGGAATTCCCGGTACCCAGCCAGTACCAGGAACGCGAAACCGCCGACACCGCAGAACAAGCGGCCCGCGAAGCGGCCGACGCCGCCACGGTGGAGCGCGAAGCGGCCGAGGCACGCGCGGCAGCAGCCGAGAAGGAACGCGAAGCGGCGTTCAAGGCGCTGGACGAGGCGAGGAACGCCGCGTTCAAGGAGCTGGACGAGAAAGGCCGTCTGTCGGAGGTCGAACGACTTCTGTGGTTGGGACAGGCGCAGCACCCACAAGCGGCGGTGCGGCAGCCGCCCGGTCACGCGCCGGGCGTGGCGCGTGGCGGCACCGGACACGGACAAGACCGCGCACGCGGAATAACTCGTGACCGATAACGTGGGCAGACCGATGCCCGACGTGCGCCGAACCTGGCGGGGTACGCCTGACCACCGCCACGCCGACCCACGCACCCCGGCAGAACTCGGCCTGCTCTGGCGGCCCATCCGGAAAGCCATCATCGAGTCAATGCGACGCGAACGGGTTCCCGCCCGTGACGGGGTTCGGTCCGGTCAGATCACTTCCCGGGAAATGGCCGCGACCAAACCGCCATCGATGATCAGATCCTGCCCGTTGACGTAGGACGCCTCGGCGGACGCGAGGAATGCCACGGCGTCGGCCACGTCCTCGGCGGTGCCGAGTCGGCGGCTCGCCACTTCGGCGAGCACGGCGGTGTGCGCGTCGGGGCTGACGTTGTCGTGGAACATCGGAGTCTCGATATAGCCGGGGCTCACCGAGTTCACCCGGATCCCTCGGGGGCCCAGCTCCGCCGCGAGGCTGCGGGCCAGGTTGTGCACGGCCGCCTTGGTGGCCGCGTACAGCGACGCGCCAGGCAGGCCGCGGTGCAGGGTCCACGACGCGTTGATGACGATCGCCGCGTGCACCGAAAGCAGCGGCAGCGCCTTCTGGACGGTGAAGAACACGCCCTTGAAGTTGATGTCCACGACGCGCGCGAACTCGTCTTCGCTGATCTCGGCGTTCGCCCGGAAGGACGCGACGCCCGCGTTGGCGAACACGACGTCCAATCGGCCGTGCCGGTCGCGGACGGCGGCGGTGAGCGCGTCGAGATCGGCCGAGCGCGCCGCGTCGGCCTGGACCGCGAGGACCCGGTCGCCGCCGCGCAGTGCGTCGACCGCCGCGTCCAGTCTGGCCTTGTCCCGGCCGGTGATGACCACCTGTGCGCCTTCGGCGAGCAGCCGTCGTGCGGTGGCCAGCCCCATGCCGCTCGAGCCGCCGGTGACGAGTGCGATCTTGCCGCCGAATCGGGAGATGTTGTGCGTCATGGGAATCAGCGTGCCGAAGGTCCGGGCGGGCGAACAGTGTCCAGTCCACCTAGGTGTGGCGCCACCAGGCTGCGGTCACCCTGGGGCGGTGAGCGCGACGCGCATCAGATCCTCCACCCGCTCCGCGCTCTCCGGCTGCGGGTTGTAGAGCACCAGGAACCAGCCGGGGTGGTCGGCCACCGCGAGGGTGGTCGTGTCGAACACCAGGTCGCCGGCGTCGGGATGGCGTACCGCCTTCACGGCCTGGACGGCGGCGTCCACGTCGTGGCGGGCCCACAACCGGGCGAATTCTGGGCTCGCGGCGCTGAGTTCGCCGAACACCCGGCCGAATTCCGGATCGTCGGGAGCGTAGGCGGCGTCGGCGCGGAAAGCGGCCACGACGGCGGGCGCGATCGCGGTCCAAGCCACGTGCATGCCGCGATACCGGGGGTTGCGGAAGAAGGAGACCAGGCAGTTGTGGTCGGCGGCGGTGAATCCGAAGACGGTGCGCGCCATGTCGTTGACCGCGAGCAGATTCCAGTAGCGGTCCCGCAGCACGGCGGGCCGCGCTCCCCAAGCGTCGAGCAGTCGGCGCAACTGTGGGGTGACCTCGGCGTCACGCGCCGGGCCCGGCGGCGGCGGATTGAGACCGGCGAGCAGATACAGATGCCGTCGCTCCGGGCCCGACAGGCGCAGCGCCGCGCCGACGGCGTCCAGCACCTCCGCCGACACCGTGATGTCGCGTCCCTGCTCCAGCCACGTGTACCAGGAGACGCCGACCCCGGCGAGTCGTGCCAGCTCTGCACTCCTACCGACTCGAGCTGGCGGCGATCCGCTTGTCCACGAATCGTCAGCGTCTTGCGGTCGAGCCGGTCGCGCCTCCGTGTCATCCTGGAGGTACCGGACGCGGCCGAGTAGCTAGGTATAAGTCAGGATTCTCCTCCAACAGCTTCAGCCAAGTAAGGTTCATCCCTGGGCGCTCTCCAGCATCCGCCAAGCCGCCCAGGAGATCGCGATCATCCAAAGTAGCTGCCACAGAGCCGTTCCCGGCCTGCTGTAAGGGCACCGATATCTCATCGAAGCGGACCAAGTACGCGTAGCCGCGGCCGATATCGTTGGCCATCTGACGCGTGCGCTCAACCCAAGAGTCGCTTACCGCACCCGACCCCTCGACGACGACCCCGCTGTAACCGATGACCTTCCCGTTCTCGATCAATTGGTAGCGGACCTCCCGTGCACTGCCCGGCGGATTGCGGTCCTTCGCCTGCTGCAGAATCCCCACTTTTCTTTTCCTGACGGCGGTGTCCCACGCGGGCCACTGGGCCGAGCGGCGCTCCGATGGGCGACAAGCAATTTCCGAGAGAAACACCTCATACCGGTCCGTACCCATCGGCCGGTACACCAGGTGCCCGGTGGGCAGCTCCGTCTGCGGATCGGTATCGGGAACTTCGACTAAGGACTCAAGCCCGGTGGACTCCGCGAACGCCCACCGAACGACCGGAGGCGCTTCCGCTATCAACTGGGAGTCCAACTGATGGAAGAAGTTCACCGCATCGAAGATCGTGTCGATGACCGGCCGCCCCTCAACCTGCTTGCGGTAGGCATCCCGCGCTTCGGCCCGCGCTCGCTTCGCGCGCTCAGTCGCGGAAGAATCGATGCGAACGTATCCGTCAGGCATGTCTGAGTACTTCGCCCACTCGTAGACCACCCGCATGCGCGTCGGCGCCATGGACAGAGGGACGCCGAACTGAGCTCCGGGCACGAGGAGGTCGTCGAAGACGATAGGTGAGTGCTCCTCGCAGTTGCGAATCAGCTCCAGCCCCATGACAACTCTGCCCAATGCATTTCCCGCTCGGTGGCTCCGGTAAGCGTCTCCGTGAGCGTTGAGGAAAACGGACTCGTCGAGGATGTTAACGGCCGACGCGACTCGGCGTGCTTCTAAAGCCGCAGCCTCCGGATCCTCCATGGTCGCGTACCAGTACGCCTCGATCGCGCGGCGCAACTCCCGCATGTAGCGAAGCCCTTTGGCAACGTGGCCACCCTCAAGGTGGAACTGCGCTTCGGTCACCACGACAGTCTCTCAGCGCAATTGCGGAACTGCCAGCGACTTTCCACCCGAGCACACCAGCCGAGTTGAATCAACTGAGGAGTTACTCGTCTCCACCCCTGACCACCGGCAGGCCCTTGGGTCGCAAAGGAGTGCGTAACCTCCGCGAGCTTCACAAGCCCTCGCCGCTCACGACGGAAAGGCCGTCAGATACGAATCCGCTGTGCGAACCCAGCTGACACCAGATACCCGGGCAGGATCAGCCGGTGTGAATGCCGTGGGGCAACCAGGAACGTCGAGCGCCGAGTTCGCGCAGCGTGCCGAACGAAAGGGGCTGCCGCTTGAAGCACACGAACGTATCGATCGCTCGGCATCGCTCAAAGGTATCGCCGTTGAGGAACAAGCCGGGCGTTGATCCACCGACCCGCCCACACCGCAACATCGACAAGAGCCGCGGACCCGAACTCGGAACAGGCAGCGAACGATAGTGACGTGTGCACCGGCTACGGCAAGCCTGAACAACCGCGGCCGGGTGGGTACCATCGCGCGCTTGGAGTTAAATCCTCCTGTAAAACAGCATCCCTGCGCGGCGCGATTTGTACGCCTATTGACTTCGGGTCTAATACCGCTGGACGCTTCTCACGGCCTCTTCGACCTTCAGGAGTGCGGCACGCATTTCGGTGGGAATTTCATACTCCTGCAGCGCTCCCGCAAGCCGTTCCATAGATATTGCTTTATGCTTCTTCGCCTGGAGTTGACTGTTGATTTTACTAATCAACTCCTTCGGAGGTACAACGCCAACCCTATTTTTAGGATCTCCCCATAAAGCATCAAACTCCGGTTTGAAAAGTTTTGTAACGGAAACCTGATGCTGGTGTGCCGACTTCTGCTCCCGAACCCGCTCATCAAGCATTCTCGCGAAGACATCATTCTGGAGGCTGGCGATCTCGTTATCGAGTATCTTCTGGACCTCTTGCGGATTCGCACCCGAAACCCTCGCCATAGCATCGACAGACAGGAGATAGCTCTCCAACTCCTTCCGACGCCAGACATGGCAGTCGATTCCTACTGCGCGGAAATCCTTCTCGATCTTGGTCGACATGGAGGTGGAACGGTAATCGCTATCCAAAATTAAGAAACATTCGACAGAATTATCTAAGAACTCCTTTACAACCCATTGAAACGGCTCTACAAGGTTTATCTTACTGTAACCCCCCAACGTTATAATGGATACTCCATCCTCCATCGCAAGTCGATTTGCACCGATAGTGCGACAAAGACGACGAAGAATCCGCATATCACGCCCTTCTACCATAAGGATGACTTTGGACCGCATCGCTTTTGCAAGACGCAGATTAAATTGGCTCCCGAGCGATGAACTCAACTTTTCCAGCAACGACTCGTCGCGAATCGATTTTGCCGCACGCTTACCGCGTTCGATCCACAATATGCTGGACTGCGGCATCTCCGAAATTATTTCTGCTGAATGTGTTGCTATGATAGTTTGACCGTGCACTGTCTCCAGCAGCTGAACTAGGCGCCGTTGCAGGTCTGCATGGAGGTACACATCCGGCTCATCGAGAACGACCGTAGCTCGGTCCCGCAACCTATAGATGTGATAAAGAATCTGTAGCCAAACCTGCACACCATCACCTGCCCAGTTCAACTCCTTTGGGATCTTACTTCCGACCTCGGCTAAAAAGACGTCCAGCGCGGTATCGCGCCCCGCTTCATGCTTGTCGATATCGGTTATCGTGATCTCCGGTAACCAAGGAGACGCAAACTGTTTGAAATCTTCGAGCTCGCCCGCTTCCCGAAGCTGATACAGCTGGTTCCTGAAATGACGGCTGCTAAGCCGAGACGCCTGGTTTCGACGAACGTAATCAGTGGTAAGCAGCATTTCAGTATGCTCGGTTGGATTTAGAATTGGGATAATTCCGAGCCTGGGAAAATTCGCTCGGACATCCGCTACGCTCATTGGTCGCTTTCTCGCGCCAGACATCAGATAAAAAGCACCCGCAGATTCGTCCGAGTCATCATGCTCCACAGCAGGCCAGATCGCTACTAGCTTGTTCCCATTTTCCCACAGTAGCTCAAGGCGGACCTCCAACTCGGTATGGAATTCGTGTCGCAGGCTTTCTTTCAGGGTGGGAAATTCCGCAAAACTTACCAGATATCCTTTGCTGCTACCCATCCCATCAATAACCTTCAGATCAGCCTTCCTGGCCCAAGCGGTTGCCAGTAGTGAATCTGCAAGTCTGATGGCAGTTAGAATTGTAGATTTTCCCGCATTGTTTGGACCGACAAGGCAAGCGCTGCCAGAGAATTTTATAGTGAAGTTTTGGAATGACCTAAAATTCTTCAAGCGCATTTCCTTGATCACATCCGACCCCTCAATATCAACAACTCCGGCAAGGAAGCTTGAAGCCTACACCGCTGAGAGGCGAGGATCGCCTAAATTTAGGCGAGGCTCCGCCTCACGGCATTGACGGTCGCGCCGGGCGCGCTCGGTCCTGCCCAGGCGACAAACACGGAGTGTGTAACGAACATGTCACCCCGGCGAGCATCGCGACCTCCTCCCGCCGCAGGCCGGGCGTCCGCCGCTTGCCCACGGTCGGCAGACCGACGTCGCGCGGCGTGAGCGTGGCTCTGCGGGTGCGGAGGAAGTCGCGCAGCTGCGCGCGCCGGTGCGGCGCCGGGGAATCACTGGCCATGGGCACGGTAACAACCCGTGCGCCGAATCAGTTCCCCAGATACACCGGGAACGCTTCGAGGTCGTTCTGGGTGAGCACCGGCAGGTTGCGGATCTGTTCGACCGGCACGGCGAAGCGCAGGCCGGGGAAGCGGGCGAACAAGGCGGGCAGCGCGATGCCCGCTTCCATGCGGGCGAGCGCGGCGCCGGGGCAGATATGCGGGCCGTAGCCGAAAGCCAAGTGCCGGTTGGCCGTCGGGCGGGAGATGTCGAAGTCGTCGGCGTCGTCGCCGTGCACGGCGAAGTCCCGGCCGATCGCACGGTAGGACATGACCACACCCTCGCCCTTTTCGATGACGGTGTCGCCGACGGCGATGTCCTCGGTGGCGAAACGCATGAGCAGATGGGTCACCGGGCTGTCCCAGCGCAGGGTCTCCTCCACCGTGGCGTCCCAGGTGTGGTCACCGGCGTGGACGGCGCTCAACTGCTCCGGCCGCGCCAGCATGGCGCGCACGGTGTTGAGGATGAGGCCGATCGTGGTCTCGTGCCCGGCGGCCACCAGCGCCTTCAGGTTGCCGACCACTTCCTCTTCGGTCAACGGCTCGGTGTCGTCGCCGCCGACGATGAAGGCGCTGGTCAGGTCGTCGGTCGGGTCGGCGGTCTTCTTGCGCACCAATTCGGTGAAATACAGGTCCAATTCGTCGATCACCCGCAGCCGCTCGTCCTGCGGCGTCAGCAGCGAGAAGAACGCTTTGTACCAGTCGAGCAGCATCGGATGGTCGGCGCGGTCCACGCCCATCAGCTCACTGATGACCCGCATCGGCAGCGGATAGGCGAACACCGTCTTGAGGTCGACCGCCGCGCCGTCGCGTCCGGCCTCGGCCAGGTCGTCGAGCAGTTCGGCGGTCATCCGCTCGACCGCGGGACGCAGCGCGTCGAGCCTGCGCTTGGTCAGCGCCTGGGTGGTCTTGATCCGCAGCCTGCGGTGCTCGGGACCGTCGACGGTGAACATGGAACGGCCCGCGTCGACCATACCGATCAGCGGCCACTGCCTGGTCACCGCGCCGGACTGCCACAGCGACCAGGCGTTGATGTCCTTGACCAGCCTGGTGTCGACGAGCAGCTGCCTGGCCAGCGCGTGCCGGGTGACGGTCCAAGCGGGCACGCCGAGCAACTCGATCCGGGTGAGCGGACCCGCGGCGCGCAGCCTGCTGGTCTCTCCGCCCAGGTCGCCGACCATCGGATCGATGACAAGGGCTGCTGCGTGTGGGCATTCTCTGCTCACGGGGTACCTCCGACGGCGCGAACGGGTGTGAAGCGGACGGGCAGGGATGTCATGCCGCGCAGGAAGGCCGACGGTCGCCGGACCAGGTTCTGGGCGGGCACCGCGAGATCGAGGTCGGGCAGCCGGTCGAGCAGCACCTCGATGCCGGTGCGCGCGACGACCTCGGCGATCTCCTGCGCGGGAAACGGGCAGCGGTATTCGCCGTAGCTGAACGCGAAGTGCGCTCTGTTGCCCGAGTGCGCCGGCTCGGCGCCGTCGGAAACATGCTGGCGCACATGGGGATCGGCGTTGGCCGCGGCCAGGCCGAGCAGCAGCATGTCACCGGCCCGGATGACCTTGTCGCCGAGCCGCGTGTCGCGGGCTGCCCACCGTCCGGCGAGGATCTGGGTCGGCGTGTCCTCCCACAGCACTTCGTTCATCGCCTGTCCCACGCTGTGTCGCCCGCCGCCGAGCGCCGCGGCGAACCGGTCGTCGGTGAGCATCAGCCGCACCGAGTTCCCGATCCAGTCGGCCGTGGGCAGGTATCCGGCGGCGGTGATCGCCATCAGGTCCAGGACGTATTCCTCGTCGGAGAACGGACCGGGATGCGCCAGCATCCAGGACACCAAATCGGCGCCTCGCGCGACTTTCTTGGTCGCGAGCAACCGCCCCATGTGCTCGGCGAACTGCTGATGCGCGGCTTGGGCGTCGGCCCCGCCGTCGGCGAGCGTCTTCATCGTCCACGCCAGCCGCGGTCCGTCCGCGTCGGGGAAGCCGAGGATCCGCGCCAGGGCCAGCACCGGCAGCGGTTCGGCGAAATCGGCGACCAGCTCCGCTTCGCCCCTGCCGCAGAACGCGTCGATCAGGCGGTCGGCCAGGTCCTCGCAGGTGCGGCGCAATTCGAAGGTGTCGACGGTCTCCAACGCCGGTTCCACCATCGCCACGTGCCTGCGGTGCTCCGCGCCCGCGGTGAAATAGATCGACGGCATCGGCTGCCCGACCATCGGCAGCAAGGGCCAGTCCGGCGGGATGTTCGGCCACTGGTTCCACCGCCCGACATCGCGGGGGAACAACTCGGGATCGTTGGTCACCTGATGCAATTCGCGGTAGCCGATGACCAGCCACGCGGGGACGCCGCCGGGCAGCTCCACGGCGACCACCGGTCCGTGCTCCCGGCGCATCTCGTGATAGAGCTGATGCGGGTCGGTATGGAAACGCGGGCCGCTCAACGTGACCGGTGCGGTGCGGACGGGGCAGCTGTCGGTGGAACTCGGCGCGGGCGTGGTCATGACGCGGCCTCCGGAGTCGGGAACAAGGGGCGCCGGGCCGCCGGGGACGGCGCGCGGGAATAGAGGTGCTCGACGAGGGTGATGAGGACGCCCTTGCCGGACTCGCGGGAGCGGGCGTCGCAGTCGATCACCGGCACGTACCGATCCAGGTCGAGCGCGTCGCGGACCTCGTCGGGGCGGTGGCCCTCGCCGAAGTCGTTGCAGGCGACGACGAACGGCGTCTTCTGGTGTTCCAGCCGGTCGACCGCGTACCAGGAATCCGCGATCCGGTGCGGGTCGACCAGCACGATCGCGCCGAGCGCGCCGGTGAACAGCCGATCCCAGAGGAACCGGAACCGCTGTTGTCCCGGTGCGCCGAACAGGTACAGCACGTGCTCGTCGTCGATGGTGATGCGCCCGAAGTCGAAGGCGACGGTCGTCGTCGATTTGCCCGGCGCGCCACTGGGATCGTCGATCTCCAGCCCCTCGTCGGTCATGATCGCCTCGGTATCGAGCGGCCGGATCTCGCTGACCGCGCGGACCATCGTCGTCTTGCCGACGCCGAAACCGCCGACGATGACGACCTTCAGTCCCCGCGTGGTCGCACGGTGCAGGGGCGCGTCCGCGCGGGCGGGACGCGGATCAGAGCTTGCGGAGTCCAACGAGCACCTTCTCGAGCGTCGTGGTGTCGGGCAGGCAGTGCCATGGCGAGTCGGACGGACCGGCCTGCGGAGGACGCACGGTGATCTTGCCCGCGTGCAGCAGGTCCGACAGCAGGATGGTCGCGATGCCGACCGGAATCCGCAGCTCGGCCGCGATTTCGACGACGGCGGTCGGAGCTCGGCACAGGTCGAGGATCGCCACGTGCTCGGACTGCATGCCCGGCGTCGGCGCGCACTCGCTGACCACCAGGGTGACCAGATCGAAGGTGTCGGAGTCCGGTTTGCTGCGCCCGCCGGTCAGCGTGTAGAGCCGATCGGGGTCGTCGTCGCGGCCTGGTCTGCTCACGACACGCCCGCTCCCGGGAAGCGCGGCGTGGCCGCCAAGTGTTCGCCGAGCTGTTCCACCAGCTCCCGCATATTGTGCCCGACCAGCCCGGCGTCCGCGTCCTCTGCGGCGACGACCGCGATGTGCGCGCCGAGCCCGGCTTCGACGATGAACAGGATGCCGCCGTAGAACTCCGTCATCGACTGGCGCACCCCGGGCCGGCCGTCGCCGAATTCCACCGACGCGCCGTGCGAGAGGCTCTGAATGCCCGCCGAGATGGCGGCGAGCTGGTCGGCCCCGTCCACGGTGAGTTCGGGCGTGTGGCAGATCTTCAACCCGTCGCTGGACAGCAGCAGAGCGTGCCTGGTGCGCGGTGTGCGGGTGAGCAGCTGTTCCAATAGCCAGCTCAGCTGGGCGGTCTCTGAGGTCGTCATCGTTCGTTCTCCACGGAGACGGAAGGGGCAGGGGGAGTGGTGGCGGCGCTGCCGGTCGTGGGCCCGGACACCGCGCGCTGGAACGCGCCGAGCGAGTCCGGTCGTGCCGGAGGAGGAGTCGGTGCGGCGGCCTCCGGTGCGCCGATGCCCTCGGGATGGACAGCGGCCAGCGTGCTGCCGCGACGCCGCTTGGGCAGCGCTCGTGGCGCGACGGCAGGAGCGTCCGGCGCGGGCGACGGACGCACGGCCTCCGGATCGGCGGATTCGTGGTCGAGCGGCGCGGCCGCGCGAGACCGCTCCCGCGCGACGGGCAGCGTGCCCGTGGTGGTGGCCGGCTGCGGCCGTTCCGCGCGGGTGGTGAGGTCTCGCGGGATCACCACGACCACGGCGGTGCCGCCGATGGCGGAAGGCCGATAGGAGACGGTGAGCCCGTGCTTGCGCGCCAGATTGCCCACCACGGCGAGGCCGAGCCTGGTCCCGGTCAGTGAGGACAGGTCGGCTCCGGCCCCGCGGGCGTCCGGCGCGCCTGCCGAGACCGCCGCCTCGGCCCGGCGCAACGCCGACTCGCTCATGACCAATCCGCTGTCCTCGATGGTGATGATCACGCCCGCCGGAACCTCGGCGGCGTAGACGTGCACCTCGGTGGTGGGCGGGGAGAAGTTGCAGGCGTTGTCGAGCAGTTCCGCGAGCGCGTGCATGACGCCTTCCGCGGCGTGACCGGAGACCGCGATGTCGGCGATCGCGCGCAACCGGACTCGCTGATAGCCCGCCACACGTCCCATCGCGCCACGCAGAATCGATTCCATCGCAATGGGTTTGGCCCAGCGGCGGCCGGATCGCGCGCCGCTGAGCACGGCGATGCTGTCGGCGAGCCTGCCCGCCTGGGCGGTGCGGTGATCGAGCTGCAGCAGATCGGCGAGCACGGTGGGGTCGCCGTGGCGGTGCTCCATCTCGCGCAGCTCCGCGAGCATGCTGGTGGTCATCGCCTGCATGCGGCCCGCCGCGCCCGCGAAGGCCGCCATGGCCGCGGCGCGACGGCTGTCACTGCTCTTCGCGCGCGCTTCGTATTCGGCGACCGCCGCGCTCGCGGCGGTGACCTCGGCCTCCGCGCCGCTGGCGACGAGCGCTCGGTCGTCCCTGGCCCGGGCCGCGTCCCGCCGGGCGTGCCGGGCCTGCCGACGGAAGTGGACGGCCGCCGTGGTGGCGGCGCACAGGGCGACGGCGGCGGCGGTGGCGCCTGCCGCGAGTGGGATCCGGAATTCGGCGGGCGCGTAGTACACCGCCGCCGTGACGACGGCAGCGGTCGCGACAACGCAGGCCCACAATGTCGCGTACGGCGGTTTCGGATGCCGGACGGCGTCTTCGCCGGGCTCACTCACCGCCGGATTCAACAACTCTGACAAGTTCCGTACTTCCGCACTCGCGCTTGCCGCCGGGAAACGGCACAGCTGCCCCCTTCTGCGTGCCTCGGCACCCCAAATATGCAGACCGACAAGCAGTTTCGAAATATCGCGGCCCGAGCATAGCTGGGTGGGCGGTGCGGCGCCACTCGGGCGTATTTCACGGGAAAGCGGCGCGGGCGGATATTCCGCTGCCGTGTCGATGCTCGGATTACGCTGACGACGCGCCGAAAAGTGCTACACGGCGACGCGCTCGGTGCGAAATGGGGAAATTAACGTTTGCCTAGAATTCACTATCGGTATGCCGGGGCGTCCTGTGTGCGGCCGTATTACCGATGCGATATTGCAAGCTTGGATTATCGACGCGTCATGCGATCGTGTCCGCGAGTGGCGGTGGCGCCGGGGCGGTGTGGCCGGCCCGCCGGGCTTCCCGGGGGCCGTAGCCGAGCCGCTGTCGTTCGATCAGAGTTGTGCGGTTTGCTCGCACGGGGGCAAGCCGTCGGCCTGGCGGAGCACCTCGGCGACGGACTCCAGGTACAGCAGGGTGCGCAGCGATACGCCGTTCACGGCCTGTCCGAGGCGGCGCAGGGCCGAATTGTCCAGGTGTGCGATCACTTCGGCGTCGCATGCCCGGTCGGGACCGGGATCGAACACGAAATAGTTGGGGTCGAGCCCGAACACGTGGGCCAGCCCGGCGCGGGTCTGCTCCGGGAGCGTGGCGACCTGACCGCGTCGAACTTTCGTCAGGTGACCTGGTTCCAGGTCGTACCCGGCTGCGGTCACCCATGTCTCGACCGTATCGTCGGCGAGCGGGCGCCCGTGCGCACGCTCCCACATCTCGAACGCTAGGTTCAGCCGGGCAGTGATATCGATTTCCACAACCGCCTCCACCTTCTGACGACATAGCCTCTTGACGGGTCACACATTGACTCGACCGTAGCGTGGTAGTAGTCGATCGCCGTGATTTCACGGCAAATGTCCGGTTGCATAGGGGGCGGAACATACTCGATCCCCGATTTCCGGGGACGGCGAGCTCGAGGAGGCGGGTGTGCGGCTGAGTTCCGAGGAGGCGCGCAAACGATTCGCGACCAGTCCGGTCGCACGGTTGGCAACGGTTTCGCCGCAACTGCGCCCGCATTTGGTGCCCATAGTCTTCGCAGTGGCGGGGGAGGTCGTCTACACCAGCGTCGACGCGAAACCGAAGACGACCACGGCGCTGCGCCGCCTGGACAATATCGCGGCCAACCCCGCGGTCGCCGTGCTCGTCGACCGCTACGGCGACGACTGGACCCAGCTGTGGTGGGCTCGCGCCGACGGTGCGGCCCGCATCGCGGACGGCGCCGAGGCGCAGGCGGCGATCGGTCACCTGACCGCGCGTTACTCCCAGTACGAACAGCAACCGCCACCGGGCCCGGTGATAGCCATCGATGTGGCGCGGTGGTCGGGGTGGTCCGCCCGCTGAGCGAGCCGCGCCGATTCGGGTACAGTCCGATTCGTGATCTCCCGTTGCGGGGGTCGTCGAGCCGAACCACCCGTCGAGCCGATCGTGAGGATCGTATGCCCTCGAATTTCGCGCTGAAGGCCATGAATACGGCGCATCGTGTCCTACTGAAGATCAGCTTCGGGAAACTGGGCAACGACTTCTCCGGCATGCCGTCGCTCGAGCTCACCACCACCGGCCGCAAATCGGGCCGGCCGCACGCGGTGATGCTCACGGCGCCGATCGTCGACGGTGACACCTATGTCGTGGTCGCTTCGCGGGGCGGCGACCCCATCCACCCGGCGTGGTTCCTGAACCTGCGCGACGACCCGGACGTCGTCGTGTCGGTGCGCAACGGGCCGAAAGTGCCGATGACGGCACGGGTGGCCACCGGCGAGGAGCGGGCGGCGTTGTGGCCCCGGGTCACCTCCGCGCAGTCGGTCTACGCCGGTTATCAGACAAAGACCACGCGCGAGATTCCGCTCGTCCTGTTGACGCCGAAGGGTTGAGAGCGGCGCGGCGGATCGGTGACCGTCAGGCGCGATAGTCGCGCAGCACCGGGCCGAGGCATCCGGCCGCCGCGAGCGCGCCCGCACCGAACATCGCCGGATAGCCGAGACCGAACGTGTCGTGCAGGAACGAAAGCAGGGCCGGGGTGCCGAATCCCAGGTAGCTCGCGGAGTAGAACACGGCTGTCAGCCCGGCCAGATCGTCCGGGCGGGCGATGCGTTCGATCTCCTGCAGCCCGGCCACCAGACCGATGCCGTAACCGGCTCCCAGCACCACGGCGGCGGCCACCGTCGCCCACAGGGTCAACAGGCCGGAAGCCGTCGCGGCGAGCGCCATCCCGATCGTGACCGCGATCAGTGCCACCGCCGCCGCCCGCGCGGTGCCGGGCCGGTCGATCCGGCGCGCGACGGACTGGACGGCGAACCCGCAGCCGAGGGTGATGACACAGATCATGGCGGAGAACGCGATCGGCGCCGCGCCGACCCGAGGCGCCATCAGCGCGGGCAGCACCGCGTAGGCCGCCGCCGCGGAGGTGAACAGCCACAACGCGGCAGGCAATGCCACCGTGCGGAAGCGCCGGTGCCCCGCCGCGGGAATGCGCAGGTCGTCGCGGAGGCTCCCCGGATTTCGCCGCCCGGAGACGGTTTCCGGGGTACGCCGGACCCACACGGCGGCGATCAGGCACAGGCCTACGTTGATCAGATACGCCAAGGTGTTCGGCCACGGCGCCCATTGCGCGAGTACACCGGCGCAGCAAGCGCCGATGGCGAAGCCCGCGGTGAGGCTCATCGCGGAGCGGCGCGCGCCCGTGCCCGCGGGTAGCTGCGGACTATAGGGCGGTTGTGCCAGCTCTTTGAGCCAGCTGCCGCCGACCGCCATCGCCAGCCCGAGCGCGATGCCGCACAGCACCCGTCCCGCCGACAGGAGCGGCACCGAAGCGGACCCGAACGCGAGCAGCAGTGAACCTGCCGCGGCGATCAGCGGCGCCGGCCGCAGCAGGGCCCGGCGGCCGTGGCGATCCGACAGCGGGCCGCCGATCAGCAATGCGGGCACGATGCCGAGCACGTAATAGAAAAGCAGCAGGTCGACGGTCGTGGCCGCCAGCCCGTCACTCTTGTACATCACCAGCAGCGGTGTGAATTCATTTCCGCCCCAAGCGATCGCGAACATCGCGGCGGCGACGCCCGGCCATCGGCTCGAGACGACCCGGTCGCGGGGCGCGGTGACGGTGAGTGTCGCCATCACCGGCCTCGTAGTTCCAGTTGGTGCACGCCGGACAGGTGCTCGACCAGCGCGTCGGCGAACCCGTCGACGTCCGAGGACGCGACGAGGTCGGCCAGCCGCGCGTGCTGCTCGATGATCCGGGTGATGTCGACCGGGCCGCGGTGCAGGGCGACGCTGTTCATCCGGCGCTGGCGTTCCCGCAGCGAGTCGTAGAAACCCGACAGCAGCGGATTGCCACCGGCCAGGACGTAGGTGCGGTGGAAGTCGGTGTCGGCGACCGCGAATCCGTCGAGATCGCCCGCGGCGGCCAGCTCGCGCTGCCGCCGGATCGAGGAACGCAACGCCTCGACCAGCATGCCGGGGTCGTTCGCGGTGGCGCTGCGGACCGCGGCGGTCTCCACCACGTACCTGGCGTGCGCGACGTGCTCGGCCTCGTCGGGCGGGATCGGCGCCACCAGCGCGCCGCGCTTCGGGTACAGCTTCATCCACCCCTCGGTCTCCAGCCGCAGGAACGCCTCGCGCACCGGCGTGCGGGAGGTGCCCAGGTCGGCGGCGATCTCACCCTCGCTGATCAGCTCCCCGCCCGCGAGCGCGCCGGACAGGATGCGCTCCTTCACGGCGCGATAGGCCTGCTCAGCGGATGAATACGTCTTAGACACAAGTTGTATCTTAGCCTCGCGTTCGCCAGGAGTTCGCGAGGGGTGGACCGACCGGCCGCGTCCTACCAAGCAGCGATCGCGGAAGGTCCGTGGCGAGCATTGGCATGGCCTACCCGGGCACTGACCGCCCCACGTGCGGTCGGACGAGCAGGACGCGGCGGCCCCCGCGACAGGTGGCTCCGCTCACCGACCGGGGTGGTGCGGCGGATGTCACGTTCGGACAGGACCGCGCATTCGGGCGCGCCGACGCTGCTGCCGGGAACGGTGGGCCTTCCGGCTCTGGCGACGCCGTGCAGGCTAGCGGTGCGAAAGGGCGACCGGGCGGGGATGCGGGCGTGCCTGCTCGAGTTGCGCGGCGACCGGAAGAATCGTCGTCTCGCCGTTCGTGGGGCCCACCAGCTGCACCGACAGCGGAAGCCCGTCGTCGCCTACGCCCGCGGGCAGCGAGGCGGCGGGGTGACCGGTGACGTTCCACAGCTCGGTGTAGGCGACCATCGGAATCGAGGCGAGCTGGGCTCGTACCGTGTTCGCCCCGTCGAGCACGCCGAGCCGCGGCGGGCGGATAGCGATGGTGGGAGTCAGCAGCAGATCACATTCGGTGAAGACGCGGTCCATCTTGCGCGTCAACGCCTCACCGCGCCGGATCGCCCATTCGACGACCGGCCTGCGCGCCCAGGCGCCGACTGCCATCGTCTGCTTGGTGCGGCGTTCGAGCAGTTCCGGATGATCGATCTCGGCCAGTTCCGCGCGCACGCCGCCGAAGAACTGCGGGAAGAACGCGTGCATGGATTCGGGATAGTGCGGGTCGACCTCGGCCACCGTGTGGCCCAGTTCGGTGAGCAATTTCGCGGTGTCGCGGACGGCGCGCACATACTGCGGATCGAGTTTCACCATCAGGGCGTGCGGTTTGGTGCTGTAGCCGATGCGCAACGGACGGGCCGGTTCGCGCGCCGCCGCCTCGAACGAGGTCGGCGGTTCCGGAGCCCGGAATCGGTCGGTGGGGGTGCTGCCGCGGATGACGTCGTAGACGACGGCGGAGTCCAGCACGCCGCGGGTCAGCGGCCCGGCGGCACCCAACGCCCACCACAGGTGCTCGTTCGGGGACATCGGCACACGCCCGCGTTGCGGCTTGAGACCGAATAATCCGCAGCATGCCGCCGGGATCCGGATCGACCCGCCGCCGTCGCCTGCGAGTGCGACGGGCACCAGCCCGGCCGCCACCGCGGCGGCCGACCCGCCGCTCGATCCGCCCGGAGAGCGGCTCGGGTCCCACGGATTGCGGGTGACGCCGAACGTGCTGGACTCGGTGAACGGCCACTGCCCGAATTCCGGCATCGCGGTCTTGCCGACGATGATCGCCCCGGCCGCGCGCAGCCTGCGCACGGCTTCGGCGTCCGCCACGGCGGGCGTGGCATTCGCCCTGGTGCCGAAGGTGGTCACCACACCGGCGACATCGAACTCGTCTTTCACCGCGACCGGCACCCCGTGCAACGGGCCGACCGGCTCGCCCGCCGCGCGCTCGCGATCCCGCTCGACGGCCGCCGCCTTGGCCTCATCCCGCAGGACATGGGTGAACGCGCCGAGATCCGCCGCGGCATCGATTTCGTCGAGCGTCGCCTCGACCAGTTGCTCCGCCGAAAGCGCGCCCTGGGCCAGTAACTCGCGCTGTTCGAGCACACCCGCCGACACGGCCTCGCGCAGGTCCATCCGCCACCGCTCCTTCCGAGCCGCGCGACGTCGCGGCTGTCGCCGATGCCGACGTTTTCGACCGTAAGCAGTCGAGCGACCTTTCCGCAATGGTGTACCCGCCGACGGCCCGCGTGGTCAGGAAGTCGCCGGGCCTTCCGCCGCGGCGGGCCGGGGCCGCTCGAGCCTGGAATGGGTGCGCGAGTAGGTGAAGTAGACGATCAGGCCGACCACCAGCCAGATCACGAAACGCGCCCAGGTCTCCCACGGCAGCGACCAGATCAGATACACCGAGAACCCGATGCCGATCAGCGGCACGACCGGCATGAACGGCAGGCGGAACTCGCGCGGCTCGTCCGGGCGGGTGCGCCGCAGCACGATCACGGCTACGGACACCACGATGAACGCCATCAGGATGCCGATATTGGTCAGTTCGGCCACCACGGTGATGTCCAGCAGACCGGCCATCAGCGCGGCTCCGATCCCGACGATCCAGGTCACTCTGGTGGGCACCTTCCGGACCGGATGGGTCTTGGCGAACCATTCCGGCAGTAGGCCGTCGCGGCTCATGGCGAACCACACGCGGGTGACGCCGAGCATGAAGGTGAGCACCACGGTGACGATGCCGATGATGGCGCCGATCGCGATGATGTTCGCGACGCCCGGCTGCCCGACCGATTCGAACGCGGTGGAGAACCCGCTGGTCGGGCTGATCTCGGTGTACTTCTGCATGCCGGTGAGCACCAGGGTTGCCAGGACGTAGAGGACCATGGCGATGGCCAGTGAATAGATGATCGCCTTCGGCAGATGCTTCTTGCCCTCGGTGGACTCCTCGGCGGCGGTGCTCATCGCGTCGTAGCCGAACACGGCGAAGAAGACGGTGGCCGCGCCCGTCCACACCGCGCCCGTGCCGAACGGGAAGTAGGGGGTGTAGTTCGAGCTGTCGATGTGGAACACGCCGAGCGCGATGATCAGCACGACGAGGGCCACCTTGATGCCGACGGCGACGGTCTCGAACCGGCCGACGCTGCGGATGCCGCGCGAGAGCAGCCAGGCCGTACCGAGGCAGAACAGCATGGCGAACACGTCGACGACGTGGCCGTCACCCGTTCCCGCCGCGCCCAGCATCCAATCCGGCACTGCGATGTCGACCTGTTCCAGCAGGAATTTGAAGTAGCCGGAGACGCCGATGGCCACCACCGCCGCGACCGCGACGTACTCCAGCAGCAGATCCCAGCCGATGAACCAGCCCGCGATCTCGCCGAGCGACACGTATCCGTAGGTGTAGGCGGACCCGGCCTTGGGCACCATCCCGGCGAACTCGGCGTAACACAGCGCGGCGGCGGCGCTGGCCACACCCGCGATGAGGAACGAGATCAACACCGAAGGCCCGGTGACCGAGTGCGCCACCGCGCCCGCCAAGGTGAAGATGCCCGCGCCGATGATGCCGCCGACACCGATCGCGGTGAGCTGCCACAGGCCGAGCGACCGCGACAACTGCTCGTCGGCCGCGGCGGCTTCGTCGTCGACCTCGCCGAGCGGCTTTCGGCGCGTCATCTGGGCGCGTAGGTGAGCGAGGACCATGCTGTTCCTTAAAGCTGTGTTCGTTTTCTCCAGCGCCGACGGCACGTACTCGGTCGAAACCGTGTGTTCCGCCAGTATGGTCGCGTGGTGCCGCAAGTGGCGGCGAAAAGCGTGCCAGTGCTGGTGACTCGGTTCAGTGGGCTTCGTCCGTCCGTGCTCCCGCTCAGCGGTCGCGGAAGGAGCGCAAAAAGAACGCGATGTTGGCGGGGCGCTCGGCCAGCCTGCGCATGAAGTAGCCGTACCACTGGTCTCCGTAGGGCACGTAGACGCGCAGTGTGTGGCCCACTCCGGCCAGGCGCCGCTGTTCGGTGTCGCGGATGCCGTGCAGCATCTGGAACTCGAAATCGCCTGATTTCCGGCCGCTTTCCCGCACGTGGCGCAGCGCGGTATCGATCAGCGCAGGGTCGTGCGTGGCGATCATCGGATAGCCCTTGCCTTCCATCAGAACCCGCAGGCACCGGAGATAGGACTCGTCCACGGCGGAACGGCTCTGATAGGCCACCGACGCGGGTTCGCGATAGGCGCCCTTGCACAAGCGGATCCGCGATCCCGGGCCCGCGAAGGTGCGGCAGTCCTCCTCGGTGCGTTTGAGATAGGCCTGCAAGACCGTGCCGAGCCATGGGAAGTCCAAACGCAGCTCGCGCACGATCGCCAGCGTCGCGTCGGTAGTGGTGTGGTCTTCGGCGTCGACGGTCACCCAGACCCCGGCGGACTTCGCCGCCGTGCAGATCTCGTAGGCGTGCTCCCGGGCGATCGCGTATCCGTTCTGCGGGAGCGACTGGCCCAGCGCGGAAAGCTTGAGCGATACCTCCAGCTGCGGCACCGGAGCATCGTTCACGGCCCGCAGTTCCGCCAGCGCCGACAGCAGCCGCAGGTAGTGCACGACGGTGCCGCGGGCGCTGTCGAGATCGGTGGTGTCCTCGCCGAGGTAGTCGATGGTGACCGAGCGGCCGGAGCCGAGCAGCGCCGAGGTCGCGGCGACCGCGTCACCCTCGGTCTCGCCCGCGATGAACCGGTCGACCACCTTCTTGGTGGCCGGGATGCGGGTGATCGCGCGCTCCACGCGCGGGGAGCGGGAGGCCGCCAGCACGGCGGGCCGCAGCAGTCCGGAGAAGGCCATCACAACTCCTGGTGCGGGTAGCGGTGGTCGGTCGCGGGGACGAAGGTTTCCTTGATCGTGCGAGCGGAGGTCCAGCGCAGCAGGTTCTGTGCCGAGCCTGCCTTGTCGTTGGTGCCCGACGCGCGCGACCCGCCGAACGGCTGCTGGCCGACGACCGCGCCGGTGGGTTTGTCGTTGATGTAGAAGTTGCCTGCCGCGAAGCGCAACCGGTCGGCGGCCGTGGCGATCGCCGTGCGATCCCGGGCGATGACCGAGCCGGTCAGGCCGTAGGGCGAACCACGGTCGATCAGGTCGAGCACGGACTCGAACGAGTCACGGACCGAATCGTCGTACACGTGCACGGCCAGGATCGGGCCGAAGTACTCGGTGCGGAACGCCTCGTCGGCCGGGTCGTCGCCGAGCAGGACGGTCGGCTCGACGAAATAGCCGATGCTGTCGTCGGCGTGGCCGCCCGCGGCGATGGTCAGGCTCGGGGTCGCCTTGGCGCGCGCGAGGGCTTCGGTGTTCTTGTCGAAAGCCCGCCGATCGATGAGGGCGCCGCCGAAGTGACCGAAATCGGTGACGTCGCCGTAGCTGAGCCCGGCCACCCGGTCGATGAACTCGCGGCCCATCCGGTCCCACACCGATCGTGGCAGGAAAGCGCGCGAGGCGGCCGAGCACTTCTGGCCCTGGTAGTCGAACGCGCCGCGGATCAGGGCCGTACTCAGTACGTCCGGATCGGCGGAGCTGTGCGCGACGACGAAGTCTTTGCCGCCGGTCTCGCCGACCAGGCGCGGGTAGGAGTCGTAGCGGTCGAGATGCGCCGTGACGGTGCGCCAGAGGTGGCGGAAGGTCGCGGTGGATCCGGTGAAGTGGATGCCGGCGAGCCGGTGGTCGGCCAGTGCCACCTCCGACACCTCGGGGCCCGCGCCGTGCACCATGTTGATCACGCCTGGCGGCAGCCCCGCCGCCTCTAGCAGCTTCATCGTCCAGTACGCCGCCACCGATTGGGTGAGAGCCGGTTTCCACACCACGGTGTTGCCCATCAGCGCGGGTGCGGTGGGCAGGTTGCCCGCGATGGCGGAGAAGTTGAACGGCGTGATCGCGTAGACGAATCCCTCGAGCGGCCGGTAGTCCATCCGATTCCACACTCCGGGCGCCGAGATCGGCTGATCCGCCAGGATCCGTTGAGCGAAGTGCACATTGAAACGCCAGAAGTCCACCAGCTCGCAGGGGGTGTCGATCTCGGCCTGGTAGGCCGTCTTCGACTGGCCCAGCATCGTTGCGGCGGCGATGGTTTCGCGCCACGGCCCGGCCAGCAGGTCCGCGGCGCGCAGGAAGATCGCGGCGCGCTCGGCGAACGGCAGCGCACGCCACCCCGGTGCCGCGGCGGCGGCCGCCGCGATGGCGTCGCGAACCTCGCCGGGCCCGGCCGTGGTGAGCGTGCCGAGCACGGCGGCGTGCCGGTGCGGCTGCGTCACCGTGACGCGTTCGCCCGAGCCGTGCCGATGCACACCGCCGATGACGTGGGTGACCTCCGTCGGGGTCGCGGCCAGATCGGCCAGCTTCGTCCGCAGGCGCTCGCGTTCCGCCGTGCCCGGCGCGAAGCTGCCCACCGGCTCGTTGACCGGCGGGGGCGGGGACACGACGGCGTCCATGGAACCTCCAGTTGTCAGATGAATTTTTGGTACTGGGAAGTCAACACCGGAAAACTGTCCGGACAATGAGCCGATTGGACAAAGATGAGGCAAATGCGTTGTCGAGTTGGCCGAAGGACGGGAACGTGGGCGGGGATGGTGAGGAAGTCGCCGCGGACATCGACCTGTTCGCGCTGGCGCAGATGATCGCGGACCACGCGGGCGGGATGGTGTCGATCGAGGACCCGCAGTCGCATGTGCTCGCGTACTCGGCGTCCGACGAGACCGCCGACGAGTTGCGTGTGCGATCGATCCTCGGCCGGGAAGGACCGCCGGAGTACCTGAGCCTGCTGCGGCAGTGGGGCGTGCTCGATCGGCTGCGCGACACAGACGAGATCGTCGACGTGCCCGCCCACGACGAGTTGAACATCAAGCGCAGGCTGGCGATCGGGATACGCCGACCCACCGACGCGCGGGCACGCGCTCCGCGCGTGCTCGGCGCGATCTGGCTGCAGCAGGGGGATCGGCCGTTCCACCCGGACGCGGCGGAGATCCTGCGCGGCGCGGCGGCCGTCGCGGGACGCCTGATCTCCCGGAGCCTGGACGCGCCCACCACCGAGGCGCTGCTGATCCGCCGGCTGTTCGGCGCGGGTGCGGCGGTCGACGCCGCGGCAGTGGCGAACGCGCTGCATCTGCCGTCGACCGGTCCGGCCGCGGTGATCGGCTTCGCGCTCGCGTCGGGCGAGCACGCGTCCGGCGCCGACCGGGCCGCGCTGGGTGGCGTACTCCGGTTGCGTGCCAGTTCCTTTCGCGGTGACTCGGTGACCACCGCGATCGGTGACCGCGTCTACGTGCTGCTGCCGGGCTACCGATCCGAGCAGGCGGTGACGGTCTGGACACGTCAGTTGATCGAGCACTTCGACGCGAAGGGGTCGCTGTCGCTGCGGGCCGCGATCGCTTGCCCGGTGCCCGATCTCGGCCGGGTGGCCGACGCGCGCGCCGAGGTCGATCGGGTCCTCGACCGCACCGCCGCGTCGCCCGCGAGCCGGGTGACCACCCTCGCCGAGGCGCGCACCGCGGTGCTGCTCGGCGAGGTGCTCGATCTGGTGGCAGCGCGGGCGGAACTGCGCGATCCGCGGCTCGGCGCACTGTTCGACTACGACCGCAAGCATTCCGCGAACCTGCGCGACAGCGTCGAGACCTATCTGCGCGAACATGGCGACGTGCGCGACGCCGCCGCGGCACTGTGCGTGCATCCGAACACGCTGCGCTACCGGCTGCGCCGGGTCGAGGACATCCTCGGCATGAATCTCGACGACCCCGCCGACCGCCTGCTGCTGGAGATCCAGCTCGCCCTGCACCGCCGCCCGCGTAAGCCAGAGGCATCCGGTTGACGACGGCTGCCGGTGGCGACCACCGCGACGGGTTCGCGTCGTCGCGATGATCGCCACGACCGTGGCGGCAACCGGCATCGGTTCGCGGCATTGGAGGCCCCACCGCGCTGGGACCTGCGCTGATGGCTTCCGGCCGCTGACCGGCCCGCTGTGCGATACGTCCGCCGAAGGGGTTCGCCGGGCTCTACAGTTGAGCGCGGGAAGCCGGGGCACGACCCCCGGAAGTCCGGGTCCCCGTCACGGAGGACGAGATGACGACGCGACGTCAGACGCTCGAGGTGGGGTCGCGATTCGGGCCGTATCGCCTGGATCGCCTGATCGGTCGTGGCGGCATGGGGGAAGTGTTCGAGGCCTATGACACCGTCAAGGATCGCGTCATCGCGCTGAAGGTGTTGCCGGAGCGGTTGCACGACGACCCGGTGTTCCGGGAACGATTCCGGCGCGAATCGCACGTCGCGGCGCGGCTGCAGGAACCGCACATCATCCCGATCCACGACTACGGCGAGATCGACGGCCGGCTCTACATCGACATGCGCTTGGTCGGCGGCGACAGCTTGCGCGCGCTGTTGAAGGCGCAGGGGCCGCTGGAGCCGGAGCGGGCGGTCGCGCTCATCCGGCAGATCGCCGCAGCGCTGGACGCCGCGCACGCCGACGGCCTGGTGCACCGCGACGTCAAACCGGACAACATCCTGCTCACCCCCGACGGCTTCGCCTATCTCGTGGACTTCGGGATCGCGCAGTCGGCGACCGGGGAAAGTCTCACCGGCACCGGCTCGGCGATCGGGTCGTTCCACTACATGGCGCCCGAGCGGTTCCACTCTCGCACGGTCACCCCCGCCGCCGACATCTATGCCCTGACCTGCGTGCTGTACGAGTGCCTGACCGGTTCGCGGCCGTACCCCCGCGACACCGAAGCGCAGATCATCTCCGCGCACCTGTTCGAGCCGCCGCCGCCGCACTCGCACCGTCCCGGCCTGCCCCTCCGGCTGGACGACGTCGTCGCGCGCGGCATGGCCAAAGATCCGCAGGCGCGGTACGGCACCGCGGGTGATCTGGGGGCGGCGGCGCAGGCGGCGGTCGTGGTGGGCCCGGCTACGGGCCCGTCGGAGTCGCTGGAGACCGCGGACGCGCCTGCCGGTGCGGGTAGTCCGGAGGACCGGTCGGGCGCGGCGGGCCGCGGTCACCGCCCGAGGCGGCCACACCGCCGTCGGTTGTTGCGTGTGCTCGCCCTGCTGGGCGTCGTGCTGCTCGCCGCCACGCTCGGCTTCCTGGGCTGGGAGCTGGTCCGGCCTACCTCCGGCACCGCCGTGCCCGACGCGAGCGCGCCGAACGGCGCGGACGTCGAACTGCTCTCGCTGGTCGGCCCCTCCGGCTACAAACGCGCGAATTGTGTGCACGAGACTCCCGACGCTCCCACGGTCGCCGTCGTGTTCTGCGCCGCGAATCCGGCGGCGAGCGACCCCGTGGCGCGATTCCTGCGGTTTCGCACCGTCGACCAACTGCGCGGCTACACGTCGTCGTTGCTGACCGCGCTGCACGGACACAACTGCCCGGGAGATCCGCCGGGGCCGGACGGGCCGATGCTGCGCGACGGCGTGGAAGTCGGCCGCAAGTCGTGTTTCGAGAGCAAGATGGACGATCCCGCCGCGCCGCGGCCCGCGCTGCTGCTCACGGACGAGCGGGCTTCGGCGGCCGCGGTGTACATCTGGAACCCCGACGAGCAGCCGTACCGCGACTATGCCGCCGTGCGTAACCGCCTCGGGTTCCGCATCTCCGACGTCGCCCGCGATCCCGACTATTTCACGCAGGCCGATCATGCGGTGCTGAACCATCTGGCCGGTGATTTCGGGCCGGCCAACTGCCGCCACGCCGACCCGCCGCCCGGTCCGGTGGCCGCGGCGCTGGCCTGCGGGACGAAGGCCGGATTTCCGGCCGCGGAGTTCTTCGGCCTCTCGAACCCGGAGTCCGCGACGGCACTGTACGAGGCCGACCGCGCGCAGTTCTCCGGCCATGTCTGCGGTCGCGGCGACCAAGGTGACGATGTCTGGCGACAGGACGGCAAAGTCCTCGGCCGTTATTTCTGCTATCCGAACACCGACGCGGCGCTCGGCCCGAACTGTCTGCTGGTGATCCATCAGAAGTACGCGGTCATCGGGAATTTCTGCACGCTGCGCGCCGATCACCCGGAACCGGGGCCGAAGAGCGAAGCCGACCTGACGGCGTGGTTCCACCAGTATTTCGGCTAGCGCCCCGGCCCGCGCCGCGGTGGCAGCGCGGTTGCCCCACACCGAGTTTCCGTCTTTCGAGTTGCCCTCCGGCGGGGTTTCGGGGAAGCTGGATGGTCACGGGCGCGAGTAGCACACCCTCTCCTCCCTTCGGCGGCAGTTCACCGATCGGCTACGATTTCGGTGTCGTTCGTCCGACCTCGGTTCATCCTCGGTTACTTGGTGGCGCTACCGTTTCCGGTACGCGGAAAAAGGAGCCGGCGGCATGGAGTTCCGACATCTGGTTTCGTTCATCACGATTGCCGAAGAGCTGCATTTCGGCCGCGCAGCGCAGCGCTTGCATCTCACGCAGCCCAGTCTCAGTGCCCAGCTGCAGAAGCTGGAGAAATCGCTCGGCGTGCAACTGGTCGCACGCAACTCGCATGAGGTCAAACTGACCCCGGCGGGCCGGGAGTTCGAGAGTCAGGCCCGGCTCATCGTGGCGCAGATGGACCGCGCGGCCCAGGCCGCGAAGGCGACCGCCGAAGGGCGGGCGGGCACCCTCAACATCGGGTACAACCTTCCGGCCAGCAGACACGTGCTGCCGGAGGCGCTCACCAGGATGACGGAGCGACATCCCGACATCGTGGTGTCGCTGTGGGAGAAGCGCACGGGCCCGCAGTTGGCGGCGCTCTCCGACGGGTCGCTGGACCTCGCCCTCGTGTACGGCCATCCCAGTACGACCGACTTCCGGTACCGGCGGTTGCTGCACCGGGTGCCGCTGGTCGCCGTGGTCGGGCGCAGGCATCGGTGGGCCGACCGGCCCGGCGTTCCCTTCGCCGAACTCGAGGGCCAGGAATGTGTGCTCTTCGCCAGGGAACAGTGTCCGGCCATGTACGACTCGATCTTCCGGGCGGCGGCGGATTCCAGGATCTCCCTCGCGGTGGCGCAGACCGCCGACGACCCGGGCGCGACGGCGCACATGGTCTCGGTGCGCCCGCTGGTGGGGTTCGCCTCGCTGCCGCGGGCGATTTCGATGGGCATGGGCGGCCCGGGAACGGCTTCGGTCGCGGTGAAACTGTTCGATCCGGTGCCGACGCTCGATTTGTACGCGGTGTGGCGTGCGGACGAGCCGAATCCGGCGGTCGGCTTTTTCCTGGATTGCATCGATTCTCCGGAACCGGCGCAAATCGATATTGCCCGTGCGGTATCGGCCTGACCACGTCGATAGGTGATGACATTCGCGCGGTAGGAACCGCGATATCGGCGGCGCGGTAATTCCGTGCCGCCGACCAGAATTCGACATTGTGAACACAGTGTCTGTCATCGCAGTGTCGGTCGGTGAGAATGGTTTCGATCTGCCGGACTCGGCGAGTTTGTACTCGGTGATTTCCGGCGCGGCTGCCGAGCACCCGGACCGGCTTTCGCTGTGCGACGCCGACGGAACGCGGCTCACCAGCGCCGAGGTGGACCGCAGGGCCCGTGCCCTGGCCTCGGCTCTGGCCGAGCGCGGCGTCGCGGCGGGTGATCGGGTCGCGGTGCTCGGCCGCACGAATCTGTCCTGGGTGCTGCTGGATTGCGCGCTGCTGGCCCTGGGCGCGGTGGTGGTGCCGGTCTACCCCACCTCGTCACCGAGCCAGATCGAGCACATCCTGAGCGACAGCGGAAGCGCGTATTTCGCCGCCGAGAGCGCCGAGGACGCCGAGCGGCTGCGCGCGGCAGGCGCCGGTGAGGTCTGGGCCTTCGAGCAGATCGCGGAATGGGCCACCGGCGCGGTCGATCCGGGCCTGGCCGCGCGCATCGCCGCGGTCCGGCCGGACGACCTGGCGATGATCGTCTACACCAGCGGCACCACCGGCGTGTCGAAGGGCTGCCTGATCACCCATCGCAACATGTTCGTGTCCTCGTCGAACACCGTGCGCCGCACCGGTGCCATGTTCGACGGGACCACCGTGCTGGCCCTGCCGCTGTCGCACGTCTTCGGCCAGACCATCCTGTTCGCCTGCCTGTTCGGCGGCAGCCGCACGCATCTGCTGCCCGGCATTCCGGACCTGGTGCCCACGTTGCCCGCCGTGCGGCCGACCTTCCTCGCGATGATTCCCTACGGCTTGGAGAAGATTCGGAAGTATTGCCGCACCCTGCTCACCGAGACCGAGGAGCGGGAGGCGGTGGAGCGCGGTCTCGACCTGATGCGGGCGCGAGCCACGCCGGAGCCGTCGACGCACCCGGTGGCGGCAGCGCTCGGCGGTGAGCTGCGCTACGTCATCTCCGGCGGCGCCTCGCTGGACGATTCGACGGTCGGGTTCTACGCGGCCTTCGGCGTGGAGCTGCTCAACTGCTACGGCCTCACCGAAGCCGCCACCGCCGTGACGGTGAGCGCCCCCGAGACCAACCGGCTCGGCACGGTCGGCAGGCCGATTCCGGGGACCTCGGTGGCCATCGCCGCGGACGACGGCGAGGTGCTGGTCGGCGGACCGCACGTGTCGCCGGGGTACTGGGGCGCGGCGGCGAGCCAGTCGCCGGTGGACCCGGAGGGCTGGCTGCACACCGGCGACCTCGGCGAAATCGACGACGACGGATTCCTGCGGATCACCGGGCGTAAGAAGGAGATCCTGGTGACCTCCGGCGGCAAGAACGTGGCGCCCACGCCGCTGGAAGACCGGATCCGGCTGCATCCGCTGGTGTCCAACTGCATGGTGCTCGGCGACGGCCGCGATTTCGTGACCGCCCTGGTGACTCTGGATCAGGCGCAGGTGCGGCGCTGGCGCGCCACCGAGCCGGACGGCGATCTCACCGCCTCCGTGCAATCGGCGGTCGACGACGCGAATTCGCTCGTCTCGCGCGCGGAATCGATTCGGGCATTTCGGATCGTGGACGGAGATTTCACCGTCGAGGACGGACTGTCGACTTCGTCACGAAAACTGCGCCGCGCCGCGATCGCCGAAGTCTACGCGGCGGATATCGAACTGCTGTATTCCGCGCCGCGGCCCGCACGATAGCCGCGGCCGATCGGCCGATGAATCAGGGCCCGGCGCGGTGGTCGAGCGCCAGGCACGGCCACAGACTCGAATCGGAATTCGACTACCGGAAAGTGATGCGAAACATGTACGACGTCATCGTTGTCGGAACCCGGGTCGCGGGCGCCCCGCTGGCCATGTTGCTGGCCAGGAAGGGCTACCGGGTGCTCGCCGTCGACCGCGCGAGTTTCCCCAGCGACACCCCCTCGACCCACTACATCCACCAGGCCGGGCTCGGCTTCCTGAAGTCGTGGGGCCTGCTGGACGAGGTCGTCGCCACCGGCGTTCCGGCGATCCGCCACCTGAACTTCTCCTACACCGACATCGTGATCAAGGGCTTCGCCGATACCGCCGCCGACGGCATCGACGCCGTCTACTGCCCGCGCCGCACGGTGCTGGACAAGATCCTGGTCGAGGCCGCGGGCAACTCCGGCGTCGAGGTGATCCAGGGCTTCACCGTCTCCGAACTGGTCTTCGAAGGTGACCGCGTGGCCGGCATCCGCGGGGCGATCGGCGACGGCGCCGAGCAAGAGTTCCGCGCCGAGCTGGTGATCGGCGCCGACGGCTCGAACTCGCTGGTGGCCAAGGCCGTCGGCGCACAGGAGTACGAGGGCTCGCCCGCGGCGTGCTTCGTCTACTACTCCTACTACGCGGGCGTCGACTGGGGCATGCAGCACCGCACCGGATTCGGCGAGCAGCAGTTCGCGTCCTGGCCGACCAACGACGATCTGGCCTTGGTCGCGGTCATGCGCAAGCGGGACCGGTTCCGCGAGTTCCGCGCCGACGCGGACGCCGGCGTGCAGGAGATCGTCGACCAGGTCGACCCGGAGATCGGCGCTCGCCTGCGCGACACCGGCAAGCGGGTGGAGCAGTTCCGCCCGATGCTGTACCCGGACAACTACCGCCGCGCGTCGCACGGCCCCGGCTGGGCGTTGGTCGGCGACGCCGCCTACCACAAGGATCCGTTCACCGGCTGGGGCATCACCGACGCGTTCAAGTACGCGCAGTTGCTCGCCGACCACGTGGACGAAGGCCTGTCCGGTGCGCGTCCGATGGACGAGGCGCTGGCGGAGTATCAGCGCGAGCGCGACGCGCAGAGCGCCAGCACCTACGAACTGACGCTGAGCATCTCGGAGCTGTCGCTGACCCCGTACTACGACTCGGTGTTCCGCGCGACGTCGCTGGACGCGGACTACACCAAGCACTTCTTCGGGCTGATCGCGGGAATCTACTCGCCGGACAAGTACTTCGGCGAGCAGGAGTTGGCCGCACTGTACGAGAAGGTGGACTTCCCGGCGGCGGCCAGGCACGTCAGCAAGGACGGAGTGACCGCATGAGCGCGCCCGTGCTGACCGCGCTTGGTGACAGCTTCGTCGAAGGGCGCGGCGACGCCGCGCCCGGGGGCGGCTACCGTGGCTGGGTTCCGCGTCTCGGCGGCCAGCTCGGGCTGCGGCCCGCGGCGGTGCGCAATCTCGGCGAGCACGGCGCGACGACCGCTGCCGTGCTGGAACGTCAACTGCGCGTGGCGCTTTCGGGCCGTTCCGGCCTGTTCGGCGTCGTGGTCGGCGTGAACGACCTGGTAAGCGATTTCGCCGAAGACCGCTTCGCCCGCAACCTCGCCGAGCTGTTCGGCGGCCTGCGGGCAGGCGGCGCGACCGTGTTCACGGCCAGCTACCCGGACATCCCGGCCCGGCTGCCCGTGCCCGACGGCTTCCGCGCGCTGCTGCGCGAGCGGTTCGCCTTCGCCAACGCGGTGCTCGCGGACGTCACCGCCGACACCGGCACGCTGCTGCTGGACATCGCCACCCAACCCGAATGGGAGCGGCCGGAGATGTGGACCGCCGACGGTCTGCACCCCAGTTCGCTGGGCCACCACCGGTTCGCCGCGAGCGTCGCCGAACTCGTCGCGTCGCGCACCGCGACGACCGTGGCCGCCTGACCATCCACCCGGTTCGAGAGGAATTTCCGTGACAGACGACAGACGCCTGGCGCGCAACCCGATCGCCATCGTCGGGATGTCCGGGCTGCTGCCCAACGCCCACAATCATCGAGAGTATTGGCAGAACATCGTCGACGGCGTCGACTGCACCACCGAGGTCCCCGGGTCGCGCTGGAGCCTCGACGACTACTTCGATCCCGACCCCGCGACGCCGGACAAGACCTACTCGCGCCGGGGCGCGTTCCTGCCCGACATCGAGTTCGACCCCTTGGAATTCGGTCTGCCGCCCAACCAGCTCGAAGTGACCAGCACCATGCAGACGCTCAGCCTCGGCGTCGCGCGTGACCTGCTGCGCGACGCGGGCGCGGTGGACTCCGCCTGGTACGACGCCGGCCGCACCGGCGTGGTCCTCGGCACCACCGGCCCGGTGCCGCTGATGCACCCGCTGGCCGCGCGGCTGTCCACGCCGGTGCTGAAGGAGGCGGCGCGCTCGGTCGGTCTGTCCGACGCGGACGCCGACGCCATCGCCGATCGGTTCGTCGCGGCTTTCGCGCCGTGGGAGGCGAATTCGTTCCCCGGCCTGCTGGCCAACATCACCGCGGGCCGGGTGGCCAACCGGCTCGGCCTCGGCGGCATCAACTGCACCGTGGACGCGGCGTGCGCGGCCTCGCTGGCCGCCTTGCGCACCGCCATCGCCGAACTGCAGGACGGCCGCGCGGACATGATGATCACCGGCGGCGTGGACACCGAGAACACCATCTTCATCTACCTGTGCTTCAGCAAGGTCGGGGCGCTGTCGTCCAGCGGGCGGATCAGTCCCTTCTCCGCCGACGCCAACGGCACGCTGCTCGGCGAGGGCATCACCATGCTCGCGCTGCGCAGACTGGAGGACGCGCGCCGCGACGGCAACCGGATCTACGCCGTCATCCGCGGACTCGGCTCCTCCAGCGACGGCCGCGCCAAGAGCATCTACGCCCCGCGCGCGGGCGGCCAGCGCGTCGCGCTGGACCGGGCCTACGCCGACGCCGAGATCTCGCCCGCCGATGTCGCGCTCATCGAAGCGCACGCCACCGGCACGCCCGTCGGCGACAAGACCGAGCTCACCGCGCTGAAGGAGCTGCTGACCGACGCGACGCCGGAGCGGGCCTTCGCCGCCCTCGGCAGCGTGAAGTCGCAGATCGGGCACACCAAGGGCGCCGCGGGCACCGCGAGCGTGATGAAACTGGCGCTGGCGCTGCACCAGAAGGTGCTGCCCGGCACCATCAACGTCTCGGCGCCCAACGCCGAGATCGCCGCCGTCGACGCGCCGTACTACGTGAACACCCGCACGCGTCCGTGGATCCGTGACCCGCAGCGCCCGGTGCGCCGCGCGGCTGCTTCGGCATTCGGCTTCGGCGGCACCAACTTCCACGTCGTGCTCGAGGAGGCGGACGCCGACCGCGCCGCGCACCCGGTGCTGCATCGCACCGCCCGCGCGCACCTGTGGCACGCGCCCGACGTGTCCGGACTGATCGATGCGGTGCGCAGTGTCGCGCCGTCCGACGGGGGCGAGATCCCGGAGGATCACGCGCGCATCGGGTTCGTCTCGGTGGACGAGGAGAACGCCGCGCATCTGCGTTCGCTCGCGGTGGACGAACTGGTCCGCAACCCCGACGCCGCCGACTGGGAGCACCCCGAGGGCGTGTACTTCCGCGCCGCCGCACTGCCGGATCGCAAGGCGGGCGCGCTGTTCGCCGGGCAGGGCAGCCAGTACGTCGACATGGGGCTGGACGCGGCGGTGAACAATCCCGCGGTCGGCGCGGCGTTCGACGCGGCCAACGAGGTGTTCGCGGGCGCGCCGGTGCGGTTGTCGTCGGTGGTCTTCCCGCCGCCCGCGTTCGACGACGACGTGGCGGCGGAGCAGGAAAGCGTCTTGCGCCGAACGGAATTCGCGCAGCCAGCGATCGGCGCGCTGTCCGCAGGACAGTTCACGGCGCTGTCGGACTACGGCTTCCACGCCGACGGGTACCTCGGGCACAGCTTCGGTGAGCTGACCGCGCTGTGGGCCTCGGGTGCGCTCAGCACGGCCGATTTCTTCGCGCTGGCTCGCGCTCGCGGCGTGGCCATGACGCCTGAGCCGGGTGTCGAGGCGGGCACCATGGTGGCGCTCGGTGCGTCCCGGCAGACCGCCGAGGAACTGCTCGACGGTGTCGAGGACGTCTGGATCTGCAATCACAACGCGCCCGACCAGGTCGTGGTCGGCGGCGGTGCGGAGGGGATCGCGGCCGTCGTCGCGCGCTGCGGTGAGCGTGGCGTGGCGACCCGTTCGCTGCCGGTGTCCGGTGCGTTCCACACGCCCTATGTCGCTCACGCCACCGCGGCGTTCGCCGCCGCGATCACCGAGGTGCACATCGGCGCGCCGGACGCTCCGGTCTTCGCCAACACGCCGGACGCCCGCTACGGCGACGACGTGGCGGCCAACCGGGCCGTGCTGACCGAACAGCTCGGCAAGCCGGTCGAATTCGTGGCCGCGCTCACCGCGATGCGCGACGCGGGCTGCACCGTGTTCGTGGAGTTCGGGCCGAAGCAGGTGCTGACCTCGCTGGTGCGGCGCACCCTCGGCGACGACGTGGTCGTCATCGCGACCGACTCCGGCCCGATCGGCAACAGCGATCTCGCGCTGACCCGCGCGGCGGTGCGCCTGGCCGTGCTCGGGTTCGGCCTGCACGGCATCAACCGCCACACCGCGCCGGAGCCGGAGGCGGCGGTCACCGGTCGCGCCATGACGGTGACGATGTCGGCGCCGGAATACGTGCCCGACACCCGGCGCAAGTCCTACGCCGCCGCGCTCGACGCCGAATACCGGCTCAGCGTGCTCGCGGCGGCTCCCGCTCCGGTCGACAGCGTGGTCGATCACCAGCCCGCCGAGCAGCGGGCCGTGCCCACCGCTTCCACCGCAGCAACGGAGACACCCGTGTACCCCACACCGCAGCCCGCCGACACCGGTTCGGACGCGCTGGAGAGCGCGTTCGTCCAGCACCTGCACACGCACCGCCAGTTCCTGGACGGCCAGCTGGACATGGCCCGCGATCTGGCCGGCGCGCTCGGCGACGGCAGGCTCGACGCCGCCACCGTCCGCGCCATCGAAGCGGTCAAGGAACACGGTGTCGCGATCAGCCACAGCCACGCGCGGGCCAGCGAGGTGCTCGCCCAGCTGGTCGAGCTGGAGAGCGGCTTCGCGCCGGTGTCACGGTCATCGACGCAGGTCACGCGCCCCGCGCCCGCCCCGCGCGCGGCGATCGAGCCCGCGCCGGTACGACGGCCGCTGGCCACCGCCATGGTCGTGGACGAACACCGCGCTCCCGCCCCGGAACCCGGCGCGGCGCCCGCTCCGGCGACGAACGGGCACGCTGCTCCCGCCGACCAGGTGACCGGCGACGCGTTGCGCAGCGCGCTGCGTGAGGTGGTCGCGGAGAAGACGGGCTATCCGGTGGAGATGGTGGATCCGTCGATGGATCTGGAAGCCGATCTGGGTGTGGATTCGATCAAGCGGGTGCAGGTGATCGGCGCTCTGCAGGAACGCTTCCCGCAACTGCCGAACCTCGGCCCCGAGCAATTGGGCACGGTGCGAACGCTGGATCAGATCGCCGAGCTGCTCGGCGCCACCGGCGCGCCGACCCCGGCCGCGCCGTCAGCGACATCGAACGGCACCGCTCACGTGGTCACCGACGACCAGGTCTCGGGTGCGGCGTTGCGGCGCGCGCTGCGTGAGGTGGTCGCGGAGAAGACCGGTTATCCGGTGGAGATGGTGGATCCGTCGATGGATCTGGAAGCCGATCTGGGTGTGGATTCGATCAAGCGGGTGCAGGTGATCGGCGCTCTGCAGGAACGCTTTCCGCAGTTGCCGAGTCTGGGCCCGGAGCAGTTGGGCACGCTTCGCACGCTGGATCAGATCGCCGAGCTGCTCGGAGCGCAGGACGCCGGAACGTCGGCGAACGGCACGGTCGCCCCGGCCGACGCTGAAGTGACGGACGAGGCGTTGCGGCGCGCGCTGCGCGAGGTGGTCGCGGAGAAGACCGGTTATCCGGTGGAGATGGTGGATCCGTCGATGGATCTGGAAGCCGACCTCGGCGTGGACTCGATCAAACGAGTGCAGGTGATCGGCGCGTTGCAAGAACGGTTTCCGAAGCTACCGAGTCTGGGCCCGGAGCAGTTGGGCACGCTTCGCACGCTGGATCAGATCGTGGTGGAACTCGCCGGGACGGCGGGAGGTGATGTCCACCCAAAAGCTGAGGCCGCGGCGGGAACGTCGCGGCACGCCGTCGAACTGGTCGCGCTGCCCGCTCCGGATCGGGCGGTAGCGCCCTACCGGGACGGGGCGCGGGCGGTGCTCGTCGACCTGACCGGCGAAGCGGACTCCGGATCGGACGCGCTCGCGGCAGCGTTGAGCGGGCTCGGTTGGACTGTGCGACAGACGGATTCGGCAGACGGGTTGGACGGCGAGCCGCTCGACCTCTGCCTCGTCCTGCTGGGCGGCACCGCCGACTGGGCGTTGGCGCAACGCCGCCTGACCGACGGCATCCTCCTGGCCGGCCGTACTGTGCCGCTGCTGCGCGGCGGATCGGACCGAGCGGCCTTCGTGACGGTGACGCGGCTGGACGGCGCACTCGGTTTCCACGGCACCGTGCAGCCCGAGCACGCGCTGCTCGGCGGCATCGGCGGCGTGGTGAAAACGTTGGCCGCCGAACAGCCGGAGCTGTTCTGCCGGGCGCTCGACGTCGACCCGGCCTGCTCCGCAAGGCAACTGGCCGAGTTCGTGACCGCCGAGCTGTTCGATCCGGCTCGCGACACGCTCGAGGTCGGCATCGACACCACGGCGCGACGATGGACTCCGGTGCCGAGCGGGCACGCGCCCGCACGCACCGTTCTCCCGGTGCGCACGGGCACGGAGCAGGATGCCACCGTGCTCACCGCCGAGGACGTCCTGTTGGTCACCGGCGGCGCGCGCGGCGTCACGGCAACCTGCGTGCTGGCGCTGGCCGCGCGCAGCGAGGCACGCTTCGTGCTGCTCGGGCGTTCCGAACCGGCCGCCGAACCGGATTGGGCGGCAGGGGTTTCCGATGCCGATCTCAAGGCCGCCGCAGTACGCGCGCTGGCCGGTTCCGGCGCGAAGCCGCGCGATATCGAGCGTGCCGTGTCCGGAATCCGCGCAACACGCGAGATCCGGGAGACGCTGACCGCGCTCGGCTCCCGCGCCGAGTACCTCGCGGTCGACGCCACGGACGAGCAGGCGGTCGCCGCCGCGCTCGCACCGTGGCGGGACTCGATCACCGGCGTCGTGCACGGAGCGGGAGTGCTGGCCGACTCCGTGATCACGGACAAGACGGCCGAATCGGTCGCGCGCGTGCTCGATCCCAAGATCGCCGGACTGGCGTCGGTGCTCGGCGCGCTCGGCGAACTGCGTCATCTGGTGCTGTTCACCTCCGTGGCCGGGCTGTTCGGCAATGCCGGTCAGGCCGATTACGCGGCAGCGAACGAGGCGCTCTCCCGATTCGCGGTGAGCCTGCGGGCGCAACGGCCGAATTGCCATGTCACCGCGATCGACTGGGGTGCGTGGGACGGCGGCATGGTGACTCCCGCCTTGCGGGAACACTTCCGGACGCGCGGTGTCGAACTGCTCGACCCGCAGGTGGGCGCGGCGGCGTTCACCGAGCAATTCACCGAGGCGCGCTCCGCGGACACGGTCGTGCTCATCGGACCCGCGAAGTCGTTGTCGGACACCACGTCCGCCACCGGCACAGTCCGGGCGCGGCGGACGATCACCGGGATCACCGCGGACCCGATCATCGCGGCGCACCGGATCGGTGAGCACATCGTGCTGCCCGCGACCTTCGGGCTCGGCGCGATGATCAACTTCGCCGAACGCGGCCTGCCGGGCCGCACGGTGGTCGGCGTCCGGGACTTCGAAGTGCTCAAAGGCATCGTCTTCGAACGGCCGCTCGACGAATTGGAACTGGAAATCGCGCCGGAAGAGGGCGCGTCCACTGTGCGGGCGACGGTGCGCGGCGAGAATGCCGTCCACTTCCGCGCGACCCTCGTGCTCGCCGAAACGCCGGATCGGCCACCGCGCAAGCCGGTGCCGGGTGGTTCTGTCGGCGAGGCGACCATCTATCGCGACGCCGTCCAGTTCCACGCGCCCGCGTTGCAGGGACTGCGCCGGGTCCGGGCGGTCTCGGACGACGCGATCGTCTTCGACTGCGAACTGCCCCCCGCGACCGTGGCGGGCGGAGCCTACGCCGGGCGGCTGCACGATCCGGTCCTGGCCGACCTGATCCTGCAGGGGCCGCCCGTGCTGGGCCACCGGCTGCTCGGCAGCGCCTGTCTGCCGCTCGGCGCCGGGCGGATCGACTACTTCCGGCCACTGCCCGCGAGCGAGCCGTTCGTGCTCACCGTGGACAACCCGCGCGCCGGTCGTGTCGACGCCCGGATCGACGCCACCGCCACAACGGCGGATGGCACTGTACTGCAACGTTTCTCGGACGTCACCGTGGTGACGACACCCGATCTGACGGAGAAGTTCCAGACCTCGGTGAGGCGGTGGATGGCATGACAACCCTGGAATTCGACGGGATTCCGTTCGATCCGGTGACGGCGCTCGCGGAAACGGGGGAGGGCGTCGACGAGGCGCCGACGCTTCGGCCGGGCTCCGACGACACGGTCACGCCGGCGAGCCCGTTCGCCGGGTACGCGGAGACGGCCCCGGCCGCCGGTCTCGCGGTCACCGGAACACAACCCGAGGCGCGGGCGGCGCATGCCGACGGCTCCGCCTCGCGTGCGGCCGGTCCGCTCGCCGAAATCCGCACCGGCGTCGTCGCCGCGCACCGGGCGGCGTTGAGCGCGCAGCTGGCCATGCAACGGGCGGTGTGGCAGCGAGCGCTGCGCCGTTCGTCGGTCACAGCCGAGGCGGCCGGTCACGTCCACGAAGGACTGGAGGCGTCCGGCGTCCGGGGCGAATTCACCGCCGCCGAGTCCGCCTTCAAGCCGCCTGCTCGCACCGACCGCACGCGCCTGGATCGAGCGGACCTGCTCCGTCTCGCCGAAGGTGAGCTGAGCGTCTTCGGCTCCGCGTACCGGCGCCCCGGCACTGTGGCGGCGGCCCGGCTGGGCGGTTCGACCCGGCTCGCGCTCACCGAGGTGACCCGCATCGAGTTGTACGGCGGCTCCGGCAAGGGCAGCGTCGAAGCACGATTCGAGGGCGACCCGCACGCGGCGGCGACGCAGGTCGCGGAGGTGTTCGCGCTGTATCTGGGCCTGCCGCTGGTGCTGTCGGGCAGCTCCCTGGTCGCCGAATGCACGGGTACGGTTGCGGGTGCCGCGTCCGGCACGATCACGCTGACGGTGACCGCGCTCGACTTGGCGCCCCGGCCGTACGTCACCGGCACCGTCCGCGTCGCGGGCGCGGAAGGCGCGCTCGACGTCACGGTCACGGTGGTGGAGCGTCCGGGCAGCGGGGTCGGCCCCGGCCAGGTTTCGGAAAGCCTGCTGCTCAACGAGTTCCACATGGCCCACCTCGCCCGGGGTGACCAAGGAATCGCCATGGGACCGGAATTCGCGGAGTACACCGGGGTGCGGGCGACCCGTCTGCCGACCGGCGGCCTGCTGCTGGTCGACCGGGTGCTCGACTTCGACGGCAAGCGCGGGAACCTGGACGGCGCGTCCTACACCACCGAATACGACTCACCCGCCGACTCCTGGTACTACGGCGACACCGCGAACGACTCCATGCCGCACTTCGTCTACATGGAGACCTCGTTGCAGGCGGCGCTGCTGATGGGCTATTACGCGGGTCCCACGCTCACCCAGCCCGGCACCACCCTGAGCCTGCGCAACCTGGGCGGCACCGCCACCGTGCTGCGGCAGCTCGATTTGCGGGACAAGACGATCAGCCAGTCCTCTCGGCTGCTGTCCACCACCATCCTGCCCGGTTCGTCGCTGCAAACCTTCGACTACACGCTCAGCGTGGACGGCGAGCCGTTCTACACCGGCGAGACCATGTTCGGCTACTTCAGCGACGAGGCCTTGGCCAACCAGACCGGACTCGACGCGGGACGCCCCGCGCCGAGCTGGCTGGCGGAGAACCCGGGCGCACGGGTGCGCACCATCGATGTCGCCGCCCGCCGCGCGAACCCGGCCGCCCGCCTGTGCTCGAGGCGCACCCTGGCGCTGATCGACCGGGTCGAGGTGGTCGACGGCGGCGGCAGCTACGACTCCGGATATCTGCATTCGCTGCGCGAGATCGATCCGTCCGACTGGTATTTCGCCCGGCACTTCCACCTCGACCCGGTGATCCCTGGCTCGCTCGGTGTGGAATCGGTGATCCACGCGATCCAAGAGTGGATGATCGACGCCGGATTCGCCGACACGATCGGCGATCCGGTCTTCCGCATCCCCGCAGGCCGGACGTTCAGCTGGCGCTACCGCGGGCAGTTCCTGCCCACCGACGGCACCGTAGAACTCGAGGCCCACATCAAGGAGATCCACCGCGGCCCGCGCGGGGTCACCGTCGTCGCCGACGGTTCGCTGTGGAAGCCGGGGCTGCGCATCTATGAGCTGACCGATCTCGCGGTCGAACTCGTCGAGCGGGAGGAGCGCTGATGACCACGTCCCGGGCCGGTACTCTCGCCGACACCGCCGACGGCATCACCGCCGTCCTGTCCGACCTGACGCGCCCGTGCTGGATCGTGCGCCACGACGGCCGGATGGGCGCGACGTCCGACGAGCGCACCGCGGCACACGCGGAGGTGCTCGCGGCGGTGGCTCCGCTGCCGCCCGAGCAGCTCGGTGATCGGCGATTCGCCGCCGCCCACGGCGTGCGAGCGGCCTACGCGGCGGGCGCGATGGCGAACGGCATCGCCTCGCCCGCTCTGGTTTCGGCGATGGCGCGGGCGGGATACCTCGCCTCCTACGGCGCGGCGGGCGTTCCACCCGCCGCGGTGGACGCGGCACTGGCCGAGCTGAGCCGCACGCTGGTCGGAAAACCGTTCGCGTGCAATCTCATCCACAGCCCCTCCGAGCCCGCCTTGGAGCGCGCGATCGTCGACGCCTGCCTGCGGTACCAGGTTCGCTGCGTGGAGGCGTCGGCGTTCATGGGCCTCACCGGTGAGGTCGTGCGTTACCGGGCGGCGGGGCTGGCCGTCGACCGGCGAGGACGCGTCGAGGTGCGCCACCGCCTGATCGCGAAGGTCTCCCGGGTGGAGGTGGCCGAGCCGTTCCTGCGTCCGGCTCCCGCACGGCTGCTGCGCGCACTGGTCGAAGCCGGTGACCTGACGCCCGAGCAGGCGCGGCTCGCCGAACAGGTGCCGATGGCCGACGACATCACGGCCGAAGCCGACTCCGGCGGTCACACCGACCGCAGACCACTGCTGGTACTGCTGCCCGAGCTCATCGCGGCACGGGATCGACTGGCCCGCACCGTGCCCGCCGCCGCGGCCGTCCGCGTCGGCGCGGCGGGCGGCATCGGCACCCCCGCAGCCGCGGCCGCCGCCTTCGCGCTGGGCGCCGCTTACGTGGTGACCGGTTCGGTGAATCAGGCCACCGTGGAAGCCGCCCAGTGCGACACCACCAAACAGCTGCTCACTCAGGCGGATTTCGCCGACTGCGCCATGGCGCCGTCCTCGGACATGTTCGAGCTCGGCGTCCAGGTGCAGGTGCTGCGCCGCGGCACCATGTTCGCCACCCGCGCGCAGCGGCTCTACGACACCTACCGCGCCTATGACGGCATCGACGCGTTCCCGGCCGAGCTGCGCCGCGAGCTCGAGGCCACGCTGTTCCAGCGGCCCCTCGACGCCGTGTGGAAGGACTGCGTCAGCTACTTCACCGAACGCGATCCGGCCCAGCTCCCCGGCGCGGACGCGGACCCGAAACGCAAGATGGCGCTGGTGTTCCGGTGGTATCTGGGGCTGTCGTCGGGGTGGAGCATTCGCGGCGAGGCCGGTCGCGTCGCCGATTACCAGATCTGGTGCGGGCCCGCGATGGGCGGGTTCAACAACTGGGCGGCCGGAAGTTATCTGGCGGCGCTGCGCAACCGGCACGTCGCCGACATCGCCGACCAGATGATGCTGGGCGCGGCCTACCTCACCCGCGTCGCCCAGCTGCGCACCGCGGGCGTGCGGCTACCCGCCGACTGCGCCCGCTTCGTACCCCGACCGAGGGAGGAACGATGACCGCACTGGAGACGGGTCCGGACACCCGGACCTGCTGGATGGTGTGCCCGTCCTGCGCCGCCATGCTCTACGCCAAACGCTACGAGCGCGCGGGCCGGGTCTGCCCGGATTGCGACGGGCACGGCATGCTGACCGCGGACCAGCGCATCGAGGCGCTGCTCGACCCGGGATCGGCGCGGCACATCCAGCCGTCCGCCACCGCGGTCGATCCGCTCGGCTTCACCGACTCCCGGCCCTATCCCGAGCGGCATGCCGAGGCGAGCCGTCGCACCGGGCTGCCCGACGCCATCCGTTGCGTGCGCGGCACGATCGGCGGCGCACCGCTGGTGCTGGCGGTCATGGACTTCCGCTTCCTCGGCGGCAGTCTCGGCGCGGCCGTCGGCGAAGCGGTCACCGGCGCTGCCGAGACCGCGCTCGCGGCGCGGGTGCCGCTGGTGCTGGTCACCGCGTCCGGCGGCGCCCGCATGCAGGAGGGCATCCTCGCGTTGATGCAGATGGCCAAGACCAGCCAGGCGCTGCGCGAACTCGACGACGAGGGCGTGCTGACCATCTCGGTGATCACCGATCCCACCTACGGGGGCGTGGCGGCGTCTTACGCCACGTCCACCGACATCATCATCGCCGAACCCGGCGCGCGTCTCGGCTTCGCCGGACCGCGGGTGATCCAGCAGACCATCGGCGAGACGCTGCCCGCGGGCTTCCAGACCGCGGAATTCCTGCTCGAACACGGTGTGGTGGACATGATCTGCCACCGCTCGGCCCTGCGGGACCGGCTGGCGCGCCTGCTCGCGCTGGCCGCCGACAGCTCGCGTCCCGTCGCGTTCGCCGACGACGAGAATCCGGTCCGCGCCGACGCGACCCAGCTCGCCCCGCGCGACGCCTGGCAGAGTGTGCGCGCCGCGCGCGAACTCGCCAGGCCGACCACGCTGGACTACTTGGCCGCGTCGTTCGACGAATTCGTGGAGCTACACGGCGACCGCTTGTCGGCCGACTGCCCGGCCATGATCACCGCGCTGGCCCGCCTCGACGGCGCGCCGGTCGTGGTTATCGGCACCCAAAAGGGTCACACCGCAACCGAATTGGCGCAGCGCAATTACGGCATGCCCACCCCGGCCGGATACCGGAAGTCGGCCCGCGTGCTGCGCCTGGCCGCCAAGCTGGGCATTCCGGTGATCACCCTGGTCGACACCGCGGGCGCCTACCCCGGTGTGACCGCCGAGGAACAGGGGCAGGCCGTCGCCATCGCGGAATCACTCAAACTGCTCGCCGGGCTACCCGTGCCGGTGGTCACCGTGATCACCGGCGAGGGCGGCAGCGGGGGAGCGCTCGCGCTGGCGGTGGCCGATCGAGTGATCGTCTGCGAGAACGCGGTCTATTCGGTGATCAGCCCGGAAGGGTGCGCCTCCATCCTGTGGAAGGACGCTACCGCCGCACCCCGCGCCGCCGCCGCCTTGCGGGTGGACTCGACCTCCTTGCTCGAACTCGGCGTCGCGGACGGCGTACTGCCCGAGCCGCCGGGCGGCGCACACCGCGATCCCGCCGCGGCCGCCGCCGCCCTGCGTCAGGCGCTGCGCCACGCCGTGTCCGATCTGGCGCGACTCCAGGCGGCGCAACTGCTCGACCGGCGCCACCACCGTTTCCGTGTCTTCGGACTGTCCACGAACGATCAGGAGAAGTGATGACCGAGTCCGTGACCACCGAGCCCGCGGGCCGCGCGCTGAATCCGGTCGACGCCGACCAGGCGCTGACCGTGCTGTCGCGGCACGCGCTGTCCGTGCGGGCCGAGACCGCGCCGACCTCGGTGACCGTCGCCAACGGCCCGCTGGTGCTGCGGATCAGCTGGGATGGGCACAACGGCACCAGTGGGCCGGTCGCCGTCGCACCCACGGCGGCCGCCCCGGTCCCCGCGGCGCCCGCAGAGTCCGCGCCGCAGGACACTCGTTCGGACGCGGATACTTTCACGCTGACGGCGGAAACCGTCGGCGTGTTCTATCGCGCGCCCGAACCCGGCGCGGCGCCGTTCGTCGCCGAGGGCGACCCGGTGCGGGCCGGTCAGCAGGTCGGCATCGTCGAGGCGATGAAGCTGATGATCCCGGTGACCGCGACCAGGGAGGGCCGGGTGGCGGAATTCCTGGTGGAGAACGGGGAAGCGGTCGAGCACGGCGCGCCGCTGCTGGTGCTCGAGGTGGTGCGATGACCGTGCGGCCGATCCGCAAGGTGCTCGTCGCCAATCGCGGCGAGATCGCCGTGCGGGTCATCCGCACCTGCGCCGAACTCGGGATCGCCACCGTCGCGGTGTATTCCGCGGCCGACGCCGACTCGGCCGCCGTCCGGCTCGCCGACCAGGCGTTCCGGATCGGTCCCGGGCCCGCGAAGCGCAGCTACTCCTACATTCCCGCGATCATCGAGGCCGCCAGGGCCACCGGCGCCGACGCCATCCACCCCGGATACGGATTCCTCTCCGAGGACCCGGATTTCGCCGAGGTGTGTGAGGCGGAGGGGTTCGTGTTCGTCGGCACCCCCGCCGCGATCATGGCCGATCTCGGCGACAAGTCGACGGCACGGTCACTAATGGCCGCGGCGGGGCTGCCGCTGCTGCCGGGCAGCCGTGAGCCGCTCGACACGGTGGACGAGGCGCACGCCCTCGCCGACGACATCGGCTACCCGGTGATCATCAAAGCGGTCGCGGGGGGCGGCGGCCGCGGGATGCGGGTCGTGCGTGACTCGGCGGACTTCGCCGCGGCCTGGCAGGAGACCCGCGCCAACGCCACCGCCGTGTTCGGCGACGGCCGCCTGTACGTGGAGCGCTACCTCGACTCGGCGCGGCACATCGAAGTCCAGATCCTGGCCGATCGGCACGGCACGGTGCGGCATCTCGGCGCGCGCGACTGCTCCTTGCAGCGGCGGCACCAGAAACTCGTCGAGGAGTCGCCCGCGCCGGGGCTGTCCGAGGAACTCGTCGCCCGGATCGGGGCAGCGGCCGTGCGCGGCGCCGAAGCCGTCGGCTACGTCGGGGCGGGAACCTTCGAATTCCTGTTGGATCAGCGGGGCGATTTTTACTTCATGGAGGTCAACTGCCGGCTACAGGTCGAGCATCCGGTCACCGAGATGGTCACCGGCATCGACCTCGTCGCCGAGCAGTTGCGCATCGCCTCCGGGCTGCCGCTGGCGTTGTCCGCCGACGTCGCCACGCCGCGCGGTGTGTCCATCGAATGCCGGATCAACGCCGAGGATCCGGAGCGCGAATTCGCACCCGCCCCAGGCACGCTCGCCGATTGCACGCTGCCCGGCGGACCGTTCGTCCGGATCGACACCCATGTCGGCCCCGGCTATGCCATTCCGCCGCACTACGATTCGCTGCTCGCCAAGATCATCGTGTGGGCTCCCGACCGTCCCGCGGCCATCGCGCGGATGCGCCGGGCTCTGGCCGAGACCAGAATCCATGGCAGGGGCGTGGCCACGACGACCGAATTCCTGCACGACATCCTCGATCACCCCCGATTCCGCGCCGCGGATCACGACACCGCCCTCATCGGGACCCTCACCACGGTGTCGCGCGTCGCCTCATGAAGCCGCCGCCATCGGACGCGGTGACGGCCCGCGTCCGATGGCGGCGGCCTTGCCTCCGTCGCGTGAGAAACAGACACGGCCGCTCGTTCGATGAGACCATTGTGCTGCTCGGTGGGCCCAGGAGGAGGCGAGCATGATCGACGGAATGGCGATTGCCGCTTATTTGGCCGCAGCGGTAGGGGGAGCGAGCGGAAGGTGGCTGAACACCCAACTGGACGAGGCGTTCAGTGCCCTGACCGCGACAGTGACGCGGAGGCTCGGACGTCAGCCCGTCGAGATCCTTTCCCAGAACCCGGACAGTATCCAGGCGCGCCGCCGCGTCGCCACTGCGATCGAGCGCGAAGCCCTGATCGACGAGCAATTCGCCCGGGAACTGTCCGAAATACGCGCTCGGCTGGATCAGCTGGACGCGCCGAGTGTGGTGGCGCAGCTCGAACAGGGCGGTCAGGTCGTGGTGAACAACCGGGGCCAGGTGGTCGGGCGCGACTACATCAGCACCAACACCAACATCGACGTTCCCCGCCCTGATGACCTCTCGAGAGCCCCTGCTTGGGCGAAAGCGTGCATCTGGATCGGCGGGGCGATCGCGGCCGTCGGTTTCGCGCTCTTCATGTCGGCGCTCTTCCAGCACAACGCGGAACCCGGGACAGAGTTCGCGATCTTCGCGATCGGAGGCGGTGTCATGGCCGTCGGCCAGCTCGGCGCGAACACATCGACTCCCCGGCCGCGGCGTTGATCGGCGACCACCACCAGCAGTGCCCGTCCGGATGATGGGAATACCCGGTCGACGGCGGCATCGCCGACCGGGGTTCTCGAAGTTATCCGACCTCGAAAACCCCGTCGACGATCTATTTCAACCCCGACCGCACGAACGCGTTGACGATGTGCCGTTGCAGCAGTAGGTACATCAGCAGCACCGGCAGGCAGGCGAGGCTGGCCACCGCCATCATCGGACCCCACTGATCGCCCTCGGTGCCCATGAAACTGCGCAGACCCAGCTGCAACACGCTGTTGGACTGGCGCAGCACCACCGCGGGCCAGAAGTACTCGTTCCACGCGTTGATGAAAAGCAGGATTCCCAAGGCCGCCAGCGCGGGGCGCAGATTCGGCACGACCACCGTCCACAGGATCGACCAGGAGGAGCGGCCGTCGATCTTCGCCGCCGCCACCAGCTCCTTCGGGAAGCTCGCCATGTGCTGGCGCAGCAGCAGCACCGCGAGCGCCGAGCACAACGTCGGCAGCACCACGCCGACCAGGGAGTTGATCAGCCCGAGTTTGGTCAGCAGGACGTAGTTGGGCAGCATCGTCACCTGGAACGGCACCAGCCAGGTGCCGACGAACGCCAGGTACAGCACCTTCTGGAACGGGAAGGTGTACATCGCGAACGCGTAGGACGCCAGCAGCGCGATGAGCAGTTGCCCCGCCGCCGAGAGCGCCGCGACGAAGAAGGTATTGCCGATCAGGGCCACCACGTCGACTTTGTCGGCCGCGTCGGCATAGTTGGCGAACGAGATCGGCCAGGGGATCGGCGACAGCGAGGTGACGTCCTCCGGCCGCCGCAGCGACGTCGCGAACAGCCAGTAGATCGGGAACGCGCACAGCACCGCGGTGACGGCCAGCAGCAGATGGCTGCCCGCAGTGCGCAATCGGTCAATCGTCATGGAAGGCAACCTTTTCCGAGACCCACACCAGCACACCCGCGATCACGCCGAACCCGGCGAACAGCAGCACACCGGCGGCGGCGCTGAGTCCGGCGTCGAAGCTGTGGAAGGCGTAGTCCCACAGCAGGTAGTAGATATTGGTGGTCGCTTGCGCCGGACCGCCCTGCGTCATCGAGTCGATGAGCGGGAAAGTCAATGTCGGACTGAGCAATACCGTGGTCAGCACCAGGAACAGCAGTGTGGGCGACAGCAGGGGCAGGGTGATCCACCGGCGGATCTGCCGGGTGCTCGCCCCGTCCACCTGGGCGGCTTCGTCGTAGTCACCGCTGATACCCGCCAGCCCGGCCCAGATCACCAGGACGGCGAAGCCGAGCAACTGCCATCCGGTGATCAGGATGATCACCCCGTGCGCGGTGTCCACGTCGTAGACCCAGTTGCGATTCGAGCGCAGAACCTGATCGACGAAGCCGCTGCCGGGATGCAGCAGCCAGCGCCACACCGCCGCCGCCGCGACCGGCGCGACGAGGAACGGCGCGAAGACGAACGCGTGGTAGACCGTCCGCACCCGGCCGTGCACCCGTCGGCTGGCCAGCGCGATGAGCAGCGGGAGCAGCACCGTGAACGGCAGCATGCCCACGATCAGCACCCCGGTGCGGCCCACCGAATCCCAGAAGGCCGGGAGATCCAGCAGCCGTTCGTAATTGCCGGTGCCGACCGGCTTCATCGGTGAGGTCGGCAGCAGGTTCCACGAATACGTGGACAGCTCGACCGCCTGGACCAGCGGCCGGTAGATCCACACGACCAGCAACGCCAGCGCGGGCGCCAGATACAGGTACGGCATGGCGAACCGCCCCGCCCGGCGGAACCGGGCGGGGCGATGCGACGGGTTGACCGTTTCGGCCGCTTCCGTGGCAGGCAGCGGCGATTCGACGACGAACATCGAGTTACCCGGCCTCCGCGGCCAGCGCGGCGAGTTGATCGAGCACGTCCTGCTCGGGCCGGTCGTAGAGGGTCTCGGCGGGCGTCGCCTCGATCGCCGTGGCGACCATCGTCGAACCGAGCAGATCGATGCGGCTGTAGCCGAAGCCGATCAGTCCCCGATGACGTCCCGCCGGTGCGATCGTATCGATCCGGTAAGCCAGCGCCGGACCGATCCAGACCGGAATGCCCGCCAGCGCCGCCGCCCCGGTGAGATGGTTGTGCCCGCAGACGATCAACCGCACATCCGAACCGGCCAGCACCTCGGCCAGCAACTCCGGCCGTTCCAGCCGCAGGTACTCGGTGGCCGCGACGGGCGAGGGGATCGGCGGGTGGTGCAGCACCAGCAGCGTGCCGCGCGCCGCCGGTTCGCGCAGTTGCTCGGCCAGCCAGTCCAGCTGGTGCTCCTCGAGCCGTCCGTCGTGCCGTCGCGGCGTCGTGCTGTCCAGCGCGATCACCCGCAGACCCGCCACGTCGGCCACCTGGTCGTGGGTGGTGTCCGGGTCCAGCGCGGCGGGGTCGGCCCCGAGCAATTCGGTGGCGAAGGCGGTGCGCTCGTCGTGATTGCCCATGACGTACACCGTCTGCGCGCCGAGTTCCTCGGCCACCGGCTCGACCGCGCCGCGCAGCCGCCGGTAGGCCTCGGGCGACCCGGTGTCGGTCAGATCGCCCGAGAGCACCAGCGCGTCGATGCGCTGCCGTGAGGCACGCAACTGCTGCAGCACGTGGGTGAGATTGGCGTAGGTGTCCACCATCCCGTGCACCCGTTCCCCGGCGGGCCGGATGTGGGTGTCGGTCAGCTGGACGATCGTCACCTCGCTCATGACGTCGGCAGGAGTTTGGCGCCCTGATCGCGGGCGGCGGTGAGAGTGGACTGCGGGTCCTTGCCCTGGAACACGATCGCCTCGACGGCGTCCATCATGCCGTCGCGGATCTGCAGGTAGTTGGTGCCGGGCATGGAGATCCACGGTTCCATGTTCGCCAGCTGGGCGACGTTCGGCCCCAGCAGCGGATTCTCCTTCGACCAGGTCTGCAACCCCTGTGGGTCGTCCATGAGGCCGGTGCGCAGCGGCAGGTAGCCGATGCCCTGCGAGATCTTGGTGTAGGCGGATTCGCTGGTGAGGAACTTGATCAGTTCCCACGCGGCGCGCTGCTTGGCCGGGTCGTTGGACAGGATGTGCAGCGAAGCGCCGGAATTCGTAGGCACGGTCGGCTTGCCCGCGAAGCTGGGCATCGGCGCCGAGCGCAGGTCCCATTTGTCCTTCGCGCCGGTCACGAAGGTGCCCTGGATCGCGCTGGTCTCCAGGATCATGCCGATCTCACCGCGGGCGAAGGCCTCGTAGCCCTGTTTCTGGTTGAGCTTCGGCATGCCGCCGGAGTTGACCAGTTGCCGGCTCATCGCGGCGACCTCGACCGCGGGAGCGTCGGCGAAAGTGAGCTTGGTGCGGTCCTCGGAGATCACCCGGCCGCCGTTGGAACGCACCATCGACTGGAAGCACCAGTCCTTGGCGGTCTTGGTCAGGCAGTCGACGTAGATGCCGCCCTTGCCGGTCTTCCCGGTGATCACCGTCGCGGCCTCGGCGACCTGCTGCCAGGTGGCGGGCGGCTTCGCGGGATCCAGGCCGGCGTCGGCGAACAGCGAAGCGTTGTAATACAGCACGGGCGTGGAGAACACGAACGGCACGCCGTAGGTGTGACCGTCCCAGTCGGCGAGTGTGCGGGCCTTCGGCGCGAAGGGGTGCTGGGCCCCGTCGAAGTTGTGCTGCACTTCCTGCTTGCCGACCAACGTGTCCAGCGGCTTGGCGCCGAGTTGGTGGATGGTGAAGTCCAGGTCGCTGAAGCCGAGCTGGGCGACGTCCGGCGGCGAGCCCGCGACCATCTGGTTCTGGATGCTGGAGATGGTGTCCGTGGCCGGGTTCGGGCTGTTGCCCTGCGGCTTCTGCGCGGTCACCGTGATGTTCGGGAACTTCTTGCGGAAATCGGCGATCAAGGAGTTGAAGGTGTCGGTCCAGGCGCCGGCGAGTCCGTAGTTGTAGGACTCGAACACGATCGACACCTGCTGGTCCGGCTTCAGTTCCGGAATCCGCGCGCTGTCGGCGTTCGAGTCGGTGGTGGTGCTCCCGAGTCCGCCGCAAGCGCTGAGCGCGACGGTGGTTGCGAACACCAGGCCCAGAATGGGCGCGGTGCGTTTCACGGTATTTCTCCTCATCGAGTAGGGGTGTTCGGGTTCAGGCGACGGCGACGGGTTCGCCCGCGCTGTCGGCGGCGGCGTCCTGCCGCGTCTCCTGCCAGGTCAGACGCAGCCCGGAGGTGGCATGGAACAGGTGGATGTGCGCCGGGTCGACGCGCAACGCGATGTTGTCGTCGACCGCGACGCCCGCGGGCCGCGGCGCTCGGGCGCACAGGACGCGATCGCCGGTGGTGAAGTGGATCAGTTCTTCGCTGCCGAGGTTCTCCACCATCGTCACCCGGCCGCGGATGTCGGCGCCGGTCGGATCCAAGCGCAGCTGTTCCGGGCGGATGCCCGCGACCACTTCCAGGTCGTCGTCGAAACCCTCGACGCCGATGGCCAATTCGGTATCGATCCCATCGGCTACCACGCGCAGCGAGCCGTCGCGCTCGGTGACGACGGCGGGGAACAGGTTCATCGGCGGCGCGCCGAGGAATCCGGCGACGAAAGTGGAACGCGGACGATCGTAGAGTTCGGTCGGTGTGCCGACCTGCTCCACCCGTCCCTCGTTGAGTAGCGCGATCCGATCGGCCATGGTCATCGCCTCGACCTGGTCATGGGTCACGTACAGGAACGTCGCGCCCAGCCGCTGATGCAGCCCGATCAATTCGGCGCGCGTCGCGCTGCGCAGCTTCGCGTCCAGGTTCGACAACGGCTCATCCATCAGGAACGCGCCGGGATCGCGCACCATGGCGCGCGCCAGGGCCACGCGTTGCCGCTGCCCGCCCGACAGCGCGGACGGCCTGCGGCGCAGCAGCTCGGTCAGCCCGAGCACCCCGGCGACCTCCGACACCCGCTCGGCGATCCTCGCGCGCGGCGTGCGCCGGGCGCGCAGCGGGAATCCGATGTTCTTGGCGACGGTCAGGTGCGGATAGAGCGCGTAACTCTGGAACACCATGGCCAAGTCCCGCTGTTGCGGCGCGTGATGGGTGATGTCCTTGTCGTCCAGCAGGATTCGCCCGTCGGACGGATCCTCCAGACCGGCGATCATGCGCAGCAGAGTGGATTTGCCGCAGCCGCTCGGGCCGAGCAGCACCATGAACTCGCCGTCGGCGATGTCGAGGCTCACCTCGCGCACCGCGTTGGCGGCGCCGAATCGCTTCGACACCGCTTCGATTCGCAGTCGTGCCACCGTCGCCCCTCAGCCCGGCAGCTCGCCCGCGACGATCCAGGTCGCCACCCGGGCCGCGATCGCGGGGGAGTCCTTGATCCACAGGAAGTGGTCGCGATTGGCCACCGGGGCGTTCTCGTCGATGTGCCAGTGGGTCACCCGGGCGTTCGGCATCCGGGAGACCAGGAAGTCGACGTTGGACTTCGGGCCGAGCACGTCGTCGGACAGCGAGATCGCCAGCACCGGCGCGGTCATGTTCCGCAGCAGGGTGTTGTATCGGCGCTTGCTGCCCTTGGGGCGGTAGTAGCTGGTCAGCGAGTGCATCGACCAGTCACGCATGACGCCGCCCGGCATCGGGGCCGGGATGAGCACACCACCGGGCCAGTGACCCTTCCACCGCGAGACCAGGCCGATCCACTGGATCTGGCTCAGCGCCTCCCACCAGCGGCGCGCGCCGAAGGCCCACCAGAAGACCGTGCCGGTGCCGATGACGGTGACGCCCGCGATCCGCTCCGGCTCCGCCGCGGTGAACAGCAACGCGAGCTGGCCGCCCAGGCTGTGCCCGAACAAGTGGAGCGGCGCCTCGGGGAACCGCGCCCGCACCGCCGCGACGAGGGCGGGCAGGTCGGTCTCGATCATCTCGCGGTAGCCGAAGTCGCGGTGCAGCCCGAGTCCGGGCTCGGCCTCGCCGTGCGCCCGCAGGTCGGTCAACGCCACCGAAAGACCTTGCGAATGCAGCTCTTTCGCGAGAAACAGATAGTTCTTCGCCTTCATCGCCATGGCGGGCAGGATCAGCACGACCGGTGAACCCGGCTTCTTCGACTCCAGGAAGCGGACGGTGAAGGTGACCCCGTCTCCGGTCGGCACCGTGGCCGATTCCAGGGTGGTGAACTCCGAACGGTTCTGCGGCGCCGCGGTGGTCATCGCTCGTCCTCCGCGAGGGTGATGTCGCAGACGTAGTCGAAGGTGAACTTCGCGACGACGACGTCGCCGTCATCGAGCAGGGCCGCCTTGCCGGACAGCTCGAAGCGCTGCGCGGCCGTCGCCGCGAGCACGTCGGCGAGTTCGCGCTGGTCGACGGTCGCGATGGCGCGGATGCGGCCGACGGCGGGTTTGCGGTAGGACGCGCTGCCGCCGCGCAGCACCAGCCGCTCGACGGTGCGCAGGCGGGTGGCCGCCGCGCCGACGAACGCGGCCGCTCCGCCGATGTCGGCGGCGGTGAACAGCGCCCCGGCGTGCACGGTGCCCATGTGGTTGCGGACCGACCCGGCGGCGGGGATTTCGACGACGGCGCGTTCCGGGCTGATCTCGGTGATCAGCGTGCCGACGTGGCGGCCGAACGGAACCATCTCCTGCGACACCGCCCGCAGGTACTCGTAATCTACGGCGTCGCAGTCGAGTTCGGGATAGGCCGCCGCGAAACCGGCGATTTCACGCGTGGTCATGACGTCTCCTTCAGCGTTTGGTGCGCAGGGCGCGGCGAGCGATGGACCAGCGCAGGACCTCCGAGGGTCCTTCGTAGATGCGGAAAGCCCTGGCCTCGACCAGGAATCGAGCGACGAGGTGGTCTTCGCAGACACCGAGCCCGCCGTGCAACTGGACCGCCCGGTCGAGCACCCGCCAGACCGCCTCGGAGACGAACGTCTTGGCGATCGACGCCTCGTGCCGCGCCTGCGAGGAGGTCGGCCCCTGCGCGTCGATGGTCTCGGCGGCGGTGCGGATCACGCCGCGCGCGGCGGCGATGTCGATCTCGTTGTCCGCGACGAGGCCTTGGGCCATGCCGTGCTCGGCGATCGGGACGCCGAACGACGTGCGCGTGCCGATGTGCTCGATGGTCAGCTGGTGCGCCCGCACCGCGAGCCCGAGCCAGTTCATACAGAACACCAGCCGCGAGGGCGCGAGCCGGACCTGCGCGAGCGCCAGCCCCTGGCCGACCTGGCCCAGCACGGCGGAATCGGGCACCTCGCAGTCGTCGAAGGTCACCTCGCAGTGGCCGCCGGGCGCGCTGGTGTGGTCGAGCGTCGGCATCCGGCGACCCACCCGCAATCCGGGGTTGTCCTGGTCGACCAGGAACATGGTCGGGCCGTCACCCGTGCGCGCCACGCAGATGGTGAACGCCGCCCCCTGCGCGCCCGTGGTGAAATGCTTGGCGCCGTTGATGACCCAGCCGGACTCGGTCTCCTCGGCGACGGTCCGCAGCATCCCGGGGTCGGATCCGGCGCCGGGGGCGGGTTCGGTCATCGCGATCGCGGAACGGACGTCGCCCGCGGCCAGCGGCGCGAGGTAGCGCTGCTGCTGCTCCTCGTTCGCGACGTGCGCGAGCAGGTGGATGTTGCCGTCGTCGGGCGCCCACGCGTTCACCGCGATCGGGCCGAGCAGGCTCGCCCCCGCGGCTTCGAGCACCTGCGCCTGGGCTCGGGTGTCCAGGCCGAGGCCGCCGTATCGCGGATCCGACAGCGGTCCGAAGACGCCGGCCTCCTTGGCCTTCTTCTGCAGCTCGAGCCGCAGCGCGTCGTCCATCACCCGCCCGTCCACGACGACCTCGCGTTCCACCGGAACGACCTGGTCCCGAATGAACTGGGTGGTCTTGTCCACCAATTGCGCCACAGTGGTCATGGCGTCAGTCTCGGCGCGCCGCGTGTGCGGGCGAGGGGGCGATAGTCAACGTCGATTGCGCGAATCGACTGCCCATTCGTCCGGTGCGTGGGCGGCACATCTCGGCGACGGTGATCGCGGAGACGTTGCCGGGCTAGGGGACGGATATGACTGACACAGCGGTGCGAGTATGGTGCCGCCGCGACGAGGCCGCGGGCGTGTTCGCGCTCGACCTGGCCCCGGTCGACGGCGGCGAACTGCCGTCGTGGACACCGGGCGCCCACATCGATGTCGCGGTCGGCGCGGCGGGCGTGCGGCAGTACTCACTGTGCGGCGACCCGGCCGACCGGGCGCGCTGGCGCATCGCGGTGCTGCACGAACCGGACGGGCGCGGCGGCTCGGCCTATCTGCACCGCGCCGCGCAACCCGGCTCGGTGCTGCGAGTGTCCGCGCCGCGCAACAACTTCGAACTCGTGAGCGGCGACAGCTATGTCTTCCTCGCCGGAGGCATCGGGATCACGCCGATCCTGCCCATGGTCGCCGCCGCGGAAGCCTCGGGTGCTCGCTGGTCGCTGTACTACGGCGGCCGCACCCGACGACACATGGCGTTCGCCGACGCCATCGCCGAGCGTTATCCGCTGGCGAACTTGTTGCCGCAGGACGAGCACGGCCTGCTGCCGCTGCGCGAGATCTTCGCCGATCTCTCCGACACCCCCGTGTACTGCTGCGGACCCGAGCCGCTGCTGGCGGCGGCGGAGGCCGAAGGCGCGCGCGCCGGGGTGCCGGTGCACGTGGAGCGCTTCGTGCCGCGGCAGTTGGAGTTCGCCCCGAACGAGCCGTTCGAGGTGCGCTTGGCGGCCAGCGGCAGGACCTTCCGCGTCGGGGCGAACCAATCCATCGCCGACGTCCTGGAATCCGCCGGGATCGGCATCGTCACCTCGTGCCGCGAAGGCACCTGCGGCAGCTGCGAGACCGCGGTGTTGTCCGGCGACATCGAGCATCGGGACGAGCTGCTCACCGACGAGGAACGGGCGCGCGGCGACACCATGATGCTGTGCGTCTCGCGGGCCAGGTCGGGCCCGCTCGTCCTCGACCTCTGACCTGCCCGCTGCGACCGCGGTGGGTGTGCGGCGCGCTCGTCGCGACCGCTTCCTGTGAGAAACCGAGAGGAAAGAACCAAGGATGAGGAAAATCGTTGCGGTGGCCGCTGGTCTGGTCGCCGCAGTCGGGATCGCCGCCGGCTCGGCCGGTGCGCAGCCCGGCAGCGAGGACGCCGTCGACTTCACCGCCTACGCCACCGACACCCAGTCCATCGTCACGACCGATGCCGGTTCCATGGTCGTCGAGGACGGGCTGTTCAAGATCAAGGCCGCCAACGGCGCCGTGCTCACCGGCATGCCGCTGAAGTTCCGGGTCGATGACTTCGAGTTCCCGATCGTGGCCGACATCGCCGATCGCACCGCCACTTTGACCCCGCAGTTCGACATGGCGCACGCGGCCTACAAGCCGGTCGCCCTGCCGTTCGAGGACAAGGCTCCGTGGAAGAACGAATACGATCGTGAGCAGGCCGCCTGGTCCCGCATGACCAGCACCATCACCATGGGCGCCACCCTCGGCACCCTGATCGGCGGCATCGGCGGCGGCGCCGTGGGCTGCGTGCTCGGCGGCATCGCCGGCGCGACCGTCGCTTCGGCGGCGATCGTCGGCCTGTTCGGCGCGTTCATCCCGGCCGCGGCCATCGGCTGCCTCGGCGGCATCATCGCGATCGGCGCCCTGGGCACCATCGCGGGCCAGATCCTGGTCACCGCCCCGGTGGCGATCGGCGCCGCCATCCAGTACTTCACCACTATCAACCAGCCTCCCGTCCAGGCGAAGTAGATAGCGGCGAAGAACCCGACGTCTCGTTCGTTGGGGGACACCCGACCCCGTCCGGCTTCACCGCCGGGCGGGGTCTTTCCCGTTCGGTGGCGGTCCGATCAGGGTGCGTCCCGAATTCGCCGCGGCGCACCGGCGCGGAGACGCCACCGGGCGTTCACCTCGGTGTGGCGCACGGACTCGGAAGCGCCGACCCGGTGGCCAGATCGCAGACGCCACCGGTGAATATCTGCAAGGGCGCGGTGACCAAGAGCACGAGAATCCCGATGACGTCACCACGCTGGAGGAAGTACACGGCCGATTGCGCCGCCGCCGCCCCGGAATCCACCGCCGACGAGCCGGTTCCGGCCGCGACAGCGGTCGCCGGGGCGGAGCTGATCGGTTCGGCCGTCGCACCGGCCGCGGTGACGACGAGGGTCGCCGCCGCGACCGAGGCGGCGGCGAGGCGAAGGGGGGTACGCATCATTGCGCTCCTATGTTGAAGAATATTGGTTCACATAGTAACTATAGTGCGGACTGTTGTACGCGAGATCGCCGGAGCAAGTTCCGCTGCATGCGGGCGGTATCTCGCTGTGGACTCGCTGCTTCGTCTTCCGTATGCGTGTTTTAACTGCGTGTTTCGTGCGCAGAAGTCCATAAGGTGGCAAGGGGGAAGTCCTCCGACCGCATCGCATCCGTCGAGTGGCGGTTGGACTCATATTCTATGAATGCTGCATCACTTAATGCGGCGGTTCCGCGTGCTCGTCGGGCTCGTCGGAGTGAGCGCGAACCAGCGGAACCCGCGCCGAGCTACTGAGCGGCTGGGCGGGTCGCGAGTGTCCCATGAAGTTCGTCGAGCTCGGCGAGGAGTTTTCAGTTGAGGCGGCCGGGTCGTTCGTCGAGGATGGCGTGATGTCGGGTGTGAAGTTCGTGCGGCGGGTGGACGGGTTGACCTATGAGTTCGCCCGCGAGGGGGAGATGCATGGATTCCCGTCGTACAAGCGTGTCGACCTCGACATCTGGTGTCGGCGACTGCCCGGCTTCGGATGGGTAGTGTGCTCGGAGTCGGGTGAGGTGTCCAGCCGCCCGTTCGACGACGCGGGGCGAGGCGACCTGCCGCCCGAGGGCGTGTGGGTGAGCCGGAAGGGTGACCGTTCGTATGTGTACGACCTGATTCGCGACGACGGCGACGCCACACCGACGCTCCCGACACACGACTGGCATATCGAGGCCCGTGAGTACGCTCGCCACGAATCCCGCCGCGGACGCCGGTTCGCGTATCCGGAGCTCGATCCCGAGCGCACCGCTTTGGCCGTGATCGACATGGTGCCGCTCCACGTCTCCTCGGATGTGCTCACCATGCTCGACATCGCGACCCAGATCTGATGGATTGCCATGGCCCGCCGACATCCGCTCGACATTGTCGCGGCGCCGATGTTTTCGCCGGCGGAGGTCCGGGCATCCGATCTGCCCGGACGTCGCTATAGCTGGACCCACTTCGTCCGCAGCTCCGACCGTGTCCTCGCATTCAGACCTGGACGGTCGGCCGCTTCGGAAGAAGGAAGACGACAACGCCCGCTACGACAGCGATGGCGAACGTCCCGAAGGACGCGACCGCGAAGGCGTGGCCTGCGGCGGCGACCCTGCCGACTTCGGCCGGGTGGAACGAGCTGAAGTAGACCGCTCCGATGACGGCGACGCCCAGCGCTCCGCCACACTGCTGGGCCGTGGACAAGGCCCCTGACGCGACACCGGCCGACTCGGGCCGGACACGGCTCAGCACCGTGTTGAGCGCCTGCGTAATAACCAGTCCGCCACCGACACTCTGCAGAATCAGGGTGGGGATCACGAGCAGCGGAGTGATCCTGGGGCCGGACACCAGCAAGAGACCGGTCGCCAGGTAACCGGTCGCCAGTATGATCGCCCCGACCTCGAGGACGCGTCGTCCATACTTCGGAACCATCCGGCTCGCCACCATGCTGAACACGAAAAACGTTATGGCGGCGGGCGTGTAGACCAGACCCGCGCCGAGCGCCGACATGTCGAGGCCTTGCTGCATCGTTACCGACAAGGCCAGATAATACGAGTAGATCAGCGCATACAGGGCGAGCACGAGAACGATCCCGAGCGAGAACGAGCGCTGTCCGAACAATGTCAGCGGTACCAGCGGATCCCCGCCGCGCCGTTCCAGGCGCCGCTCGATCGCGACGAACAGGCCGAACGCGACCGCGCTGCCCGTGAAACAAGCCCAGACCCACCCCGGCCAACCCGCCTCCTGCCCCTGGATGAGCGGCAGCACCAAGAGGAACAGTGCCGTGCTGAGCACCAGGACGCCGGACATGTCCAGCTTGCGGTCGGCGGCCGAGCCTGTCTCCGGCACGAATCGCACGGCGAGCAGGAGCATGACGATTCCGATCGGCGCGTTCACCCAGAACACCAGGCGCCAGCCGGAGTCGAACAGGTTGGCGCCGATCAGCAGTCCGCCGATGACCTGTCCGCCGATGGTGGCCATCCCCATGACGATGCCGAGCACGCCGTAGACGCTGTGCCGCTTCGCCGCGGGCACCAGCACCGTGACGTACGCGAACACCTGGGGAATCATGAGGGCGGCTCCCAGACCCTGGACGACACGCGCGGCGATCAGGCTGCCCGCGTTCGGTGACAGCGCGCAAGCGACCGACGACAGCGTGAACAGGACCACCCCGAGAAGGAAGATCCGCTTGCGGCCGTACATGTCGGCCAGGCGCGTAGCGGTGATGATGAAGACCGCGTAACTCAGCTGATAGCCCGCCAGCACCCACTGGACATCGCCGTCGGACGCGTGCAGGTCCGCCGCGATCGAGGGGTCGGCGACCACGACGATGAACGAGTCGAGCACCGCCATGAACAGGGCGGTCAGAAGAATCGATACCGTCATCCACGCAATCGCGTCCGCTTCCGCGACTGCTACCGGCCGACTGGCTGCTTGCTGACTACTTGCCACGATGAGAGCCCTCTTCATTTGTCGGTGCCAAGGGATTCGGCCAGCTTCTTGACCATCTCGGCCGCCATGACGGCCTGACCCGAGGTCGAGAAGTGGATACGGTCCGCGCTGAGCAGGTTGTCGCGGTCGTTGATCGGGTGGTCCCACATGTCCACCACGAGGGTGTCGTATTCCGAAGCCAGCCCCCGCACGATCTCGTTGACCGTGGCGATCCGCTCCGGCCAGTCCGGGAAGACCGGGACGACGTACGCTCTGCCGAGCGTGAAAGTGGTCAGCAGGGCGCCGGTTCCCTTCGCCAGGTCGTACATCTGCCGCAGCGTTCGCTCTATCTCGCCGAAATCCGGCCTGCGCCGCGCGATGTCATTGGCCCCGCAGGGCAGGTGGAGCAAATCAGGGGAGAACTCGAGCATGCGGGCCGCCTGCTTCTCGAGCGTCTGGGCGGTTGTCGCCCCGATCTCGGAGACGTTGAGGTAATCCAGATCCGGCCGGACGGACCGCAAGACACCCGCAACTCGGTCCGACCAGCCCTGATCTCGGTAGCCCAGGGTGGGATCGCCGGTTCCCGCCGAAAGACTGTCGCCGACAACGGCATACCTGCCCCACGGGGCTCCGGCCAGCAAGGCCACGGCGTCCGCCTGGTCCAGGCAGAACGGGTCGGTCTCCTCGGTGAGGACGTTGTGCTCCATGCGGAAAAATATACGGTCGACCGTATGTTTTTATCAAGCCGTCTCCGTGCCGGCGCGCGGTCACGGTTGCAGATACAAGCGCTTGTTCGGCAGGCGCGGATAGGTAGAGGTATCGCGCAGATCGACGGTCACATCGTCGGCATAGCGGTGGGTCTGGTGCTCGTGCACGCAAACCAAAGCCGCCGAGAGGCATACGGTGAAGTCGAACCGCATCCCCCGCAGCGAGATCATCAGGTGGACGTCCGGCTCGTGCGGTCGCGGCTACCGGTTCGTAGCCCGGGTCGGGTGGGCCGAATCGTCGGCCGCGGTGACGAAAAGCTTCGGCGGCCAGAACATGCAGGCGACGAGCCGGTTTCGGCACACCGATGTGGAGACCCGCTTATGCGGAGTCCCCTGGATGCCCCGACGCTTGCGCTCCTCCCCGAGAGGAGCGCAGCCTACGAGAGGCGGTCAGTTCTGTTCAGATACCGCCGACGTGCTGGCCGATGAGCGCGGGTATCAGCAGATCCAGCAAGGTGATCTCGTCAGCGGCGGAGGTGTTCTCGATGATCGGATCGAGCACCGCGGCGGCATACAGCCGCCCGGTGTGGGGCGCTGCGGCGGTGCGGGCGCTGGTGATCAGGACATAGATCACCTTCGCCATCACATGGGCGCGAGCGGCCTCGGTCATCCCGTCACGTACCGCGTCCGCGGTGGTGGTCACCAGCGTGCCGATCACCTCGGTGAGTACATCGAGTTCGGCGGCGGAGCGCTCGGCCTCCTGATCGCCGCTCACCGGGAGAGCCGCGATGGTCGATCCGGCACGAGAACCCCACTTGCGGCGCTGATGTCGTCAGGCATGTGCCACCACCCGCTGACGCCGCCGCGTGTGCTCAGCGGCGCATCCCCGTATCGCTTCGACCACGATCCGGCCGGTGGGCCGGTAGGCGTCGCACGGCGAGTGCACCCATGCTCGGAACAGGCCGGGACGCTGACCGGGACCGGGCAACGCGATGGTTCCACCGCTCACAATGGACACACTGAACCGCGACATCTCCGCGAACAACCGAATGTCCTCGGGCAGGTCGGGCCCGGTCAAAAATGTCCAGCGCTGGGACCGAGGATGCGTCAACACCGGCCCGGCCCGGTGACCAGCGCGGTGCATCCAAGCTTTGACTTCCGAACCGATGAACGCGGGCATCATCAACCCGCGCACCCGACCTACCCGTAGGACGATGCGCCCTAAATGAGGCGGATCCACCTCGGCAGGCAAGTCACACACTTCGCGGTAGAAGTGGCACACCGCCAACGGCGTATCCCCGAACCGATCCGGCGCATACACAAGCGTCTCCCCTCGCTCGAACGATTGGTGTGCACCCGACACCGAGGTCGAACCGCCGCTGGCTATCGGCAGTCGGCGGGCCGGGATAAAACCGGCGGCACCCGACGTCGGGGCTACATCGAGGGTCGCGCCCGGAGGCGGGCCTGGGCAGTGGCACTGGGGAGTGGCATCGTGCCCGGGGTCACTATTCGGCTGTGGCTCGCTGGCGCGTAATAGTGGCATCAGTAGTGGCAGATGGAGCCGGAGGTGCTGTTAGTCCTTCCGCGCGATGTGGAAACGGGAGATGATCGGCCTATGGGTGTGGGCGAGTTGATCCGTGAGCTCCGGAAAGCACGGGGATGGTCGCAGGGGCGGCTGGCGGACGAGTTAGCGGCTCATTCGGGGGCGAATATCTCTCGGGAATACATCTCGAGGCGTTGGGAGAACGGAGACACAGTGCCCAGCCGATTTTGGCTACGCCATCTATCGGCGGTGCTGGACGTGCCTCTGGCTGTTTTCGAGGACGATGACATGAACAGACGAAAGTTCTTGGCTCAGGTGGCGGCGACCAGCGTCGCGCCGATAGTGGCGTCCGATCTGCTGGCTGCCGGTTTCTCGGCGCGGCTGGACCATGCCGGGCCGAGCACCGAGGCGTGGCAGGAGAAGCTCAGCGCCTACGGCACCGACTACATGGCACTCGGTGCGTCGGATATCCAGCGGCGTTTGGCCGTTGACTTGGCAATCCTGCAACAGCAGTTGGACAGTCCGCAGATGTGGGGAGCTGCAGCCCGGCTCATGACGCTGTACTCGAAAACTTTTCCAGGGTCGGACGGCACGAAGGCGGTCACCTGGTATCGAATGGCCGCCCAAGCCGCAGACCGCTCCGAGGATGAGCAGACCCGCGTGTGGGTGCGGGGGCGTGCGGCCATCGCCCTCGGCTACGAGGGTGCGGCGTTGGGAGTCGCCGATCTTTTCGCCGACCAGGCGCTGGCGTTGTCGGACAAGCCGAGCTTGGGTCGGCTCAATGCGATCATGGGCAAGGCTCATGCGGCAGTGTTGCGAGGTGATGGCGAGACGGGGCGCGCTCTCGTCGAAGAGGGACGCCGGGTGTTCGACAAATCGGGGTCCTACGAGCAGACCTCCGACTACGCCGTTCCGTGGTGGCGCATGAACGTGTTCCTCTCGCTGCTCGCTGCGCGGCTCGGCGATGAGAAATCGGCGGTGGCCTCGCAAGAGCAGGCGCGAAGAGAGCTTCCGGCCGAGTTGCCGCGTTTTGCAACGCATCTGGAGATGCATCGCGGTCTGATGCTGGTCAGAGCGGGTGATCGAGCCGAAGGAATTCGGGCCGCACGCAGCGCGATGGATGCCCTTCCGCCCGAGAAACACTCCCTGACCCTGCGGATGCTGATGGACGAGATCGCCGGGTTGAGCAATGATGCAGTCTGAACCTACGCACAGGGAGCGCTCCGCGTGCTCTCGACGTGTCGCTTTCCGTTCGTAGATTGCATTGATGAAGCGGCACTTTCGGGAGAATCCGAAAGTGCCGCCTCAACTGACAACCGTGGTCGTGAGTGCCTACGAGCAGTCGACCTGGTTTGTCCGACCGTACTTATCGCTCAGGATGTATCCTGCGCCGTTGCCTCGTTCGCCTTCGATCTTCCACTGCTGGCCGTGGATATCGACTTTCTGGCCGTAGTGATACCCGTGGCCGCATACCGCATCACGCCATACGTCGGCCTGGGCTGGTCCGGCGATCACGACGGAGCCGATGCCTACCGCGACGGCGACGATGCCCATGCGAAATACTGATTTCATTACCCCCACCTCGAATGCGTTGTCGGAACTTGATCTTCGACGGCCGCGAGTCCCAACATAGCACAGCCGAACGCAATGCCGCATCAGCGTTGGTCGTGGCCTCCGCACGTATCCGGTCTATCGTCCAGGGCCTGCGGTGAGGAAGTGGCCGCGTCCATCATTCGGAGGTGGGGCGATGGGCTGGCGTCACCGCCGCCGTCGAGGTGTCGACGTGCTTGCGCCGTATTGACCCACCAGCGCGATACCGACTCCGATCATGAAGACCACGAATCCGTTTGTGGCATCGTTCATGTGCCCCGGTGTGTGCTGGGCAATCGCGATTCCGGCGATCGCCCAGCCGATCACTCCGATTGTCGTGCCGATCCAGATCAGGACCCTGCTCCACAGAGGTGCCCCCGACAGATCCCCGGGGGCCGGAGAATCGTAGGTGGTGTTATGGATGTCGTCTCCAGCGGTCATGCCGTCCCCGCCGGTGACGATCCGGCTGCCGTGAGTGGCGGTGTTGATGATGGTCGGGCCGTTCATCCGGTCGAGTCTGTCTCGGAGTTCGGCGAGCTCGCGGGCGAATTCCGCGTCGGCGGCTGCCGCGCGTTCGATCTCATCGGCGAGTTGGCGGCGTGCCGCCATGCTGGCCGGGTTTCGGTCCAGGTCGTCGAGCGCGCGCCGTCCCAGCCTGCGTGTGACCGCGCCGGTGAGCGCGGTCAGTCCTTGATCCAGTGATCGGTCGACCAACCTTCCACCGGCTGCCCCCAGTGCCGCGGCCACATATGCGGCAACGACCATTCCGTCGATCATGTCAGTCTCCTCCACAGCCGCCCCGGCAGCATAACCATCTCATCGAACGAGCCACCGGCGTTGTTTCACACATTCCGACTGAAAATTCATCTCGCTGATTTCTGGTACGACCCCCGAGGTAGCGGTCTGCATGCCAGGAGTTGGGCATGATCGCGCGGGTGGAAATCGAAAACCCATAAACCGCAGCATGTTTTGATCCGACGGGCGGAAGAGGCCTTGATCCAGCTGTTTTCCAGTAAACCGCCGCACATCCGACAAGCTCTGAATTCTCCTGCGGATCTCACTAGTCGGGGTGACGACCTGGCTGTACCACCGCAAGGCGACCGAGCGGGCGAACTGCTTCCGACCTACCGGCGGCGTCGAGGTGTCGACGTTCTCGCGCCGAGCTCGGCGAAGGTCATGAGGACACCGCCGATGAGGAAGAACGGCAGCAAGTTGAACTGCCCCGACACCGACGCGCCTCGAGACATGCCGATCAGGCCACCGACGAAGCCGATACCGACGAACACCAAGCCGATCCACAACAGTGCCTTCGTCCAGACCGGAGCTCGGGACAGATCCTCATCCGACGCGATGTCGTATGTGGTGTTGTGAATGCTGCCACCAGCCGTGATGCCTTTGCTGCCGGTGACGATCCGGCTGCCGTGGGTCGCGGTGTTGATCACGGTTCCGCCGTTCAGCCTGCCGAGCGTGGCTTGCAGGGCGGCGAGTTCGCGGGCGAATTCCGTGTCGGCGGCTGCCGCGCGTTCGATCTCGGCGGCGAGTTGGCGGCGTGCTGCCATGCTGTGCGGGTTCTGGTCGAGGTCATCTAGTGCGCGTCGTCCGAGCCCGCGTGTGACCACACCGGTGAGCGCGGTCAATCCTTGATCCACCGATCGGTCCACGGGCCGTCCGCCCGTTGCCCCCAGTGCCACAGCCAGGTGAGTGGCAACGGCCATTCCGTCGATCATGTCAGCTTCCTCCGCGGCCGCCCCGGCAACATAATCGTCTCATCGAACGAACCACCTGTGGTGTTTCAAAATTCCGCGCCCAAAGTCGTTCGTAAGCAAAGCTAATGCGCTTGGGTGCCTTGCCAAAGCGTGGAGAATGCAACAGCGGCGAAGCTGGAGGCGGGTAGTACCGGGGTCGCGTCTCTCAGTCGAGACAGAACTCGTTGCCCTCGATGTCTTGCATCACGATGCACGACTCGTTGTGGTCATCGGCGGAAAGTAGCCGCACGCGTATCGCGCCGAGGGCGATAAGTCGTGCGCACTCGGCTTCGAGTGTGGCGAGGCGCTGTTCACCCACGAGGCCGGTGCCGACCCGCACATCGAGATGCACTCGATTCTTGACGACCTTCCCTTCGGGAACGCGCTGGAAGTACAGCCGAGGGCCCACTCCCGAGGGATCGACGCAGGCGAACGACGAACCCTGAAGCTGAGGCGGCCGCGAGCGATCGAAATCCTCCCACGTAGCGAACCCCTCTGGTGGCGGCGGTACAACGTAGCCCAACACCTCGCACCAGAAGCGAGCGACGCGCTCGGGTTCTGCGCAGTCGAAGGTGACCTGGACCTGCTTGACCGATGCCATCGGTCCACCATAAGGGCGTGTGCCGGACATCGAGATCCCAGACATCGCCTGAAGCGTGAGGAGCGTCACCGTCGACGTTGGATCAGGGCTCCTCGACGCCCAGAGTCATCCCCCATATGTCGTTGGTCGCGGTCATCGCGAATGCGTAAGTGTCGACCTCCAGGCATAGCTGTACGTCGTCAGGATGAACTCCTCGGTATCCCTTGTCCACGCCTTCCATCAGCTGCCTCGCGGCGGTCGAGTGCAGGGCACGTTTCGTGAACGGACGCGGATCGACGTCGTCGGCCGTGAGCAACGCGGCGATGTATTGCGCGCACGCCGAATCTTCCTCGGCGCTTCCGTTGTCTCCGGTGATCACGAAGACGACGTGCTCGGGTGCCAGCTTCCGCAGGTGTCTCGCGGTCGCCTGCGCGACAACGAAACTCGCGCACAGAACCACGTCGGCGTCGGCGACGCCCAGCGCGCCCGCGGTACCCGCGGTGGTCTTCATCACCAGGGTGCGGCCTCGCAGATCCTGTGTGCTGAGCTGTCCGGGCGAGTTCGACAGATCGAATCCCGGCGCCGGTGCGCCGTCACGCACAGCGAGCCAATCCGGGTGGCGCGCCTTCAGTTCCAATGCCGCGTCGTCGGTGTCGGCGAAGACGATCCGGTCGGCGGAACCCGCAAGGGCGTACGCCGCTGTGGTGAACGCGCGCATCACATCGATGACGACAGCTACTCGGGGCACGGCACTCAACTGCGCCACGCCGGTGAAAGTGAAACGCACGCACACATCGTGCATGAGAAGGATCGGTCACCGACGTGAGCGCGCGTCGGCCAGGAACGACGTAACGCGTCATCGGCTGCCGGTAAACCGGTGGCGACGGGGTGGGCGAGCCTCGTAGCTTGTCCGTTCGTGACCGACGATCGGAAGACGGACCCGAATCGACACGACCTCGGCCGAGTGTTCAACGAGGTGCCGCAGCTCTATGACCGAGTCCGGCCGGGATACCCTGACGAGCTGTTCGCGGATTTCTGCGACATCACCGGCGTGACCGAAAGGTCGGCGGTGCTGGAGGTGGGCTGCGGTACCGGTCAGGCGACGCGCTCGCTGGCAGCGCTCGGCTGCTCGGTGACCGCGATCGAGCCGGGCCAGGACATGGCCGCATTCGCTCGGCGGCGGATCGCTGGTTTGCACAACATCGAAGTCGAGACGTCGACGTTCGAGGAGTGGGACGACCGTGGCCGACGCTTCGACGCCCTCGTGGCCGCGTCGTCGTGGCATTGGGTGAACCCGTCGATCGGCTGGCGGCGAGCCCACGACGTGCTCTGTCCCGGAGGCTGGATGGCGCTGCTCGGCAACGTCGTCGTCCGCAGGCCGGGCGAGCCGGAGGTCTACGCCGAGACCGCCGATCTGCACGAGCGGTTCTACCCCGGCAACCCCGGCTGGGGTCATCCGCCACTGGAGGATGACGTGCGCGCCACCGGCGAGGGTTGGGGCCTGGTGGAGGATCCGGGAGCATTGTTCGGCCCGACGATCGTGCGTTGGTACCCAACCGTTCAGTGGTTCGACGGGGACGGCTTCGCCGATCTCCTTCGCTCGACGTCGCTGTATCGCAGGCTTACCCGCGACGTCCGTGAGCCCCTGCTCGATGCCGTCGCCGAGCGCATCCGTACACGGATGGGCGACCGGGCGTCACGCCGTTATCTGAGTGTCCTGCGTGTCGGACAGCGCCTCGAGTGAGGTCGGGGACCGGTCGGGGGCGGTCCGGCCGGGGATGGCGCAGGCCGAGGCCGACCGATTGGATCGCTTGGACGTCAGTGCGATTCGGCGACGTCGAGCAGTATGCGCAGCAGGTCTTCGGGAGCGTCGCGCATCAGGTTGTGTCCGCCGTCGAGCGCGTGAGTCGTCCACCCGGCGTCGTCCCGCAATCGCTGGTAGGTGGCGGTGAACGGTGAGGGTGTTTCCCATCCGGCCGCGTAGACGTAATCCCTGCGCCGGATGTGGCCGAGATCCCCGGTGAGCGTGAGTGGTTGGAGAACCGACGCGAGCGGGTGCGCTGTGGCTCGCGGATCGAAGAAGGGCAGCGGGCGGACCGCGTCGCCGGTGTCGACCACGTCGAGGTACCACCGCCGCTCTTCCTCGGAAACCAGTGTGAAGCAGGAGTCCCCGTGCCCGGGAACCACGGCGTCGAGGTACACCAGCGCGCTCACCCGGGTCGCCGCGCGATCGGCGGCGCCGGTGATCACCATGCCGCCGTAGCTGTGTCCCACCAGGACGGCGTCGGTGATGTGCTCGGCCGCCAGCGCGGCGGTGACGTCCTGGATGTGAGTGTCCAGATTCACGCCGTGGCGCAGATGAACGCGCTCACCGACCCCGGTGAGGGTCAGCGGAAACACGCGATGGCCGCGCGTACGCAGCTGCTCGGTGAGCTGCTCGAAGCACCAGCCGCCGTGGCACATGCCGGGGATCAGGACGAAAGTCGTCATTGTCGTTCTCCTTCTGGTCGGGGGAGTGAGGGGGTGGGATGGCGGCGCTACCTGACGCGGCGACGCATGCGATCGCTGTGCAGGCGAGTGCGGCGTCGGTGGACGTGTGATCCGCGACGATCCCGGCGATCCAAGGTCCTGCGGTCTGCCCGACGGCGAACACCGTCGTGAAGGCTGCCAGCGTCGCGGTCCAATCCACCGGTACGGTGTTGTTCTTGACCAAGGCCGTGACCGCGGCGGGGACACTCATGAAGGTTGCCCCGTAGACGACTGTGGAGGCGAGCAGGACAGGTGGTGCGGGAGTCGCCAAAGCCAGTGCCGCGCCTGCGCCCAAGACCGCGAGCAGGACGCACAATGCCCTGCTTCCCGGCCAGCGGCTGATCGGGCGGCTCCACAGAACAGGTGCCGCGACGACGGCGAGTCCCATCGCGGTCCAGGCCGACATCACCTCGAGCGTCGAGGCGTGCCGATCGACCAGGTACGCCGACAGGAAGGTGATGTAGGTGATGTATCCACCCGCGAACAGCAGATACGCGAGCGCTGTCGGCCACAGTGGCCGCAAGTGCGCGTGTCCGGCGACTTTCGGAGCCGGTGAGTCGACGCGGGTGGCGGTCCAACTCGCCAGGGCCGCAAGGCCTGCGGCGATACCCAGGCCGACCCACGCCATCCGCCAGTGATCCCCCGCCAGCGGTACGGTTGTGCCGCTGAGCACTATGCCGACCCCGGTGCCCGCGAAGTAGACGGCGATGGGCGTGCCGGATGACGCGTGCGTGGCGATATGCGAGGCGATGACGCCGCCGGTGATGAAGACGACCGCACCCGCCGCCCCGGCCACGGCTCTGGTCGCGAGCAGGAAGAGATGGTCATTGCCGACGGCGGTGGACGTCAACGCCGTTGCGGTCAGCGTCATCCCGGTGCGGAACGCGGCTGCCGTGCCAAGGCGGCGAACCACTGCGGGTGTCGCCACGGCGCCGACGAGATAGCCCAGTCCGTTTGCGGTGCTGAGCATTCCGGCATCGGCCAGGTTCCAGCCGAGGTCGCTTCGCATGGCGGGTAACAGCAAGCCGTATGCGAACCGTCCGAAACCCAATGCCGACGCGGTGCCGAGGGCGAGGCGCGCGGCTTGCCATATCGGGGTCATGAACGCGGGCCTTTCCAAGGTCGAACCGATCGGTACGACCTTGGATGCTAGCAGGTGATCGAACCAGCCGTTACCATCTATGTATGCCCGTGGCCAAAGGCTCGACGATAGACCCGGCGCGCACCCGCGCCGCCATCCTCGAAGCGGCGGAACCGCTGCTGTACGAGCGCGGCCTCGACGGAATCGGTGTAGCCGAACTGTGCGCGCGGCTCGGGGTGTCCAAGGAGACCTTGTATCGCCACTTCGGCACCAAAGACGGGCTCGTGCGAGCGATGCTGGAGTCGCGCAGTGAAAAGGTGGGTGGGTGGCTGGCGAGTGCGGTGGAGTCGGCCGGCGACGACCCCGCCGAGCAGTTGGCCGCGGTCTTCGACGCGCTCGGCGAGTGGTACGCACAACCGGCCTTTCGCGGCTGCGCCATGGTGAACGCGTCGGCCCAGCACTACGACGACGAGGTGCGGACCATCACCGCGCGGCACCTGCAGCGCTATCTCGACCTCTTCACCGGCATCGCCGCCCGCGCCGGAGCAGAGGATCCCGCCGTGCTGGGCCGTCAGCTGCTCATGCTGGTGGAGGGCGCGACCGTCGTCGCGGCGATGCATGATCCGGCCGGTGTCGGCGGGCATGCTCGCGCGGCCGCGGTGGCCCTGCTCACCGCGGCTACCTGACCGAGCCCTGTTCTCGGCCTATAGCCGAAGACCGCAAGGCATTCCCGCAGTCGAGCGACATCCCGGCGGCCAACCGCGACATCGAAGCCGTATCTGCCCGTTTCCTCCCTTCTCGCGCCGGGTCCGGTCAGTCCGGGACGACGACGGCGCGGGTGCGCCCTTGATGCGCCCAGGCCTCGGCGACGCGGCTGAGTGGGTAGTCGGTGTACGGCGCGTCGAAGGTGCCGTCGGCGAACCTGGCGAGGACCTCGGGCAGCTCGGCGATCATCGCGGCCTTCGAAACCGAGCCCGCGCCGCTGCCGCTGATCCGGATCCGCCTGCTGCGCAACAGAGCCGCGGGCAACGCCGCCTCGGCTCCGGCGAGCGAGCCGATCTGCACGTAGTCGATCGCCGTGCCGTCGTCGTCCATGCCGCCCTTCGCCAGTGCGGCGAAGGTGGCCTCGGCGACGGGACCCCACACGAAGTCGAGCACCAGCGTGGGCTGCGCCTCGGCGACAACGGCGGCGAAGGCGGCCGCCCCGGCGTCGGGTGTGGCGGCCGCGAGCGGAACGGTGACGGCGCCGAGGCCTCGCAGTCGTTCCAGCGCCTCGTGATCGCGCCCGGCCGCGATGACCTGTTTCGCGCCGAGAGACATCGCCGCTCGCACGGCCAGGCTGCCGGACATGCCGGTGGCCCCGAGTATCAGCACGGTGCCGAGTTCGCCTGTCTTCTTGCGGTGGGTGGTCAGGGGCATCCAGCCCGACAAGGCGGGGTTCACGCCGGCGGCGGTCGCGAGCGGATCGGCCCCGGCGGGCAGCTCCACCTCGAACGGGGTGACCAGCCATTCGGCCATCGTTCCCCACGGCGACCGGGCGAGGCCCGTGTAGACCAGCCGCCCGTCGTCGGTCCTGGCCACGGCGTCGACGCCCGGCACGAGGGGGTAGGCATGGTCGCTGCCGTAATGCCGGCCGGATGCCAGCCCGCGGACGACGTGGTGCAGGCCCGCGCCGACGAGTCTCAGCGGCGCCCGGCCCGGCCGCTGTTCCGGGTCGGGGAAGTCCGCGCAGACCGGTGTCGCTCCTGCGGTGTCGACGACTGCAGCACGCATGACAAGCTCCTTAACTAAGTTAGATCAACCGCATCGCCCACCTTTCCTGAACTTTGTTAAGGTGTCAACCGTGGCAAAGGGCATCACCCGGGAACGGATCGTGGCGGCGGCACTCGAGCTGCTCGACGAGAAGGGCATGGATGCGCTCACCGTCCGCGCGCTCGCTTCCCGGCTCCAGGTGAAGGCCCCAGCGCTGTACTGGCACGTCCGCGACAAGCAGGAACTGCTCGACGAGATGAGCACGTTCGTGATGCGCCGCGTCACCGACGCCCTCTCGGCGATCGCTTCCGGCGCCGACTGGCGCGACGACGTCGCCGCCTACGCCCGCGTCTTGCGCGCGGAATACCTGCGCCACCGGGACGGCGCGCGCATCTTCAGCGGCACGCGCTTCTCCGACCCCGAAGTGGTGCGGGCGAAGGAATCCTGGCTCGCGCGCTTGACAGCGGCTGGGTTCGCACTGGCGGAGGCGGACGATGCCCTCGACCTGGTCACCGCGTACGTCGTCGGCTTCGTTATCGAGGAACAGGAGCGCAGCCAGTCGGCCGACGTCGACCCGGCGCGGTACTCGCTCGCCGAACGTGATGAGTGGCTGGGTGAAGGCGCCGAACTGGTCAAGGCCGCCGGGCACCTCCGCGACGACGGTGACAGCAGGTTCGAACGGCAACTCGGCGTCGTCCTCGACGGGCTCGCGGCCCGACTGCGCTGACGGCCCCGGCCGGATCGCCACGCCGTGGCGGTAGGCGTGGACGCTGTCGCCCGACGCCGATTCGTGCTATCGAGAATCCATGACGCCGACGCGCTCTTCCTACGATGTCGTGATCGTCGGTGGCGGGCACAACGGGTTGGTGGCCGCCGCGTATCTGGCTCGGGCCGGGCGGTCGGTGCTGGTGCTCGAACGGCAGCCGCATACCGGCGGGGCGGCGGTATCGGAGCGGGTGTTCGCGGGCGTCGACGCGCGGTTGTCGCGGTACTCGTATTTGGTGAGCCTGTTGCCGTGGTCGATCGTGACGGACTTGGGCTTGCGGTTCGAGACGCGGCGGCGGGAGGTCTCGTCCTACACGCCGGTACGGGAGGGCGGTCTGCTGGTCTCGTCGGCGCAGGCCAGGACGGAGGCGAGTTTCACGCGGCTGACCGGCTCGGATACGGAATTCCGCGCATGGCAGCGGTTCTACGCGAATATGGGGGAGTTGGCCCGGCGGGTCTTTCCGACGCTGACCATGCCACTGGTGTCGAAGGAGGCGTTACGGCACATCGTGGACGACGCGGCCACCTGGGAAGCGCTGTTCGAGCGGCCGCTCGGTGAGACGATCGAGTCGACCTTCGCCGACGACACGGTGCGCGGCGTGGTGCTCACCGATGCGCTGATCGGCACGTTCACCCATGCGCACGATCCGTCGCTGCGGCAGAATCGCTGCTTCCTGTACCACGTGATCGGCGGCGGCACCGGCGACTGGGACGTGCCGATCGGCGGCATGGGCGCGCTCACCGACGCACTGGCCACGGCCGCGCGGGAAGCGGGCGCGGAGATCGTCACCGACTGCACGGTGACGAGCATCGAAACCGACGGCGACACAGCGGAAGTCGGATACGAAGAAGGAAAGATCGGAGCGCGCCACGTCCTGGCGAACGTCGCGCCGTATACGCTCGCCGGGCTGCTCGGCGAGCCGCTGCCACCGAAGCCCGAGGGTGCGCAGTTGAAGATCAATATGCTGCTGCGCCGCCTCCCGCGATTGCGCGACGCCGAAGTCGAGCCACGGGACGCATTCGCCGGTACTTTCCACATCGGCGAGTCGTACGCCCAACTCGACCGCGCCTACGGCGAGGCCGCGATCGGCCGCATTCCGTCCGCGCCGCCCGCCGAAATCTATTGCCACACATTGACCGATCCGACGATCCTGGCACCGGACCTGGCTGAGCAGGGTGCGCATACGCTCACCCTGTTCGGACTGCACGCTCGCGCGAAACTCTTCGCCGCCGACCACGCGTCGGCGAAAGAAGAGTTCGTGAAAGCGACCTTGGCGCAACTCGACTCGGTGCTCGCCGAACCGATCGCGGACTGCTTGGCGAGAGACGAGAACGGCGCGCCCTGCCTGGAGGCGAAGACGCCGATCGAACTCGAGGGTGAGGTCGGCCTGCCCGGTGGACACATCTTCCACCGGGACCTGGCCTTCCCCTACCTCCCCGAGGACGCCGACCCGGCCGACCCCGGCGCCCGGTGGGGCGTGGCGACCGGCCACCGCAACGTGTTCCTGTGCGGTGCGGGCGCCATCCGGGGCGGCGGCGTCAGCGGCATTCCCGGGCACAATGCCGCGATGGCCGTGCTGAACGCCGGTCAGGCGGGCTGACCCCGCAGCGCGATCTTGGCGGCGCGGCCCGGCGTCTCGGTGGCGACGGCGGCGTCCGCCGCGGCCTCGAGCGGGTAGGCGGCTTCGATGTCCAGCCGCAGCTCACCGCGAGCGGCGAGATCGATCAGTTCGCTGATCAGCCGTCCGCGCTGGTCCGCGCCGATCTCCTCGATCCGCTTGGAGCCCCAGAAGCCCTTGACCACGGCCTGGCCGAAGATGAGACTGCCCGGATCGAGCGTCAGCGGCTTGCCCGAGAGCGCGCCGAAGGAGATCAGCTGACCGCCGGGCGCGAGCAATGCCAGTTCGTCGGCCGCGGCGCGACCGCCCACTTGATCGACGGCCCGGACGATCGGCGCACCGGAGGTGGCGGCGTCCACCTGGTCACGCCAGCCCGCGCTCTCGGTGTCGAGCACCGGCTCGTAGCCGAGTTCCCGCAGCGCCGCGACGGAGCCTGGGCCGCGAACGAGATTCAGCACGCGCAGACCGCGCTGCCGGGCGAAGACGTTGACGAGCCTGCCGACCGCGCCGTTGGCGGCGTTGATCGCCAGCCACTCGCCGGACCGCAGCCCGAGGTCCTCGATGAGCATCAGCGCGCTCAACGGCATGGCCAGCAGTTGGGCCGCGGTCTCGTCGGAGACCGTGTCGGGCAACGGGATGACCTGGCGGGCCGGGACCACGAAGTAGTCGGCCCACACATTGATCGCACCGGACACCGTCACGCGCCGTCCGACCGACATGTCGGTGACGCCGGGACCCACCGCGTCTACCCGCGCGACCGCCTCGCTGCCCGGGATGGCGGGCAGCTCGGGCCGGTAGCCGTACACGCCACGCACGATGGCCAGATCGTGATTGTGGATCGGTGACAGGATCAGCGCGAGTCGCACCTCGCCCGGGCCGGGCTCGGGGACCGGGCGTTCGGCGGTGGTCAGTACATCCTTCGGTTCACCGAACCGTTCGATGACTACGGCACGCATATCCGCTCCTTCTCGATCAGTCCTCGGCTACGAGGACCTGGACGTCGATGTTGCCGCGGGTCGCGTTGGAATACGGGCAGACCTGGTGTGCTTTGTCAGCGAGCGCTTGCGCGTCCTCCCTGGACAGATGGGGGAGCGATACCTCCAGGGTAACCGCAAGGCCGAAGCCGCCCGCGTCGTTCGGCCCGATCCCGACCTTGGCGCCGACCGCGGAGTCGTCGATGTTCGCCTTCACCTGCTTGCCGACCAGGCGCAGCGCCGAATGGAAGCAGGCCGCGTACCCGGCCGCGAACAGCTGCTCGGGATTGGTGCCCTCGCCGTCGCCGCCCAGTTCCTTGGGAGCCGACAGATTCAGGTCGAGCTTGCCGTCGGTGGTGCGTGCGCGGCCGTTGCGTCCGTCGCCGCTGGCCAGGGCCTCGGCGGTGTAGAGGATCGGCATGTCTATTCTCCTTCGTTCAGCTGAGATTTCAGCGAATCGGTCAGTCGGCGCAGGATGTCGCGCAATGCGGCGATGTCGTCCATGGACAAGCCGCTGGCCTCGCCCATCTGGGCCGGGATGTCGCCCGCCTCGGCGCGCAGGGCGCGTCCTCGGTCGGTGAGCCGGATGTCGACGCGGCGTTCGTCGGACGCCGACCGCCGCCGCTCCACGAGGCCCCCGGCCTCCAGCCGCTTGAGCAGCGGGGAAAGCGTGCCGGAATCCAGGTCGAGCGCATGGCAGACGTCGCCGACGCTGCGTTCGTCGCGCTCCCACAGCGCGAGCATCACCAGGTACTGCGGGTAGGTGAGCCCGAGCCGTTCCAGCTTCGGGCGGTAGACCGCGGTCATCGCCCGGGACGCCGCGTAGAGCGGGAAGCAGAGCTGCTCGTCGAGGGTGAGGTGATCGGTCATGAGCAATAATGTAGTGAGCAATTCGGTTGCGCACAACATAAGTGTCCGTGGTGCTCGTCACACCGCGACCGTCGGCGAGGCTCAGCGGGCCGGGAAGCGAAGGGCGCGGTCGTCACCGCTGACCGGTTCGCCCCGACCGTCGGTGTTGGAGGTGGTGAGCCACAACGCTCCGTCCGGCGCGACCGCCACCGTGCGCAACCGGCCGTACCGGTCGCGCAATTCGGCACGGGGTGCACCGGTGCGGCCGTCCGCGAGCGGCACGGTCCACAGCCGACGGCCGCGCAGCGCGGCGACGTACAGGGTGTCCCCGGCGATGGCGATCCCCGACGGTGAGGCTTCCGCGGTGGTCCAGGTCAGCAGCGGATCGGTGAAGCCGCGGTCGGCGCCACCCGACCCCTCGACCTCGGGCCAGCCGTAGTTGTGGCCGGGCTCGATCAGATTGATCTCGTCGAACCGGTCTTGCCCGAATTCCGCCGCGAACAATCGCCCGTCGCGGTCCCATGCCAGACCCTGCACGTTGCGGTGGCCGAGACTGTAGACCGGCGAGCCGGGATACGGATTGCCCGGAGCCGGGCGGCCTTCGGGCGTCACACGGAGGATCTTCCCGTTGAGATTCGCCGGATCCTGCGATCGTCCGGATTGCCCGGCGTCGCCGGTCCCGGCGTAGAGCATGCCGTCCGGCCCGAACGCGATTCGCCCGCCGTTGTGATTCCCGGCCTTCGCGATCCCGGCCACCAGCACCTCCGGTGGGCCGTCGAGCCGGAACCGGACGATCCGGTTGTCCGTATCGGCGGTGAAATAGGCATAGACATAACGACTTTCGGCGTAGTCCGGCGCGACGGCGAGCCCCAGCAGTCCGCCTTCGCCCCGGGCGGTCACGCCGGGCACCTGATACACCTGTTGCGGCGCACTGCCGGTACCGATACGCAGGATCCGTCCGGAGTCCCGCTCGGCGACCAGCGCCGCGCCGTCGGGCAGGAAGGCCAGCCCCCACGGCACGTCGAGGTTACCGGCGATTTCCTCGGCGGCGTCGAGGTCGGGTCGTCCGGCGGGATTGCTCGGCGCGGCGGTGCGCGTCGCCGGAGGCGTGCTCCTCGGTGCGGTCGAGCTGTCGTTTCCGCAGGCAGTCAGCGCCGCGCCGAGCAGGAGTGCGGCGATGGTCGTGCGGGTATGGCACCGTCTCGGTGCCACAAGCCTCCTGTCGCAAGCGTGCGCGTGCCGGGCGGACCAGCGGAACCGCCGGTCGGAATCCGGGCCTGTGAAGAGGCTCCGGACGCCGAGAGAACGGCCCGATCCGGTTCGCATCAGCCGAGATACGTTCCGTACCAGTCCAATACGCGCCGCCAAGCCTCGGTGGCGGCCGTCGCGTTGTACCGCTGACCGGTGTCGTTGAAGAAGGCGTGGTCGGCATCGGGGGCGGTGAAGATCTGATGCGGGTTGCCCGAACGGGCCAGTGCCGCTTCCGCGGCGGCCCGGGAGGCGTTCACGCGGGCGTCGGCCGCCGCGTAGATGCCGAGCACCGCGGCTTTCGACGCGGTCAGATCGCCGTTGTCCGGGAACGGCCCGTAGAACGGTGTCGCCGCGGCCAACTGAGACGGGCCCGAGGCCAGCAGCAACCAGGTCAGGCCGCCGCCGAAGCAGAAACCGGTGGCGCCGAGCTTCTTTTCCTCGACCCGCCGCTGCAGTTCGTCCAGTCCGGCGCGCAAGTCGGCGACGAGCTGGTCCTGCGGGATCCGGCTCAGCTCGGCGGTCGCCTCGGCGGGATCGGCGAACGTCGCGGTTCCGCCTCGTGCGGACAGCAGGTCGACCGCGAGCGCGGAATATCCGGCCCCCGCGAAACGCCCTGTCACCGAACGGATGTGGTCGGTGAGACCTTTGTTCTCGTGGACCACCAGCACACCGCCCCGTGGTTGCGGCGCCGCCGCCCACGCGGCTTGCAGCGTCCCGCGGGGACCGGCGAAGGTGACGGCGCTCGTCGGAAGCGCGGTGGCGGATCCCGGTGGCGTCGGGGGCGACGTGGGCGAGGGCGAGTAATCGGTGATACCGGTGTCGGAGTTCGCGCAGGCGGCCAGCAGGGTGGCGGCGGCCGTGGCGCCGAGCCCGAGCAGCCCCAGCCTGCGCACCGCCTCTCGCCGGGTGAGCAGCCCGTCGGCGTGATCGGCCGCGATCTCCTCCGCGATGTAGCGCTGCAGCGGCGTCATGTGTCCCACCCTAAGCCGCATCGTCGGTGGCGACGCGGCATTCACCGTCTGTTCGCTCGCGACAAACCGGCCCGACCGCACCTCCCGCGTTATTCGCCGGAAGATTGCTACGTTGTCGCCCAATCGGGCGATCGATAGTCGGTCCGCACACCGGTCGAGGGAGCGAGATGGCAGCGGGGCGTGGCGTGAGACGAACGACGATCAGGGCGATCCGGACGATGGCCATGGTCGCGGTAACGGCGACCGTGGGATTCGTGTCGGTGCCCGCGGCCGCGGAGCCGTCGGTCGATGCCCACAGTGTGCGGTGGACGGCGTTGCACGACGGTCCCCAACCGTATGCCGACGTGCACATCGACTGGGATGTGCCGATCCGGATGAGCGACGGTGTCGTGTTGAAGGCCAACGTCTACCGGCCGGTGAAGGAGGGCGGCGAGGTAGAGCGGCAGCCGCTGCCGACCATCGTCAATCTCACGCCGTACACCAAGCTCATGACCAACCTGATCGACACGGCGCTCGCGGTGCCCGGGTTGCAGCCGTTGACCGTGCGGCTGGTCAATCGCGTGAATCTGTCACGCACGCCGGTCAGTGGTTTCGGCGATCTGCTGCACGCGGTCGACGGCGGCACCGTGCAGACGGTGCTCGGTCTGGATCGCGATCTGATCCGCGCCGGATACACGCAGGTCGTCGCCGACGTGCGAGGTACCGGTTTCTCCCAGGGAGCATGGGACACCCTCGGCGAGCGGGAACAGCTCGACACCCGCGAGGTGATCGAGTGGGCGGCGGCCCAGCCTTGGTCGAACGGCCGGGTCGGGATGAGCGGCGGCTCCTATTCGGGAATCAACCAGCTGCGCGCCGCCGAGAACGCCCCCGCGCCGTTGCGGGCGATCTTCCCGGTGGAGCCGGGCAGCGACCTCATGCGCGACGTCGTCGCGCCGGGCGGCGGCGTGGGGACGACGTTCCTTCCGATGTGGCTCAGCACGGTCAACCAGCTGAAGCTGATTCCCGACGTGCAGTCGATGTTGAAGGGCACCTTCGACTGGGGGTGGCTGCAGGAACGGATGTCCGATCCGGCCAGCAACGTGGACCTGCTGACCCAGGCGCTGCTAACACCGTCGCTCGATCACGTGCCGCCCGCGCTGGCCGACGCGCTGGACGAGAACAGTTATTTCCGGCGCGGCATCGAGGGTCATCCCGAGCGCATCACGGTGCCCACCTTCGTCTACGGCGGCTGGCACGACATCTTCGCCAACAGCGCGACGAAACTGTACAACGCGATTCCGCTGCCCGCGGGACAGAAACAATTGGTCGTCGGCGACACCTATCACGCGAATCCCGGTGCGGGAACCGGTATTCCGGGGGCGCCGCCGCGGCTGGACGTGTTGCAGCGCATCTGGTTCGACAAGTGGTTGAAGGACACCGACCACGGCTTGGGCGATTTCGGGCCGATCACCGTGTGGGAACAAGGCGGCGGCTGGATCTCCCTCGGCCAGTTCCCGCAGAAAGATCTGAACCACCGCCGCGTGTATCTGTCGGCCGAGCCGAGCGGCACCGCCGGAAAGGCCGTGTACGACGGATCGTTGACGATGACCGCTCCCGGCGAACGGCAGACGCTGACGGTGGCGCCGGGCGTCGCCTCGGCGTGTTCCCGCGATACCGCGCAGGGCTCGGCCGGGATGGCGGCGGTGCTGGACGTGTGCGCGAAGGACTCACGCATCGCCGAGCGCAACGCGCTGACCTTCACCAGCGCGCCGACGACCGAGCCCACCGTCATCTCGGGGCCGGTGAACGTGCATCTGAACGCGGTGCACGACGCCACCGACGGCTACTGGAGCGTCACCATGAACGACGTCGCGCCCGACGGGAGCTCGAAGGTGCTGTCCACCGGGCAGCTGACCGCATCGCTGCGCGCCGTCGACGAGCAGAAGAGCAGCCGCACACCGACCGGCGACCTGACCGAACCGTTCAATCCGATCACCTTGGACAGCGTGCGGCCGGTCGTGCCCGGTGAGCCGGTGGCGCTGGACATCGCGGTGATTCCCACCCAAGCGGTGCTGCAACCCGGCCACCGGCTGCGGATCGACGTCTTCGCGGGTAACTCGCCGAAGGCGCTGGCCTTCCGGCCGATGCTCAACAACACCGAGCTGAAGCCGCAACACCTGAAGCTCGACCCGTCGGCGCCGAGCTTCGTCGTGGTGCCGACCAACCGTCCGCTGGACTGAGCGCTACGACAACTGCGACTGCACCTGCGCGGAGATCAGCTCGAGGTGCTCGAGATCGCTCAGGTCCAGTACCTGCAAGTAGATGCGGCTGGTGCCGATCTCGGCGTACCGGCCGATCTTGTCCACCACCTCGGCGGGTGAGCCGGCCAAGCCGTTGGTCTTCAGCTCGTCCACCTCGCGGCCGATCGCCTCGGCCCGGCGCGCCACGTCGGCGTCGTTCGCGCCCACGCAGGCCACCAGCGCGTTGGAGTAGACCAGGTCGTCGGCGGCGCGGCCGTATGCCTCGGCGGCGGCGCGCACCCGGTCGAACTGCCGCGTGCTGTCCTCGATGGAGGAGAACGGCATGTTGAACTCGGAGGCGTATTGCGCGGCCAGCCGCGGGGTGCGGGTGGCGCCTTGCCCGCCGATCACCACCGGGATCGGGTCCTGCACCGGCTTGGGCAGGGCGGGGGAGTCGGTGAGCTGGAAGTGCTTTCCGTCATAGCTGAAGGTGTCGCCGGGTTTGGTCGCCCAGAGCCCGGTGATGATGGCCAGCTGTTCTTCCAGCCGGGCGAACTTGTCGGCGGGGAACGGGATGCCGTACGCGGCGTGCTCCTCGGCGAACCAGCCGCTGCCCAAACCGAATTCGACTCGGCCGCCGGACATTTGGTCTACCTGCGCCACTTGGATCGCCAGCGGGCCAGGCAGCCGGAAGGTGGCGGCGGTGACCAGTGTGCCCAGCCGGATCCGCTTGGTCTCCCTGGCCAGACCGGCAAGCGTGATCCAGGCGTCGGTGGGGCCGGGCAGCCCGTCGGCGCCGCCCATGCTCAGGTAGTGGTCGGAGCGGAAGAACGCGTCGAAGCCCAGGTCCTCGGTGGCCTTGGCGACGGTGAGCAAGGTGTCGTAGCTCGCACCCTGCTGCGGCTCGGTGAAGATGCGTAGTTCCATGTCGATGACCCTAGTCGGTCGGCCGGAATCCGAATCGGGGCGTTCGCGGCGCGGTCGGCCCGGTGATGCGGTCGCTGAGAGATCATCGCGCGGACCGTTCGGGCCCCGGCGGTTGCGTGTAGGTCCGTGCGATGAGCGCGGCGCGCAATCGGTAGAGCGCGTGCGGAACGGCGGTGTCCAAGCCGGTGAGGCGGCCGATGCGCTTGAGCCGATGGTCGACGGTGTTCGGGTGCAGATACATCGTCCGGGAGGTGCGCCTGCGGTTGAAGTCGTTGCGGATGTGTTCGCGCAGGGTTTCGACCAACTCCGGATGCCCCTCCAGCGGATCGAGCAGGGCGGCCAGCCGGTCGCGTCCCGGGCCCGGCCGGGTGAGCTGGTATTCGAGGGCCAGATCCTCGAAGCGGTACAGGCCGGGTGGGCTCTGCAGGCGACGAACCATGTCGAGCAGTTCGTGCGCCTGGTCGGCGGCGCCGGGAATCTGCTCGGCCTCGGCGGCGATGGCGGCGGCGGTGAGCGGCGCGGGCACCACCGCGGCCAGCGCGGCGACCAAGTCGGTGAGGCGGTCCGCGGCGACCGGCGCCGCCGGTACCAGGATCGTTCCGCCGATCGCGCTGAGCAGGCTGGGCACGTGCCTGCCGCAGTGCACCGCGAGGCAGAGTTGCATGCGTTGCCGGATGCTGTGCCCTTCCGCGGGGCGGCCGGGATTCTCCTCGGTGGGCCGGTCGACCGCCACGGCGAGCACGGTGTAACGGTCGGCGACCGGAATGCCGTACTCCCGGTAAACCTTCGCAGGGTGGTGTCCGCGCAGCAGTGCGGCGGCGACGGCGTGCGGAGCGGTCTGCTCGTCGGCGGGGGCGACGGACAGGTAGGCGAGCGAGACGGTCGTGGTGACCGCGTGGAGGGCGTCGAAGAGCCTGCGTATGTCGTTGTGCCGCGGCGTGTTCGAATCACGCAGGTACTCGTCGAGATACAGGCGGAAACCTTCGTGGACCAGATGCTGGACGGTGTCCATGCGCACCCCGACGCCCGCCCACCGGGTGGCGGCCGCGAAGATGCCGACCGTGCGGGCCGGTTGTGCGGGGGCGAGGGAAGTGGCCAGGTCGAGGCAGTGGGCGACGGTGGCGCGGATCTCCTCCCGCAGCAGATTCCCCTGTTCGACGTGCCGGCGGGGAATGATGCCGAGCAGGTGTCGCACGATGTGTTCGGTGGCCGGGACGGGCTCGGCGGTGCCGCGTGTGGGTGGCATGCCGGTCCCTCAGCGACCGCCTCCGCCGCCGACCATGTGTGGGTCGAGCGCGCGGTCGCGGTTCGGATGTCGGACCAGGCCGGTGCCTTGCGTCGTCGCAAACATTCGGTACTTCCCATCCAGTCGTCCGCGCGTTTCACGAAATGGCGTGATACGAAGTCGAATTCGAATTCACAGAAGGTCGTGACATCGCACAGTCTCGGTCCTTGAAATGTATCGGCGGCGGCGCGAATCGTCACTGCACGGGCCGACGAAGCAATCAGCCGCTACGTTGTTGCGGATGACAATGCGGCACGAAGATCCGTCACCATCAGGGAAGAAGGTTCGAGTGCGCGATGTGCCGATGATTGTCGTGATGGGGGTGTCGGGTTCGGGAAAGACGACGGTCGGTACCCGCTTGGCCGACGTATTGGGGGTCGAGTACGCCGACGGCGACGATTTCCACCCGCCCGCGAACGTCGCGAAAATGGCGGCGGGGACGCCGCTGGACGATGCCGACCGCGCACCCTGGCTCGACGCCTTGGCCGCCTGGATGGCCGGGCGATCAGGGAAGGGAGCCGTAGTCACGTGTTCCGCGCTGAAACGGATCTATCGCGACCGGCTTCGCGTCTCGGCGCCCCACGCGTTCTTCCTGCATCTGGACGTGCCACGGCAGGAACTCGAGCGCCGTATGGCGGGCCGCGGTGGGCACTTCATGCCACCGAGCCTGCTGGATTCCCAGCTGGCCACGCTGGAGCGGCTCGCGGCCGACGAGCGCGGCGCCACCCTCGACGCGACACGACCGCCCGAGGACGTGATCCGGGACGCCGTGGCGGCGCTGAAGAGGTAGTCAGAGGCCGCCGAGGCCGGACAGGAGATCGAAACCGAGATCGAGCCCGCGCCACAAAGCGTCGATCTCGGCGGTGACGGCGGGTGCCGCCGCCGGGTCCTGCAAGGCGATCCCGTTCGCGAAGATGACGACGTTGGCGCCCGCGTCGGCCAGCCGGAGCAACGGACCGGTCGCCACGCCTCGGCCGAGCACCGCGTCCAAGCCCTCCCCGACGAAGTAGAAGCGCCACAGCGGTCCCAGGTCACCGCCGTAGAACGCCTTGGTCTCGTCGACGATCAGCGCGCCCTGCTGGGCGATCGAGTCGACGATGCGGAAATAGTCGCGCGCGTTGGCGGCGGTGCCGCCGACCGCCGCGACGGAATAGGACAGGTCGACGGTCAGATGCGCGTCGTAACCGGCCATCGCCACTCGGGCCGGGGGCAACTCGCAGCGACGGGTCAACTCGAAGTAGTGCGCCCAGTGCGGTTCGGCGGGTGCGCCGGTGAATTCCGCGTGCAACGCGCGCAGGAAACGCGACAGCAGCTCGAGACTGATCCGGTGCGCCCATTCGGGGTCGTCGAACGACGCGGGATCGCGCTGGAGCGGCAGGACGGCGGCCTGCTCGACCGCGTCGAGCCCCAAGGCGAACACACCGCGCAGGTCGCGGTGGCGGACCAGGATTTCGGTGATCTGCCGGTGGCGGTCGATGGCCTGCTCCAGCTGCCACAACGAGGAACCAGCCGGTGCCTCGGTATCGGACAGCCGCGCGATCGCGGCTGTCTCCTCTGGTGTCAACGGTGTGCCGCAGGCGGTGTCGGCCGTCGCGGCGAGGCCTGTGGCCGGATGGAACGCAATCGTGGCGAGCAGCGCGGTGACGGCCATGGCCAGTATCGGAAATCGTTGTCGCGCAGTGCTGATCGGTGTGCGCGCGAGAAGGTTCGCCATGCTGGCTCCGGAGGTCGTGAATCGCGAACTTGCGTCGGACGGCCGAAGCGGGTGCGCATCGGCGACGCGCCATCGCCGTAGGTAAGGCGTTGGCACAGGGCGAGTTCGAAGCCTAACCGAGCCGACCGGACCGCGCAGCGCCGCGATCAGTGAGCGGCGAAGCAGGACCCGGAGGGCGCGCCCGGCAGGCAGACTTCGGCGATGGCGGAGACGAGCAGCCACGCGCCGAGCGACAACGCACCCACGGCGATCGCGCCGAACACGAAAACCCACAGCAGGCCGGGCAGCCGGGTGAGCCTGGCGAGTTGATCGGCGTCGGAGTCGACCTCGTGATAGCGGGCACGTTGCTGCCGGGAGCGGCTTCGTTGCAGCTCCAGCACCGGCCGTGCCCCGGCGAACAGCAGGAACCAGGCCCCCAGGTAGGCGAACCCCGCTTGCAGCGTGTCGGTGCCGAACCAGGAGACCACGAAGACCACCGCGCCGAGGCCGAGCACGGTGATGGCGCCGTAGACGTTCCTGATCTTGATCAGCAGCGCGGCGAGCAGAACGATGGCGGTCCAGAGCATCAGCGTGATCCGGCTCGCGCCCAGCAGCGCGGCGAATCCGAGACCGAGCAGCGGCGGTGCGGGGTAACCGGCCATGGTGGTGAGGATCATCCCGAGGCCGTAGGGTTTCCCGCTCGACACGGTGAGCCCCGAAGTGTCGGAATGCAGTCGGATGCTGTTGAGCTTGCGGCCGGTCAGCAGGGCGACCAGGGCGTGCCCGCCTTCGTGCGCGATGGTGACGATATTGCGGGTCAACCGCCAGATCGGGGTGTAACCCACCAGCACGAGCGCCGCCACCGCGGCCGCCACCACCAGCCACCACGGCGGCTGCGCTTGCGTCGTCGTCAGACGATCGGCGATGGAAGCGCCGCGCTCGAAGAATTCCGCTCTTTCCACCGCCGCACCTTAACCGCCCGCGGACGACAGCGCTCGGGGCATGGGTTCGACGCTGGGACGCCGGAGCCGAACGCGTGCGGCCCGCCTCGCCGCGTCCTCTCGTGGAGGGCCGGTGCGCCGCTCGTCGCCCCTGAATCAGTCGCCCGCGCCGTTCAGCCGGTGCGATCGAGGGTGCCGGTCATATCCCCTGCCACACCCTGGGTTCGGTACGAGAGCGTCCCGTCAGGTCGCAACTCCAACCGGGACGTCGCGCCGTCATCGTTGCAGCCGCCGGGATCCTTGGTGAGTCTGGCGGTCAGCACCACACCGTTGGCCGTGGCGGACGTGAGCGTTTCGGACCGGCCGCATTGCAGATGCGCGAATCTGCCGGTATTGGTCGATTCTCCGACCTGCTCGCCGACGTTCCCAGGATTGATCCGCACGACGATGTCGTAGCTGCCCAGAATGTCCCGCGCGACACCCTGCCATTCGCCGACAAGTGCGTTCGGAACGCTCTTGCCCGACGGGCCTGCGCTGGTCGGCGTCCCGTCACCGGCTTGCGTGGCGGTAGCCGTCGGAGCGTCGCCGCCGCCTCGGGTGGTGGACGTCGGAGAATCACTGTCGGTCGGCGTCGCGGTCCGCGCGATCGAGTTCGCGGTATCGCGCCGTAGTTGCGCGCCGACCACGAACGCCGCCACGGCGACCGCGATGCCGACGACGAGGGCTCCCGCGACCAGCAGGACGCGGTTCGGACTGTGTGCGCGAGGTGCCGGGGTGGTGACCGGACCACCGGGCGAATCGTATTGCGCGGGTGGTTGAATCCGTTGCCCCATGGACGTGGCGGCCGCCTGCGGCGAGCCGGGATAGTGCGTCGGTCTGTGTGCCGACCCTCCGGGATCGCCCTGCGCGTACCGCGGATAGGTAGGTGGCGCGGGGCGGACCACGGTGTCGGCCGTACGCGCCCTATCCGCGGGCGCGGAGAACTGGCTGCGGTCGAATGCGCCGGAGTCCAGGTCCAATAGCTCGACCGCGCGTCGGCCGACCTCCTCGAGCACCGGCGCGGGCAGCCAGCCGCCGCGGTCGGGGATGCCCAGTGCGGTGAGCTGGGCGAACAGCTCGTCCGGAGTCGGGCGAGCCGCGGCGTCCTTGATCAGGCAGGCGGCCACCAGCGGGCGCAGCCGCTCCGGCACGTCATCCAGCTGCGGCTGCTCGTACACCACCCGCCACAGCATCTGCACCGTCTCGCCGACGCCGAACGGTCCGTGGCCGGTCGCCGCGAACACCAGGACGCCGCCCAGCGCGAAGACGTCCGCGGGTGGGCCGACCGGATCGCCGGTCACCTGCTCCGGGCACATGAATCCCGGTGAGCCGATGACTTTTCCGGTCGTGGTGAGCTTGCTGTCGTCGACGGCGCGGGCGATGCCGAAATCGATCACCTTGGGACCGTCGAGGGCCAGCAGAACGTTGGACGGTTTGAGGTCGCGGTGCACCACACCGGCCCGGTGGACGGCGGTCACTGCCTCGATCAGCCCGTGCGCCAGCACGAGCAGCGCGTTCTCGGTGAACGGTCCGTACCGGTCGACCGCGTCGGCCAGCGAGAATCCCGCCACGTAACCGGTGGCCAGCCACGGGGGATCGGCGTCGACGTCCGCGTCGAGCACCGGCGCGGTGAACTGTCCGCCGACCCGGCGCGCGGCGGCCACCTCGCGCCGGAAGCGCTGCCGGAATTCGGCGTCGATCATGTCCGGGCGGATGACTTTGACCGCGACGGTGCGCCCTCCTGGGTTCCGGCCGAGGTAGACCCGGCCCATACCACCCGCACCGAGGACGCCGAGCAGGCGATAGTCCCCGATCCGGGCCGGATCGTTCGTGCCGAGCGGTTGCATCGCGCAGCTGGCTCCCTTCGTGGCGTCGACCCTCCGAGAGGCTACCCACCGGGACCGCCCATGTCCGCGCGGCGAACTGCCCGGGCTAACCCGCCATGCTCGGCGCGGGCGCGGGGCTGCTCTCGTCGCGCCCGCCTGGCCAGCAGATACGCGGCGATCGCCGCCGGGATGTTCATCAGAACCCCGTACACCGCGCCCGGAACGGCCATGGTGTCGTTGTCCAATACCGAAGCGGCGACGGCGATCGCGAGCGCCGCGTTGTGCACGCCGATCTCCATGGCCGAGGCGATCGCCTGATCGGCTTCCACCCGCAACAGCCGGGGCAGGAAATAGCCCACGGCCAGACTGATCACGGCGAAGGTCAGGCAGATCGCGGACAGCTCTCCGATGTGCTCGGTCAGGATGTCCAGGTTCGAGCCCACTCCGGCCGCGATCACCAGCGCGAGGACCACGACGGACAGGATCTTGACCGCACCGCGCATCCGCCGCGACCACTCCGGGAACCGCCGGTGCACCACCATGCCGATCGCGACCGGCACCAGCACGATGGCGAAGACCTGCGCGAATTTGTCCGGCCGCAGTCCGACCGAACCCTCGCCGTCCAGGAACAAGGCGTAGGACAGCGCCACTACCACGGGCAGGGTGAATACCGCGAGCACCGAATTGATCGCGGTGAGTGTGATGTTCAGCGCCACGTTCCCCCCGGCGACGTGACTGAACAGGTTGGCCGACGCTCCGCCCGGCGACGCCGCGAGCAGCAGCATGCCCGCCGCGAGCGCGCCTTCCAGTCCGAACAGGCGGATCAGGCCGAGGCACACCGCGGGCAGCAGGACCATCTGGCACGCCAGCGCGATCACCGCCGCTTTCGGATACCGCAGCACGCGCGCGAAATCGTCGGTCGTCAAGGTCAATCCGAGCCCGAACATCACCAAGGCCAGCGCCAACGGCAGCAGCACGGCGAAAACCGTTGTACCCATTCGGGTCTCCTCTCACAGGGCGGCCCGGACCGGCCGATCCCGGGGACCGACGTTATCGAGTCGCGGCGAAGGTGGCCAGCCCCGATCAAGCGGTGACGGTCACACCCAGCGCCGCCGACTCGCGTGCTTTCGTCAGCAGGCGCAGGGTGGTGACGGCGTCGCGCGGGTCGACGGGCACCGGAGCGCCGTCGAGCAGCGCGGCGGCCATGGCGGAGTAGAAATCGGGGTATGCGCCGGGTGCGGTCGGCACGGGGGCGAAGTCCGGTTCCGCGCCGAGCACGCCCCAGCGCTCGGCATCCACTGTGCCCCACAGGGAATCGTTTCCCGGGCGACGACCGGATCGGAGTGCTTCCTCCTGCGGGTCCAGCCCGTAGGTGACATACCCGGCTTCCGATCCGAGCACCCGGAAACGCGGGCCGAGTTGCGCGGCGACGGCGCTCATCCAGAGATGGGAGCGGACACCGCCGCTGTGGGTGAGCGCGACGAACGCGTCGTCGTCGGTGGTGATCCCTTCCCGCCGCCGGTCCAGCTCGCAGTACACCGAAGCCACCGGGCCGAACAGGGTCACGGCTTGGTCCACCAAGTGGCTGCCGAGGTCGAGCAGGATGCCCGCGCCCTCCTCGTCCGTGCCGACCTCCCGCCAGCCGCCCTTCGGCACCGGACGCCACCGTTCGAACCGGGACTCGAAACGCCGCACCCGGCCCAGTCTTCCGGTCTCGACGAGTTCACGCACCGTCCGGAAGTCGCCGTCCCAGCGCCGGTTCTGGAAGACCGACAACGCGAGGCCGGACCGCTCCGCGCGCTGGACGAGATCTTCGGCGTCGTCCACCGCGACCGCGAACGGCTTGTCGACCACGACGGGCAGCCCGGCCTCCAGGGCCTGCCCGGCCAGCGGCGCGTGCGTGTGGTTCGGTGTCGCGATCACAGCCAGATCGATGCCGTCCGGCGTGGCGAACAACTCCTCGGCGTGCGGCACCACACGCACACCGGGATGTTCGGCGCGCGCCCGCTCGGCACGCTCCTCCGAGGAGGTCACCACGGCAGCGACCCGCATCCGCGGTTGCGCGGCGATCAGCGGAGCGTGAAAGACCGATCCGGCCAGGCCGTAGCCGACAACGGCGACCTCGATGATGCTCATACCCCGACGCTACCGCCGCTGAAGACCGCATCAGGCTTCACCACGTAGGCGCTGGTCGGCCGAGGAGCGCCACCTCGAGCGGCGCGCCACCGAAGTGGATCGGACCGTTCGCTCTTGTGCTGCCGCAACCGGTGGTCCGGTGACGATCGGATCGTATGTCCGGCAGACGGAGACGCATCGGCCCGGCCGTGTAGGTGCCGCGTCGTGCGCCGGTCGAGCGGATGTCGGCCGCCGATGGTCCGGCTGTCGACCTGCGACGTTCTGGCGCGTGCGGCGATGGTGGCCGGTGGACACTGCGCGAGGTTCGGGACGACCCGCCGGACCGGCCGCGCGCGGGCCGGTTCTTCCCGCCCAGCGCGGTCGGCTCAATGCGGCGGCGCGGCGGAGTACTCCTGTTCGGGCCGCCCGGTGCTGCCGTAGCGCAGGCTCATGCGCACCGCGCCGCCGGCGACGAGTGCGGCGAGATAGCGCTGGGCGGTGGCCCTGGAGATGCCGATGGCGCTCGCTACCTCTCCTGCGGACAGGGGCGTGCCCGCATCGAGAATTGCTTGCAGGACAGCGTCTTTGGTGGGGGAGACCACGGTCGCCGCCGGGCTCGCGGTGACCGAAGGGCGCAGCGCGTGCAGCGCTGCGGCGACCCGGGCGTTGTCGACCTGTGGCACGGCGAGAATGCGCCGGTAGCGGGCGTAGGCGGCGAGCCGGGCGGCGAGTTCGGTATGCGGGAAGGGCTTGACGAGGTAGGACACCGCACCTGCCGCGACGGCGGCGCGCACCGACTCGCTCTCGGTCGACGCGGTGAGCACCATGGCGTCGCAATGCAGCTCGCGGACGAAATCGATACCGGATCCGTCGGGCAGGTAGACGTCCACCAGCGCCAGGTCGATCGGCCGCGCCGCGACGAGTTCCCGCGCGGCGGCGAGGGTATTGGCGGTGCCCGCCACCGTGAAACCCGGGATGGCCTGCACGATCCCGGCGTGCAGATTCGCCACCCGGAAGTCGTCGTCGACGATCAGGACGGTCAGGGACGGCGGGGCCATGACACCTCGCTCTGCACGAGCACCCCGGGGATGCGTGCGATGAATTCCGCGCCGGTCAGTGGCGGCTCGCCGCCGCCGGGACTCGACAGACGAACGTCGCCGCCGTGGGCGCGCACGATCTGGCGGATCAGGGCGAGGCCGACCCCGCGCCCACCGGGGACGCCGAGGTCGTCGCGGGTCGAGATCCCTTCGGTGAACAGCGTGTCCACCAGGTCGGGCGCGACACCGTCGCCGCTGTCGGCGACGGTGATGTGCAGCGTCGAATCCTCTTGCACCAGTTCCACTTCCACCTGCCGCACCGGCCGCTGCCGAGCGCGCACGGCCTCCATGGCGTTGTCCAGCAGATTGCCGAGCACGGTGGTCACATCCACCGGATCGGCGAGATCGCCCTCGACCCAGGTGTTGGGCCCGAGCACGAGTTCCACCCCGTTCTCCCTGGCGTGCGCGGCCTTGGCGGCCAGGAAAGCCTGTAGATACGTGTCGTGGATGGCATCGATGCCCGGCGTCGCCGGACCGAGCGGACCCGCCCCGATCAGCTCGTCGACCGACCGCGCCGCCTCCTCGACGTGCCCGCTGTGCAGCAGCCCGCTGACCAGGTGCATCTTGTTGGAGAACTCGTGGCGCTGCGCGCGCAGCACCGTGCTCATCGACTGCACCGCGTCCAGCTGCCTGGTCAGCGATTCCACGTCGGTGCGGTCGCGCACGGTGAGCACCGCGCCGAGATCACGGCCGTCCCGGCTGACCCGCCGCGCCGAGACGATGACGACGTTCGCGCCGACCGTCGCCGAGGCGGGTTGCCGATCGAGGTCGCGGAACACCTCCAGCACTCGCGGGGTGAGCCCGATCTCGTCGACCGGGCGCCCGATGTCCGGCGCGATGCCGAGCAGCCTGGCCGCCTCGTCGCTGACGAAGGTCGTGCGCCACGACGCGTCGACGGCGAGCACGCCGCCGCCGATGCCGTGCAGCACCGCGGCCTGCCCCCGGACCAGTTCGGCCAGCTCGTCGGGTTCCAGCCCGAGCGTCAGCCCGCGCCAGCGGCGGGCGAGCAGGATCGATCCGGCGATGCCGACCGCGAGCGCCACCGCGACCAGGCCGCCCGCTGTGCGCAGGTCGCCGAGCAGTTGCTCGTGCACCGCGTCGGTGGCGATGCCGACGCTGACCGCGCCGACCACACGATCGGAGCCGGGCGCCGTGACGGGGACCTTCGCGCGCACCGAGTCGCCGAGCGTGCCGCGTTCCTCGGTGATCGACTCGCGGCCCGCGAGCGCCTCGGATGGATCGGTGCTGACGTGCTCGGCGAGCCGTGCGGCGTCCGGATGCGCCAGGCGGATGCCCGCGTCATCGGTGATCACCACGAACAGGGCGTTGTTGCGCTGGGTCGCGTCCACCGCGAGCCGCTCCAGCGGGCCGGTGGCCAGCTCCTGGCGCACGCCCGGATCGACCGCGCCCGGCGCGTACCTGGCCACCTCGGCGCGCACCACCGGGTCGGCGGCGACGGTGCGCGCGACGGCAAGCGCGCGCTGACCGTAGGCGTCGCGCAGCCGCTGATCACTGAGATAGCCGAACACCGCGAACGCGACACCGAGCGTCAGCGCGACGACCAGGATCTGCGACAGCAGAACCTGGGTCCGCAACCGCACGGCCCGCGCGCCCTCAGTGGCCATGGCCGCAGCATAGGCGCAGACCACCGCGCGCCGCGCATGAGCAGAATGCGCAAAACCCGCATATCCCGCGTTTGTGGCGGTTGTGCGCACAAGCTCCGGCGTGTGACCGGGGCCACGTACGTTCGCCCTACCCGATCTCGCAGAAGTAGGAAGCAATGACGCAATCCCTCATCGAGCTGCGGAACGCGACCAAGCGTTTCCCCGGCACCGGCGGTGGCATCCACACCGCCGTGCGCAATCTGAACCTCACGGTGCGCCCCGGCGAATTCGTCGCCGTCGTCGGCCCCACCGGATGCGGTAAGTCCACCACGTTGTCGCTGGTATCCGGGCTGGAACCGGCCTCGGCCGGGCGAACGCTGGTGCGCGGCAAGGACGTCGACGGCATCCCCGAAGGCATCGGCTACATGTTCCAGCAGGACGCGGTGCTGCCGTGGAAGAGCGTGCTGGACAACGTCGCGCTCGGCCCGCGCCTGCGCGGCGCGTCGAAGGCCGAGGCGCGGGCGAAGGCGTCCGGATGGGTGCGCAAGGTCGGTCTGGCCGGGTTCGAGAGCTACTACCCGCACCAGTTGTCCGGCGGCATGCGCAAGCGCGTGGCGCTGGCACAGACACTGGTCAACGAGCCGGAGATCCTGCTGATGGATGAGCCGTTCAGCGCGCTGGACGTGCAGACCCGGCAGCTCATGCAGGACGAGCTGCTGCGCGTCTGGGCGGGCACCAACGCGGCGGTCGTCTTCGTCACCCACGATCTGGAGGAGGCGATCGTGCTCGCCGACCGGGTGGTCGTGATGACCGCGAGCCCGGCCACCGTCTGCGGAGACTTCACGGTGGGCCTGACACGGCCGCGCAGTGTCGAGGACGTGCGGCTGACCGCCGAGTTCCGCGACATCTACAAGGAGATCTGGGAGACGCTGCGCGATCAGGTCGAGGCCGCTCGGGCGAAGGGAGCCTCCCGTGTCGCATGACGTGCTGGTGCAGGACGCCGTCGACGAGCCCGCGGTGGAGAACGAGACCGAAACACAGATCCTGGCCCGGGTGCGTACCGCCGCGCGGCGCGCCCGGATCCGGACTTGGGGCCTACGCGTCGCGCTGGTAGCGCTGTGGCTGGGTGCGTGGGAGCTCACCGCCACGGTGTGGATCGATCCGTTCTTCTACTCGAAGCCGTCGCTGATCTGGGCACGGTTGGTCGAATGGTTCACCGAGGGGACGCAATTCGGCTCGATCTGGCTGCAGATCTACACCACCGTGCAGGAGGCCGTGCTCGGTTTCGTGATCGGCACGGTGGCCGGCGTCGTGCTGGGCGTGCTGCTCGGCCGCAGCCGGTACTGGGCCGAGGTGCTCGCGCCGTTCATCAAGGCGCTCAACGCGGTTCCGCGCATCGTGCTGGCGTCGCTGTTCATCATCTGGTTCGGTCTCGGCCTGAGTTCGAAGGTCGCGACCGTGGTGGTGCTGGTGTTCTTCGCGGTGTTCTTCAACGCGTTCACCGGTGCGCGGGAAGTGGACGGCAATGTGATCGACAACGCCCGTATCCTGGGCGCGAGCCGCAGGCAAGTGCTGGTGTCGATCGTGCTGCCGAGCGCGACCACTTGGATCCTCTCCAGCCTGCACACCGCCTTCGGTTTCGCGCTGATCGGCGCGGTGGTGGGCGAGTACGCGGGCGCGAGCAAGGGCCTGGGTCTGCTGATCAGCAACGCGCAGGGCACCTTCGACTCGGCGGGCATCTACGCGGGCATGATCATCGTCACCGTGGCCGCGCTGATCGCCGAGTGGGGGATCGGCATGGCGGAGAACCGGTTGCTGAAATGGCGGCCATCGCAGGCGACCTCGAACCACGGGATCTGACCATGAGGCATCGCAAGCAACTCGCGCTCGTCGCCGTCGTGATCGCGGCACTGTTGGCCGCCACCGGATGCCGGGACTCCCGCGCCATTCCGACGGCCGACGGCCGACCGCAGATCACCATCATGGTGGGCGGGCTGGAGAAGGTGATCTACCTGCCCGCCGTGCTGACCCGGCAACTCGGCTTCTTCGAGCGCAACGACATCGACGTGAAACTGCTCGGCGAGCAGTCCGGAGCCACGGCCGAGACGGCGTTGCTCACCGGCGACGTGCAGGGCGTGGTCGGCTTCTACGACCACACCATCGATCTGCAGGCCAAGGACCAATGCATCCGCTCGGTGGTGCAGATGTCCGACGTGCCCGGTGAGGTCGAACTGGTGTCGAAGGCGGACGCGGACATCACCTCGGTCGCCGATCTGCGCGGCAAGAAGCTCGGCGTGACCTCGCTCGGCTCGTCGACCGACTTCCTCACCCAGGCGCTCACCGGCCAGGCCGGGATGAGCACCGCCGATTACACCCGGGTGAAAGTGGGTGCGGGGCAGACGTTCATCGCGGGCATGAACCACGACGGCATCGACGCGGGCATGACCACCGATCCCACGGTGGCGCAGATGGTGAACTCCGGCGATGCGCGCGTCCTCGTCGACCTGCGCACCGAGGCGGGCACCAGGGCCGCGCTCGGCGGGCTGTATCCGGCGACGTCGCTCTACATGAGCTGCGCGACGATCGATGCCCACCCGGACATCGTGCGCAAGCTCGCCGCCGCGTTCGTGCAGACGCTGCAGTGGATCCGGACGCACACGCCCGAGGAGATCGCCGAGAAGATGCCGCCGCAGTACGCGAGCGCGGGCAAGGACCTCTACGTCCAGTCGATCCGCGATTCCATCGGCATGTTCAACGGCGACGGGTTGATGAAACCCGAAGGCGCGCAGAACGTTCTGGAGATCCTCGGCAAGTACTCGAAGAACGTGCGTCCCGTGCGCGATCGGATCGACCTGTCCGAGACCTACACCACGCAGTTCGTGGAGGAGGCGTTGCGCGCGCCGCGACCGTAGCGGCCGGTGAACCATGCCCGGCCGCCCGGAATCGTCCCGGGCGGCCGGTCGGCGGCCGGTGCGCCGACAGCCGCGCCGAGCTTCTCAACTGTGGAGACACCGCACCATAAACCGACATGAGAGGTGCTCCCATAAGCCGAAGTACGTCACGGCAGCCGAGGTGCGCGTGCATCATCTGATCGGATTCGCCGGGCTGATGTGCTTCCTGCTGCTGGCCTGGCTGCCCAGTACCGACCGCCGCGCCGCCGCCGCTCGGCTGCCGCGGATCGTCGTCCTTTTGATCGTGCAACTCGCGCTCGGTTTCCTGTTGCTGAAGACCGGGATCGGAGGCACGGTGATCCGCGCGGTCAGCGACGCCTTCGCCCACATCCTCGGCTACGCCGCCCAGGGCACCGCGTTCGTATTCGGCGACCTGCCCGCCGTCGGCAGCGGCGGGCCCGCGTTCCTGTTCGCGGTGCTGATGCCGATCGTGCTCGTGTCCGCGCTGATCGGCATCCTGCAACACCTGCGGGTTCTGCCGTTGATCATCAAGTACCTCGGCCTGCTGCTGGCCTGGGTGAGCGGCTTCGGCAGGATCGAATCGTTCAACGCGGTCGCCTCCGCGATCCTCGGCCAATCAGAGGTGTTCATCTCGCTGCGGGCCATGCTCGACGACATTCCGCCGCAGCGGATGTACACCCTGGCGGCCTCGGCGATGTCGACGGTCTCGGCGGGCATCCTCGGCGCCTATATGGTGCTCATCGACCCGAAGTACGTGATCGCGGCCATCGTGCTGAATATGCTGGGCGCCTTCGTGGTGTGCTCGCTGATCAACCCCTACAAGGTCGGCGCCGCCGACGATGCCCGGCTGATCGGCGAGGAGATCGCCGACAGCCGTAAGCGGCAATCGTTCTTCGAGATGCTCACCGAATACATCCTGGTCGGCTTCAAGGTCGCGTTCACCGTCGCGGCCATGCTGATCGGATTCATCGCCTTGCTCGCCATGGTCAACGGAATCTTCGCGGCGCTGTTCCACGGCACCACGTTCCAGGACGTGATGGGCCACGTCTTCGCCCCGCTGGCCTGGTTGACCGGCATCCCGTGGGACGAGGCGGCGGCCGCGGGCCGGTTCATGGGCACCAAGCTGGTGTCCAACGAAGTGGTCGCCATGCAGGAACTGAACCGGCAACACGCCGGACTGTCGGACCACACCGTCGCGATCGTCTCCACCTATCTGGTGTCGTTCGCGAACTTCTCCACCATCGCCATCGTCACCGGCGCGGTCCGCAGCCTCAGCGAGAAACAAGGCACCGTCATCGCCCGCAACGGGCTTCGCCTGCTCTACGGCGCCACCTTGGTCAGCTTCCTGTCCGCCACCATCGTCGGACTGCTGAGTTGACGGTTCAGCCGTTGGCCCCCTCGACCGCCCGCAGTTCGGCCTTCCACTCTCGGAAGCCCTCCTCGGTGCGGCCGCGGCGCCAATATCCGGAGATCGACGCCGCCCACTCGGCGGAAACGCCGCGATCCTTGCGGATGTAGCGGCGCAGGTCTTTCATGACCGCTTCGGCTTCGCCGTGGATGAACACCTGGACCTGCCCCGGCGTCCACGGCGCGGAGCGAACGGTCTCGGCGAGCACCTCGCCAGGGGGCCGCGCGCCGCGGTGCAGCCAGGTCAGCTCGATGCCGTCCGGCTTCTTCACCGGCAGTTCGTCGTCCGGACCTGCGACTTCGACGAACGCCAGCCCCGTCGCCTCGCCGGGCATCGCCTCGAGCGCGGCGGCGATGGCGGGCAGCGCCGCCTCGTCACCGGCCAGCAGATACCAGTCGGCGTCCGGGCGCGGGGCGTAGGCGCCGTTGGGGCCATGGAAATCGATGGTCTCGCCGGGCTGGACCGCGGCAGCCCACGGTCCCGCGATGCCCTCCGCGCCGTGGTAGACGAAGTCGACCGCGATCTCTCCGGCGACGGGGTCGACGGACCGGACGGTGTAGGTGCGCAGCACCTCGTTCCCGTCCTGCGGGAAAATGAATTTCACGTACGAGTCGGTGAACTCGCTGGGACGGAACGCGGCGAAGCCGGGACCGCCGAGGTACACCCGGATCAAGTGCGGGGTGAGCCATTCGGTGCGCTGCACCGTGAGGGTGGTGCGGGGACGTGCCAAGAGAACCTCCGATATAAATAATTAGGATTGCCTTACTTACCCTACCTGTGTTCCGCTCAGGCTGCGGCCAACCGCTGACGGCGCGCCGTCCTGGCGAAAGGATGATGCCCATGACGCAGTCCGTGCTGACCCCGACCCACGCCGTGCAACAGCGCTACCGCGACCCGCAACCGGTCGAACCCGCGCAGTGGAACCAGGTCCTGCAGGTGCTGCACGAGCATCGCTCGGTGCGCCGCTACCTGTCCGACCCGGTGCCGGACGCCACACTGCGGCTGCTGATCTCCGCGGCGCAGTCCGCGCCGACCTCGTCGAATCTGCAGGTCTGGAGCGTCATCGCGGTGCGTGACCCGCAACGCAAGGCGCGCCTGGCCGCGCTCGCGGGCGATCAGGCCCACATCGTGCAAGCGCCGGTGCTGCTGGTCTGGACGGCCGATTTCGCGCGCCTGCGCCAGCTCGCCGAAGACCGGAGCGCGCCGCTGGAGGGCGCGGACTACCTGGAATCGAGCTACGTCGGATTCATCGACGCCGCGCTCGCGGCGCAGAACGCGGTGGTGGCGGCGGAATCGCTCGGGCTCGGCACCGTCTACATCGGCGCGCTGCGCAACAAGCCGGAGGAAGTCGCCGCCGAGCTGGGATTGCCGCCGCAGGTCTTCGCCGTCTTCGGCTTGCTGGTCGGTCACCCGGATCCCGCCGAGGACGCGCGGGTGAAGCCGCGCCTGCCGCAGGACGCCGTCCTGCATCGGGAGACCTACGATTTGGACGCGCAGCGGGTGCACGTGGCCGAGTACGAGACCCGGATCGCGGAATTCTATGCCGAACAACGGCTCTCGCATTCCTGGACCGAACGTGTGCTGGCCCGGCTCGCCTCCGCGGCGGCACTCAACGGCAGGCATCGGTTGCGGGAATCGCTGGCCAACCACGGCTTCCGCTTGCACTGACCCGCCTCAGGCCGCGACCTTCTCGGTGAGCAGTTCGAACGATCGGGCGCGGTCGTCGATGTCGTAGACCAGCGTGTTGATCATCAGCTCGTCGGCCTGGGTGCGGCGCAGCAGATCCTCGAGCTGACCGCGCACCGTCTCCGGGGAGCCGAGCAACTGCCCGGCCCGGCGCTGCCGGATGAACGTGCGCTCCTGTTCCGACGGACGGAACGCGGCCGCTTCCTCCGGCGTGGCCAGTGCCTGCGGTGTGCCGCGCACCAGGTTCAGGAAGGCCAGGTCGCGCGGGCCGGCCAGGATTTCGGCGCGCTCGTCGGTGTCCGCGCAGATCGCCGCGACCGCGACCATCGCATGCGGGCGCTCCAGGCGCTCCGAAGGCCGGAAGTGCTCGCGGTAGAGCGCGAGCGCGGGCTCGGTGTTGTCGGGGGCGATGTGGTGTGCGAAGGCGAACGGGACCCCGAGCAGCGCCGCGACCTGGGCGCTGTAGCCGCTGGAGCCGAGCAGCCAGACCTCCGGTTCCTCACCGCGCCCGGGCGTGGCGGCGATGCCGCCGGGGTCGGACCCGCGGAAGTAGCCCAGCAACGTGGCCAGTTCCTGGGGGAACGACTCCGCCGACAGTCCGTCCGCGGTCCGCCGCAGCGCCCGTGCGGTCGCCTGGTCGGTGCCCGGCGCGCGTCCGATGCCCAGGTCGATCCGTCCGGGATGCAGCGCGTGCAAGGTGCCGAACTGCTCGGCGACGACCAGCGGCGCGTGGTTGGGCAACATCACCCCGCCGGAGCCGACGCGGATGGTCGAGGTGGCCGCGGCCAGGTGGGCCAGCAGCACGCTCGGCGCCGAACTGGCGATGCCGGGCATGTTGTGATGCTCGGCGACCCAGAAGCGGTGGTAGCCCAAAGCCTCGGTGCGCCGGGCCAATTCGGTGGTCGCGTCGAGCCCCTCGCCGACGGTGCGGCCGGACTGCACCGGCGCGAGATCCAGTACGGACAGCGGGACGTCGATCATGGGTCTCCTCACAGTGGCGATCTCCACTGCCAACGTCGCGGGTCCCCGGTGTATTTCGCCGGCCGGCTCAGCCGCGCGCGATCGCGCGGAACACCTCGATGGTCTCCTGCTCGTCCTGGGTGGTGCCGTAGTCGCTGAGTTTGACGATGACGGTGCCGCTGGGCGGGTCGACGTAGACGTACTGGCCGTAGACGCCGACGGCGGTGAGATCGGCGCCGTCCCCACCGGTCGGGTGCCACCACTGCGCGCCGTAGGGCCAGTCGCCCACCCGGTGGACCGGGGTGCGGATGCGTTCGATCCAGGCCGGCGGCACGATCTGCGCGTCGCCGACGCGCCCGCCGTCCAAGACGATCTGACCTATCTTGGCGAAGTCGCGGGCCGTCGCGTTCAGGCAGCAGAACGCTTTCTCCTGACCGCCCGCGCGATCGAGATTCCACAGCGCGGCGTCCTCGGCGCCGATCGGAGCCCACAGGTCGCGTTCCAGCAGTTCACTCAGTGGCAGGCCCTCGGCCCGCGCAAGCGCCATGCCCAGCAGCTGGGTGTCCACGCTGCGGTACTCGCCCGCGCTGCCCGGCGGAAACCGCAGGCCCTGATGCTCGCGGGCGAACCCGGCGAGGTCCTCGGTGAGATACATCCGGGCGGTGCCGGTCAGCGGCATGTACTTGTTGTAGTTCTCGTCGACGTCTACGCCGGAGGCCATGTCCAGCAAGTCGCGGATGGTCACGGTGTCGTACGGGCCGCCGGTGGTCAGCTCGGGCAGGATTCGCACCAGGCGGTCGTCTTCGTTGAGCCGCCCCGCCGCGATGGCGCGGCCGGTCAGCAGTGACACGACGGACTTCGCTACCGACCACGAGGACTGGCGGGTGGTGGCCGTGACGCCGTCGCGATACCACTCGTGGGTGAGAGCGCCGCCGCGCAGAACGAGGAACGAATTGGTGTGCGTGGCGCCGAGGAAGTCGGCGACCGAGATCTGCGAGCCCTTCCACGGCACCCCGTCGGGCAGCGGCCGCGGTGCGACCGGCAGCGGACGCGGCGTGGGGGAGGCGGCCACCGTGCGGCTCTCGAACAGTTCGCCCTGTGTCGAAGGCGGGTCGGTCAGCAGTCGCAGCAGCGTCGGCGGGGCCGGGATGTGCAGGACCGCGGTCGTCGCGAACGCCGCGCCGGCCAAGACGGCGACGACAGCGAGCAGGACGACGGCGGTGCGGAGCGCGTAGCGGCGCGTTCGCGTGCGCCGGGACGGCGATTCGGTCATGACGGGAACCCATCGTCGGGGAATCCGATGATGGCATGCCGGACGCCCGTCCGGTAACCGCGCACGACCGCCGCGGTCGGCCCGGAGACGACGCGCGCGCGGGCGGGGCGGTAGCGTGACCACGTGCTCCGGACCGGACGTGCGATGATCCGACGTCGCGTGTTCGGCGACCGGATCGTCGCATCGCTGCCCAGCGAAAGGACCGCAGTATGACAGCCTCCGACCGTCACCTCCAGGACGCGGGACCATCGGTTCCGGCGGACACCGGCGACTCGGAGGGTTATGCCCGGGGCCTGAGCCCGCGCACCATCCAGATGATCGCCATCGGCGGCGCGATCGGCACGGGCCTGTTCTACGGCGCGGGCGGCGCGATCGAGCAGGCCGGCCCCGGCCTGATCCTGGCCTACCTGGCGGCGGGCCTGGCCATCTTCGTGATCATGCGGGCGCTCGGCGAACTGCTGACCTACCGGCCGATCTCGGGGAGTTTCGCCGAGTACGCGCACGAGTTCCTCGGCCGCTTCGCCGGCTTCGTCACCGGCTGGTCGTACTGGGCGGTGTGGGTGGCCACCTGCATGGCCGAGATCACGGTGGCGGGCAAGTACGTGGAGTACTGGTTCGACATCGCCCCGTGGGTCACCGCGCTGGTCGTGCTCGCGGTGATGTTCTGCGCGAATCTGATCTCGGTGCGGCTGTTCGGCGAGGGCGAGTTCTGGTTCTCCACCATCAAGGTCACCGCGATCGTCGGCATGATCCTGCTCGGCATCGGCGTGCTGCTGTTCGGCTTCGGGCACGCGACGAACCCCACCGTCACCAATCTGTGGGCCGACGGGGGCGTGTTCCCCAACGGCATCGGTCAGTCGCTGCTCGTTTTGCAGATCGTGCTGTTCGCCTACGTCGGCGTGGAGTTGGTCGGCGTCACCGCCGGGGAGGCGCGCGAGCCGCGCAAGACTCTGCGCAAGGCGATCAACACGCTCCCCTTCCGGATCGGCCTGTTCTATGTCGGTGCGCTCGTTGTGATCATGTCGGTGTCCAGCTGGCGCAATTTCCACGCGGGCAAGAGCCCGTTCGTGGAGGTCTTCGAGCTGATCGGCATCCCGGGCGCGGCGGGCATCGTCAACTTCGTGCTGCTCACCGCGGCGCTGTCATCGTGTAACTCGGGGATCTACTCCACCGGCCGGATGCTGCGCACCTTGTCGCTGCACGGCGAGGCGCCCGCCCGGCTGAACAAACTGAGCGCGAACGCGGTGCCTTATGTGGGGATCTCCGTGTCGGCGGCGGCGATGGTGATCGGCGTGATCGTCAATGTCATCTCCCCGGACAAGGCCTTCGCCTACATCACCTCGGTGTCGACCATCGGCATCATCTTCGTCTGGGGCGTCATCCTGGTCTGTCACCTGCTCTACCGGGCCAAGGTCGCCCGCGGCGAACTGCCCGCCAGCGACTACCGGCTGCCCGCCGCGCCCTACACCACCGTGCTCGCGCTGGCGTTCCTCGGTTTGGTGGTCGTGCTGCTGTTGTTCACCGACAGCGGGCGCACGGCCCTCGTCGTCGGCGCGGTGTGGGCGGTGCTGGTGTCGGCCGGATACTTCGTGCTGCGCAAACTCGGCAGTTCCAGCACGCCGACCGACGTTACGCACACCAGCTGACGGCCCGTTTTCCGCTAGACGGCGAGGAAGAGCGCGGCGGCGCCGATCGCCTCCACCGCGCCGTAGAACCAGGTGGGATAGAACGCGGTTCGCTCATCGAGCACGGCCGAGAGCACCCGGCCGAGGGCCATGCCCGCCAGTGCCGCGCCGATCGCGACCATGATCCCGCCGCGCAGCCCTGCGAGGTCGATGGCGGCCACCGCGAGCACGGCCGCCATCGCCAGTCCGAAGCCGCCGTAGACGGCGCGCACCTCGTAGCGCGCGCTCGGTTCGGTGAGCCGGATGCCGAACGGTTGAATCAGAGCGGCGGGCGCGGCGAGCGCGTAGATACCCATACCCAGGAAGAACACGCCGACTATTACGCATACGGCCTGCGCCACTGCGACCTCCAGAATCTCGTTCGGTTGGAACGCCAGCTTGCGCCGGCCGCGGTTCGAACGCTTCCGAAAACCCGCTGTCTCGCCTCAGGCGTTCGCCGAACGCCGGGGCATCATGGCCGAGGCGACGAGCAGGACGACGGCCATCGCCGCGATCGTGACGAAGACCAGATGCACCGCCGAGGCCAGTGTGGCGGGCTCCGGATGATCGGTGTGGCCGACGCGCGAGTTCACGATGGCGCCGAACACCGCGACGCCCACCGCACTGCCGATCGAGCGTGCGAACATGTTGGCCGAGGTGACCACACCCCGCTCGGTCCACTCGGCGCTGGTCTGCGCGGCGATCAAGGTGGGGGTGGCGACCAGTCCCATCCCGGTGCCGATCACGAAGCAGGACGCCGCGACCTGCCACAGGGTGGAATGCTGCGTGATGAACAACGTGCTGGTGGCGCCGAGGGCGGCCAATCCGCTACCGATCAAGGCAGTGGTGCGAAAGCCGAAGCGCAGGTACACCTTTCCCGCTTGGGACGCGGCCAGCGGCCACCCCAGCGTGAGTGCGCCCACCGTCAGACCCGCGACCAGCGCCCCGGTGCCCAGCACGCCCTGGGTGAAGGTGGGGACATAGGAGGTCGCGCCGAGAACGACGGCGCCGACCAGCACCGACGCCAAGCTGCTCGCGATCACGACGCGCCGGGTGAACACCCACAGCGGCAGGATCGGATTCCGCGCTCCGCGTTCCACCAGCCCGAACAGCACGAGCACGACCGCGCCGCCCGCGAAGATCCCGATGCTCGACGGAGACGACCACGCCCAGGCTTGCCCGCCTTCGAGCAGTCCGAGGATCAACGCGCCTGCGCCGAACGTCAGCAGTGCCGCGCCCAGATAGTCGACGCTCTGCCGCTGCCGGGGCGCGCTCTCGGCGAAATTACGCACCAGCATCCATCCGGCGAGCGCGGAGAGCGGAAGGTTGATCAGGAAGATCCAGCGCCAGCTGACGTACTCGGCGAACAGGCCGCCCAGCAGCGGGCCCGCCACACTCGACATGGCCCACACGCTGGCCAGATAGCCCTGGACCTTGGCACGCTCGGACAGCGTGTACAAGTCGCCCGCGATCGTCATCGTCATCGGCTGGATCGCTCCCGCGCCGATACCCTGGACGGCGCGGAAGACGATCAGTCCGAGCATGCTGGTCGCGACGCCGCACAGCAGCGAACCCAGCGCGAACATCGCGATGCCGAACAGGATCACCGGTTTACGGCCCACGGTGTCGGCGAGTTTGCCGTAGATCGGCACCGTCACCGCCTGCGCCAGCAGATAGATGGAGAACAACCAGGGGAACTGCGCGAAGCCGCCGAGACTGTCGGTGATGGTGAGCACCGCCGTGGCGATGACCGTCGAGTCGAGCGCGACCAGCGCGGTCGCCAGCATCAGCGAGCCGAGAATGGCACCGCGCTCGGATCGGAAACCCACGGACACCGTCGCGGTCTCGGTCGCCACCCGCGGCCCCTCTCGTTCGCCTGTCTAACCACCTCGAACGACCGTATCCGGTTGCCGACTATTCCCGCATGGAATTTTTGTCCGCCCTGTGAACCGGGAAGGGCTGCTCACCGGAGCTTCGGTGAGCAGCCCGTGCCCCGATCTCAGTGGGACAGATCCGCCCCGGTGGGTGGCGGCTCGGCTTCGAGCACGGCGAGTTCCTCGTCGGTGAGCAGCCGCGAGCGGATCAGGAAGCGCACGCCTTCGGGCGCTTCCAGGGAGAACCCGCTACCTCGGCCGGGCACCACATCCACGGTGAGATGGGTGTGCCGCCAGTAGTCGTACTGGTCGGCGCTCATCCAGAACGGGGTATCCGCCGCCGGGTACCCGAGCAGCAGGTCCGACCCGCCGACCCGGAACTCGCCGCGCGGGTAGCACATCGGTGCGCTGCCGTCGCAGCAGCCGCCGGACTGATGGAACATCACCGGACCGTGCTGTTCGATCAGTCGGCGCAGCAGCGCTTCCGCGGGTCCGGTGAACTCGACGCGGCGGACCGGCTGCGGCATCAGAAGAATCCGAGCTTGTCCGGCGAGTAGCTGACCAGCAGGTTCTTGGTCTGCTGGTAGTGGTCGAGCATCATTCGGTGGTTCTCGCGTCCGATGCCGGACTTCTTGTACCCGCCGAAGGCCGCGTGCGCGGGGTAGGCGTGGTAGCAGTTGGTCCACACCCGGCCCGCCTTGATCTGGCGGCCCAAGCGGTAGGCGGCGTTGATGTCGCGGGTCCACACACCCGCGCCGAGTCCGTAGAGGGTGTCGTTGGCGATCTTCAGCGCCTCGTCCACGGAGTCGAACGTGGTCACCGACACGACCGGTCCGAAGATCTCTTCTTGGAAGATCCGCATGTCGTTGCGGCCGGAGAAGATCGTGGGCTCGACGTAGAAGCCGCCGGGGAACTCGTCGACCTTGCGCGGGCCGCCGCCGGTGAGCACCTCGGCGCCTTCCTGGCGGCCGATGTCGATGTAGGACAGGATCTTCTCGAACTGGTCGTTGCTGGCCTGCGCGCCGATCATGGTGGCCTCGTCGAGCGGATTGCCGCTGCGGATGGCCTTGGTCCGCTCGATGCACCGGGCGATGAACTCGTCGTAGATCGAGGAGTGGATCAGCGCGCGGGACGGACAAGTGCACACCTCACCCTGATTGAGCGCGAACATCACGAAGCCCTCCACGGCCTTGTCCAGGAAGGCGTCGTCGGCGGCCATGATGTCGGGCAGGAAGATGTTGGGACTCTTGCCGCCCAGTTCGAGCGTGACGGGGATGATGTTCTCGCTGGCGTACTGCATGATCAGCCTGCCGGTGGTGGTCTCGCCGGTGAAGGCGACCTTGGCCACGCGCGGGCTGGCCGCCAGCGGCTTGCCCGCTTCGACGCCGAAGCCGTTGACCACGTTGAGGACTCCCGGCGGCAGCAGATCGGCGATCAGTTCGACGACCTTCAGGATCGAGGCCGGGGTCTGCTCGGCGGGCTTGAGCACCACCGCGTTGCCCGCGGCGAGGGCGGGCGCGAGCTTCCAGGTGGCCATGAGGATCGGGAAGTTCCAGGGGATGATCTGGCCGACGACGCCGAGCGGCTCGTGGAAGTGGTAGGCGATGGTGTCGGCGTCGATTTCGCTGATCCCGCCTTCCTGGGCGCGGACCGCCCCGGCGAAGTAGCGGAAGTGGTCGACCGCCAGCGGCAGGTCGGCGGCCAGCGTCTCCCGTACCGGTTTGCCGTTCTCCCACGTTTCGGCCACCGCCAGCGCCTCGAGGTTGTCCTCGATCCGGTCGGCGATCTTGTTGAGGATATTGGCCCGTTCGGTCGTCGACGTCGCGCCCCACGCGTCGGCCGCCTGATGCGCGGCGTCCAGGGCCAGGTCGATGTCGGCCGCCGAGGACCGCGCGACCTCGCAGAACGTCTGGCCGTCCACCGGCGACGGGTTCTCGAAGTAGCGGCCTTCGACCGGCGCGGTCCACTCACCGCCGATGAAGTTGTCGTAGCGCGTGGCGAATTCGACGACGCTGCCCTCGGTTCCCGGCTTCGCGTAGCTCATGGCGGGTGACTCCTCGCTGGTTGCGGACGTGATGCACACGGCGGGTCGGCCGTGATGCGGGTCACTATGCCCCGCGAGGGTTGACGAAACGTTGAGGCGCGCGAGCTCAGTCGCGCAGCGCGCCGTGCAAACGGGCGACCGCGAGCGCCCGGCGCCCGTCGCCCCGGGGAAGCAAGCGCAACGCGTGTTCGTGGATCTCTATGTCGTGCGGTGCGCGCTCCCCGTAGCGCAGTGCGTGCTCGACGTTTCCGCTGGACAGCACCGCGGTGCGCACACCGACTTCCAGGTACTCGCGCCACTGCACGATGCCCGGCGTGTCCGAATCCGGCAGCAAGGGGCCGCGATACAACTCGACCGCCGTCGCGGTGTCGCCCGCTTCGAGCGCCGCGAGCACGTCCACGGCGTCACAGGACAGGGGGCTCACCAGCCGATAGACCCGGCTGGCGATGTCTCCGCCGGTGGCGCGACGCAGATAGGACATCTCCGATTTGAGCGTGCTCGTGCCGACCGGCCGGTCGCCGTACACCGCGAAGTGCAGGCGTTCGTGGGTGAAGCCCTCGGGCTCGAGCGCCAACAGCGTCAGTAGCTCCAGGTGCCTCGGGCGTAGCCGGACGGGTGCGCCGTCCCGGATCAAGCGGGCCGCGCCGAGGCAGGTCAGCCGGACCCCGGGCGCGGCCATCCGGTGGTGCAGCTTGGTCTCGATGGCGGTGACCAGGGTGCGGGCGGTGGACATGGCCAGCGGGTGGGCGCGGTCCCAGGTGGTGGACAGGTCGAGTACGCCGAGCTGGCGACCGTCCGCGCCACGGATGGGTGCGCAGTAGCAGACCCAGCCGTGCAGTGCGGCGACCAAGTGCTCGGCGGAGAACACCGTGTGCGGCTGTTCGGTGCGCAGCGCCAGCGAGAGCGCGTTCGTGCCCATGTGCGCCTCGTCCTAGCGACCGCCCGGCGCGAAGTTCACCTGTTCGGCGCGGCGGCGCATCACCGGACCACCGTGCGACCAGAGGATGGTTCCGGTCTCGTCGGTGATCGCCGCGACGTAGCCCGCGCCCTCGGTGATGTCGCGCAACTGATCGGTCAACTCGGATACCGGTGTGCGCAAAGAAGACGCGGCCCAGCGCGCGGTCACGTCGGCGTCGGCGACTGGCGCGTGCTCGCAGGACGGATCGACGGTGCGCAGCGACCGCAGCCATGATTGCGCCACCTCGCTGCGCAGCGCGGAATCACCCTGCGGTGTCCCGGCCGGTATCCATCGGGACCACTCTTGTTCCAGTGCAGCGCGCCGCTGCGAGAGGGAACTGCGCTGTGCCATCTCGCGGATCCTGTGTCTCGCTCCGATCGTCTCCGTGCCATCCCATCATGCCCCAGCGCACGGCCGGGCATTTGGTTTTGGCTCGCGGTCCACGGGGCTGGACGGCAACCATCGACGGTCGGATCGCCGCGTCCCCCTCGGCGAGTGGCGCGCGAGCGCACGCGCCAGGGAATCCCGGCGGTTCGACCGGCGATCGGTGTGCGGTCGCCCTGCGGCGGCCGCACACCGAACCGGCCGACTACGGCGTGGAGAAACCGATCAGCGCACCGATGCCCGCGCCGATCGGGATGGTGACCAGCGCGCCGACCCCGCCGAGGAAGAAGCCGAGCACGGCGCCGATCCCCGCGCCGATGAGGGCGCCGATCCCGGCGTTGTACTGCTTGCGGGCGAGCGTCTCGTCCTCACCGACGAACTGGTTGAGGCGCTCGGTGGTGGCGGGCGAACCCACCGGCGTCACCGTGAGGGTGCGGCCCGCGTCGGTGATCGCGGGGGCCAGCCCGTGGGTCGCGCCGGAGGCCTGGAACGCCAGCGGCAGCGTCGCGACGACCTGTCCCGTTTCGCTCCGCAGCTCGACCGCCGCGGCGTCGGCCGTCAACGCGAAGGTGCCCGCGTCGAGGGTTGTGACCACCCCTGTCCCGTCGTCGGCGGGAGCCGAGGTGAAACCGAGGCCCTGCTCGACACCGTGCACACTGACCTGCGCGGGCGTGGCGGGCTGGGCGTGCGCGACGCCCGTCGCAATTGCGGTGGCCCCGACCGCGAGTAGGGCGGTTGCGGCGAATCTATTGACTCTCATCGTATTTCCCCACTTAGTCGTGTCGGCCACGAGTGCCGACGAATCCCCAAGATGCCGGTTCTCGGCCCCACCATTCTGGCCGCAGTGGATTCCCGAAGCAATCGTTCTGCGAATTCCGTGGAAAAATCCGTGCCGCGCTCGCGACGAATGCGCGCATGAATTATGCGGGGACACTGTTGGTTTCGTCGATACGATGCTGTCGATTGCCGAATATGTGCTATTGGCCTGCGGCGCAGCAAAATTGGTCGAGCGCGTGGGGTGATTTCAGCAAAAAGTCCTGGTTCCGAGAGCGATTCAGTCAATAGCGACAGCTGGGCGCTGCGGGGATGCTGCGTCAATGCCCCCACTGCACTCAGGTGAGCGGTGACCGCGGCGCCGGTAGTGCGTGGTCGCGGTCGTCGCGGCGGCGCTCATCCCGCGGGCTATCGCTGATGCCTCGAGCGTAGGGGTGCCGGCAGCGAAGTGGGATCGGCGATCGTCTCGCCCCCGGCGGCAGATGATTCCGGTTCCGCACGCGCGATGCCGCGCGGAGCCGGGATCACCTGGCCGACTGTGCGGATCGCTAGTCTCAGAACGCGCTACCGGAGCCGGGCAGCAGCCAGGCGATGCCAGGCCAGACGCCGAACGGGCTGCCCCAGTAGCCGAACGGGCTACCCCAGTAGCCGCCGTAGCCGCCCCATCCGCCGTAGCCACCCCAGCCGCCGTAGCCGCCGTGGCCCCACCCTCCGTGGCGGTGCCAGCCGCCGTGGATCTCGTCGGCCTGGGCCACCTGTGTAACGGTCGGCTGCGCCACAGCGGGTGCGGCGACCGCGGGCACGGCGGCCGCGGCAACGGGGGTCAGTGCGAGCGCGGCGACCATCGCCACGCGGACAACCGCTCGCCGGGCGCGTCCGGTCTCGACGTCGTGAATCATCGGTACTTCCTCACTTCGGTACGTCATCGTCCGGTCGGTGACCGATTCGGAAGGTCATCGACCCAATCTCACCACCACACATCGTACCGTTGAATAACGGTACGTTCAATGTGGTTCGGTCGTGCGAAAATTCGCGGCACGTATGTCGGCGCTCGTGCCGGGCGGTCACGCTGGGTACCGTCGGGTCAGCGGACACTCGAGAGGAGTCGACTGATGGCGACCAGTGCCGACGTGCTGACCGACGCTTACGAGCGGATCAGGGAGGTGGTGCACGAAGCGGTCGACGGACTGGGGGAGGACATCCTCGCTCACCGGATCGATGCCGGCGCCAACTCGATCGCGTGGTTGATCTGGCATCTGACTCGTGTGCAGGACGACCACATCGCGGATGTGGCCGGTATCGAGCAGGTCTGGACCGCCCATGGCTGGTACGACCGCTTCGGGCTACCCATCGACAAGGGCGCGACCGGCTACGGCGACCAGCCCGCCGACGTGGCGGCGGTCCGAGCGCCCGCCGAGTTGCTCACGGGGTATTACGACGCGGTGCACGAACAGACGCTGCGCTTCGTCCGGGGACTGGTGGACGGCGATCTGGACCGCGTCGTGGACACCCGATGGGATCCGCCGGTGACCCTGGGTGTGCGGCTGGTCAGCGTGATCTCGGACGATCTGCAGCATGCGGGTCAAGCGGCATTTCTGCGCGGCGTGCTGGAACGAACGAGATAACCGGCACCGGGAAGTCGCCGGCCCTGCGCGGCCCGCGCTGTGACGTAAGTTGATGCCGCGCAAGCCGAATGTTCACAGAGAGTGCCGCCGTGGTCGTGAAGAGTGTTCTGGTCGGTGTCGCCGTGCTCGTTCTCGTGGGAGTCGTCGTGCTCACGGTGGTCGGCGCGCACTGGTATATATGGCGGCGACTCGTGCGGGACACGACCACAGCGGGTTCCCGCACGCGTCGCGTCGGTACCGCCGTTGTTTTGGCAGGACCCTTGCTGCTGTTGGGCACGACGGTGGCGGAGTTGGCGTCCGCTCCGTTCGCGTTGATCCGGATCATCGCCTGGCCCGGCTACCTGTGGGGCGCGTTGTTCATATACCTGCTGCTCGCGCTGGTGGCCGGCGAGCCGATTCGAGCTTTGGCGCTGCGCTGGTCTGATCGAGGCCGGGTGCCACGCGAACCGAAGACACATGCGGAAACCGGGTTCGCGTCGGAGTCCGTGGCGGGAGCCGGGTTGGGACCGGGTTCCTCGGCGGGAGCCGTGCAGGAGTCGTTGGCGGGGGCCAGGTCTGAGCTGGAGCTCCCAGCGGGAGCCGGGCTGGGGCCCGAGTCGTCGGCGAGGCCGGAGTCGCTGGCGAGGGCCGGGTCTGAGCTGGAGCTCTCAGCGGGAGCGAGGCTCGGGCCCGAGTCGTCGGCGGGGGCGGGGTCTGGGGCGGAGGCCCCAGCGGGCCCGGAGTCGTTGGCGGGGCCCAAGTCTGGGCTGAAGCCGTCAGCGGGAGCTGGGTCAGCGCCGGAGTCGTCGGTTGGAGCTGGGGCTGGGCTGGATTCGTCGGTTGGAGCTGGGGCTGGGCTGGATTCGTCGGTTGGAGCTGGGGCTGGGCTGGAGTCGTCGGTTGGAGCTGGGGCTGGGCTGGAGTCGTCGGTTGGAGCTGGGGCTGGGCCGGAGTCGCTGGCGAGGGCCGGGTCTGAGCTGGAGTCTTCAGCGGAAAGCGGTTCCACCTCGGCGAGAACCGTCTCCGCTCCGGAGTCCCCGCGGGGCACGACCGCTCCGGCCGAGTCCCCGCTGAGCCGGGTGCCGCGCCGTGTCTTCGTCGCGCGGGTGATGGGTGGCGCCGCCGTCGCGGCGGCCGCGACCACGGTCGGCATCGGCGCCCATGGCGTGCTGGACGGACCCAGTGTGAAGCGGGTCGCCGTGCCGCTGGCGAAGTTGCCGCGCCGAGCGGACGGGTTCCGCATCGCGGTGGTGAGCGACGTGCATCTCGGCCCGACCCTGGGACGCGGCTTCGCCGAACGCGTGGTGCGCACCGTCAACGACACCCGGCCCGACCTCATCGCGGTCGTCGGCGACCTGGTGGACGGCAGCGTCGAACACCTCCGCTCGGCCGTCGAGCCGCTGGCCGGACTGCGTGCCCGCCACGGTGCGTTCTTCGTGACCGGGAACCACGAGTACTTCTCCGGCGCCGAGCAGTGGGTGGAGCATGTTCAGGAACTCGGCATGCACCTGCTCGCGAACGCCCGTACCGAACTGCCCGGCTTCGACCTGGCGGGCGTGAACGACGTGCAGGGCGAGCGAACCGGACAGGGCCCGGACTTCGGCAAGGCGCTCGGCGACCGCGACCGCACGCGCACCGCCGTGCTGCTGGCGCACCAGCCCGTGCTGATCGAGGACGCGGTGGCGCACGGCGTCGACCTGCAGCTGTCCGGCCACACCCACGGCGGCCAGCTCTGGCCGGGCAATTACCTTGCGGGCCTGGCGAATCCGACCGTCGCCGGGCTGGAACGGTACGGCGACACCCAGCTGTACGTCACGAGAGGGGCCGGGGCGTGGGGCCCGCCGGTGCGGGTCGGCGCACCGTCGGACATCACCGTCGTGGAACTCGTATCGCTCCAGGCTTGAACGCCGAACTCGCGGGTCAGCCGAACAGGCCGCCCAGCACACCGCCGCTCTGGCCGGCCTCCTGCCCGCCGCCGGTGCCTCCGACGAAACCGCCCGGCGGCAGCTCCGACGGCTGCACGATGACGAAGCCGCGTCCGGAGAACGACAGCGTCATCCCCTCGCCGGTGCTGCGGCCCATCAGCCTGCCCAGCCCGAACGAATCATTGCGTTTGATGCCGGTCTGCAGGCTCGACGACCACGCCACCGCCGCCTGCGGATCGGCGTAGGTCGGCTGGTCGACGTTGAGCACCACGGGCGTACCGTGCGTGGTGATGGCGATGCGGCCGCGGCCGGTGAAGACGCAGTTGAACAACCCGGCGTTGCTCGCGAATCCGGCGGCGCCCTGCACCATCCGGATGTCGTAGCGCAGGCCGGAATCGAAGGCGAGCACATTGGCGCCGTTGATGGTGAGGCCGTCGGTGCCGTCCAAATCAATGGTGTGCACGTCGGCGGCGCCGTTGGCGACGAACAGGTCGCCGCGCCCGGACACCTTCATCAGCGGAACGCCCTCACCGGTCAACCGCTGCTGGATCGCCCGGCCGATCCCGCCCGCGCCGAGCGCCTGGAACTGCAGATCGCCCTGGTAGGCGACCATCGATCCGGCACGAGCCATGACCTCGCCGTTGACGGCCACCTTGATCATCTTGCCGCCCTGCTTCTGGATGCCCGCGCCGGTGACTTCGGCGTGGCTGGGGGCGAACAGTTCGCTCTGCATCGGCAGCGCTCCTTGCTGAGGTGAGGGCATCGGTGGTGGCGGCACCGCGGCGGCCGGCGCGGAATAGGCCGGTTGCGGTGGATAGGCGGGCGGGGGCGCGGGCTGGTACGCGGGAGGTGGCGCAGGTTGTTGTGCCGGGGGCGGCGCAGGTCGGTATGCCGGTGCGGGAGCGGGTGACGAGGTCGGCTGGGCCGGTTCATCATCGATGTTCACACCGAAAGCCGTTGCGATACCAGCCAAACCGTTGTCGTACCCCTGGCCGACCGCACGCACTTTCCATCCGCCGCCGCGGCGGTAGATCTCGACGCACACCACGGCGGTCTCGGTGCTCAAACCCGTCATGGGAAAGGCGAGTGTGCTCGACGAAGACGCGATTGTCGCGCGCAGTGAGCCCGCGGCGGCGAAAGTCGGTGGCCCGCTGCCGTCGAGGCTCGCGGTGACCACGACGCGGTCCACGTCGCTGGGCAGCGCGCCGGTCTGGATGTCCACCACGTCGCCCGCGCCCTGGCCGTGCCGGTAGGTGACGCCCGGGGCGACCGGTTGATTGAAGAACACGAAATCGGCGTCGGAGCGCACGCGCCCCGCCGAGTTCAGCAACAGCGCCGATACGTCGACGGGAGCCGAGCAGGTGACGGTGACCGCCAGCCGGTCGCCGGGCGCGGGGCGGTTCTCACCGCGGGCGAGATCGGTCACGGCAGGCCGTCCGATCCGCGGCGGTGCCGGGTTGACATGCGATTCACGGGCTCCAGTGTGTCGTGCGCCCGCAACCCGCGCCACACGCGTACCCGGAATGGGCAGCCACCAGGCGTTTTCTTGCCACGCAGCCCCATTCGCTCGGGCCGGGCTTGCTGGTCGGGTGCGGTACCGGCAACTGCTGCCGACCGGACCGAACAGGGACAACAGCGTCGCATGGCGCCCGCGTCGACGTGAGCCGGCGCGAGGTCGCCACGACGCGGGCGGATCGCCATCTGTGCGCGAGCGGCAGGGAACGTATCCGCGCCTTCATCGCGTGATGGGGGAGCGCGCGGTAGTGATCGAGCGGAGGTGCCGAATCCGCCTGGCTGCTACGGCGAATCCCCGTGACCCGGAAGAGCCCGGCCGGGTCTGCCGGGCTCGAGGCTGGTCAGAGGACTTCGGCGTACATGGTGCCGTCGAGGATGCCGAACTCGACCTGTCCGGGGAACAGGGGCAGCGCGCCGGTGGCGTGCTTGGTGTGGTTGAGGGCGATAGTTTCGGTGGCCCACCGGTGCAACGGCTCGGGTAGCCGCAGAACCCGGTGGTCGGTGCAGCGAACATAGGGATAGGTGATCTCGCCCGGCCGGGCGAGCGGGTTGTGGATGTCGAGCGCGGCGATGTCCAGGACCAGGCCGGTCTGCTTGGCGGAGGCGACGGTCGGTGGCTGCAGTTCGATGTCGTCCATGACCGAAGACGGTAGCTCGAAGGATGCCCAATGCGGGTGATTCCCACTGAATGTCCTTCGGATTTCATAGAAAATGGGGGACGGCGAGGTTCATCTATTCGGGTGAACCCCACCGCTACCACCAGCGATCGCGGCACGCTTGGGCGTGCGGTGCCGCGCCGGATGTCCCGGAGCCACCGGGACGGTGACGAGCCTAAGCGACGCTGAAGATTCGCGGAGGCGTTTCCGCGGATTCGGCAGGAGTTGCCGACCGTCCCGCATCCGGGGGCGACCGGTCGGTAACCGCCGTCGGAATGTCCGGTTTCCGGCAGCCAGGCTTACTATGCCAGCGGCGTGAAACAAGCTGTGCGCGTTGCTTATCCGGCACGGCTGCGTGCTGTTCGGTCTATTTTCAGGAGGGTGGAAGACGTGCTCTATGTAGTCATCGCGGCCATTGTCGTGACCTTGTTGGCCGTGTCGGCCGTGGCGATGGTGTGGGATCCGCGCCGCCGTGCGGAGTCGGACGAATACGACTACGAGTACGACATGAACGAGGACGACGCCCTGGCGGACGAGTACGCCCGCCCGCGCAATGTCGAATGGCCGCGCAAGGAGAGCGTCTGATCGGCGGCAGCGGCCGCCCCGCAGGCGGTGGCAACCCTGGTGCCCAGCCGAGTGTGGCTGGGCGCCATTCTTTTTCGGCGAACTCCGCGCGAAGATTGGGATCCGGTCACGCCACGGTGAAGTCGCGCCACGACGCGTGCAGTCCCTGCCCGCGCAGCGACGTGCTGCGCCCGTCTTCGATCGGATGCAGGGTGATGATGCCGAAACCGATCTGCACCGTCTCCGGCAACTGCGGCGCGCGCGTGGTGTACACCGGGATGTCGTCGACGTACCAGCCTGCGGTGCCCGCGGCACGGTCGATGGTGACGCTGTAGCGGTGGAACTCGCCGGGTTTGATGTCGACCCCTGCCAAGGGAGCGTGCACGACGTGGGTGAACGCCTCCTCCGCGGGGACGACGCCCGGCACGAACAGCCGCTCGTGAATGGCGTACGCGTGCCTGCTCGTCGCGATGAGGTCGAAGACCTGGGCGCTGCTCATGTCGAGGACGTTGAACGCGGCGAAGCCGTCCCGGTAGTCCTCGCCGGTGACGCCGATGTTCTCCGCCGCCAGCTCGACCGCGAAGGTCCGCGGTCCGCCGGTGAGATCGAATGTTTCGGTCGACACCAGCAGATGCTTCGGGTTGTCCAGAATCTGGACCTCGGCGTGGGATCGGGTGAAGGCGTCGATCCGGACCGATACCGCGCCCTCGCCGACCTCGGTGCGGGCGGCCGGGTCGGCGTAGCGCCACGTCTGCTCCGGTCCGAGGGGGACTTCGAGGAAGCGCCACCGGTCTTCGCGTAGATCCGGTCCGCTCAGGTCGTCGTATATCATCGCGGCAGTTACCTTTCAGCCGATTCGTTCGGGGGGATCCGATAGGTCGTCCTCGGTCGCCCGGCGGCGCAGGGGGGTCACGACGCCGTTCGACGATCCGGACTTGTAGCCGACGCCGCCGAGCAGCAGACGTTCCTCCGTCAGCCGCGGCCGCAGCGCGGGCCCCATCGGCCACCAGTCGTCGAGTTCGACCAGACCGGGCTC